>NZ_CP040676.1:1073750-1407500 GCF_005960665.1 Exiguobacterium mexicanum
CGCCGACGTACGGGCTGCCACTCCGACAGCGGCGGCGGAGCTCGCGACGGCAACAATCGAAGCGCAACGAAAAGATGTGGAGCGCTTAAGTCGCGCACTCACGCGGGTCGTGACGACGCAAATGGCCTCGCTTCGCGAACGTGTCGAGCGCATGAAAAACAGTTACGGCCTCAAGTCGCCCCGCTATACGATCATTCAAAAGCGAGAGCGGTTCGCCCAGGCCGAGATTCGGCTCGAACAGAGTGCCACGAAACAAGTGACGCACGCGCGGCACCGTTTCGCAGCGTCGTCCCAACGCCTCGACGTCCGCAATCTGATGCAAGTGTTCCGAACGCAAGACGACCGTTTCCGGCAATATGAAGGACGGTTAGAACGCATTCGACCTCTCGAGAGACCGGCGGTTCAATTCGCCCAGTTGGCAGGACGATTGCAATCTGTCAGCCCGCTCGCCGTGCTCGCGAGAGGATACACGTTCGTCGAACAGGACGGGACGTACGTGAAAGATGTCAAACAACTACATGACGGCCTGGTGACGATCCGATTTCGGGATGGCCATGCCGTCGCGGAAGTGAAGGAGAGACACGATGGCGAAGAAACAAGAAGAACTGACGTTTGAAGCGGCGCTCGCCCGGCTCGAGGAAATCGTGACACAACTCGAGACGGGAGAAGTCGCCCTTGAAGAAGCGATGACCCTTTACGAGGAAGGCGTGCGATTGTCTGCCCTCTGTCAGACCAAATTGACGGCGGCGGAACAAAAAATGGACGAAATTCTTGAACTCGACGGGACGCTCCGTGAAAAAGGAGGGACCGTATGAGCGTGCAGGTCCATCTACAGGCATGGAAAGAAGAGGTCGAACAGGCGACGCGTCGCTTGCTCGATCCGTCTCTGATGCCGGAGCGCTTGTTTCAATCGATGACATACTCCCTCGAGGCGGGTGGGAAACGGATTCGTCCGGCTCTTCTTTATGCCGTCCTCGATACATATGGCCGTCCGAGGGCGCTCGGGCATGAAGCGGCCGTCGCCCTCGAGATGGTCCACACATACTCGCTCATCCATGATGACCTTCCGGCGATGGATGACGATGACGTCCGTCGCGGGCGTCCGACGAACCATCGTCAGTTCGATGAGGCGACCGCGATTCTCGCAGGCGACGCCTTGCTGACGGATGCGTTTCATCTCATTGCACGGGCCGATTTGGAAGCGACGAAAGTCGTCGCCCTCATGACACGGTTCAGTGAAGCGGCAGGCAGCGCCGGCATGGTCGGCGGTCAGCTCGATGACATGCTCGCTGAGAAACGGAGCGGTGTGACACTGTCGACTCTGCAATCGATCCATGAGCGGAAGACGGGGGCGCTTCTCGTGTATGCCCTTGAAGCGGGGGCCATCCTTTCGGACGCTTCCGAGACGGATCGTCAGGCGCTCGCACGGTTCGGAAAACATCTCGGGGTCGCCTTCCAAATCCAAGATGATATTTTAGACGTCGAAGGAGACGAGGCGCTCATCGGGAAACGAGTCGGTTCGGACGAAGGAAACGATAAAGCGACGTATCCGAAACTGCTCGGTCTCGATGGAGCGAAAAAAGCGCTGGAACAAGAAGTCACGGAAAGTGAGGCCGCACTGGCCGAACTTTCGGTCGAGGCCCCACTTTTACGGGAGCTTCTCGACTTCGTCGTACGACGCAATCATTAATCTCGGTGACACGATGAGCACATCGTGTCACCTTTGTTTTTGTGAATGTATAGCATCTATGGACACATTCTTGTAAAATGTAAGGTACGAATCAGTAATAAGACAGGAGAAAGGATGGTCATCATGGACTTGACATCCATTCAAGACCCGTCATTCTTAAAAAAGATGTCGGTACCCGAGTTAGAAGCGCTCGGCGCAGACATCAGACGGTTTTTGATTGAAAAATTGGCTGAAACGGGAGGGCACTTGGGACCAAACCTAGGGGTTGTCGAATTGACGCTTGCCTTGCACCGTGTATTTGACAGTCCGAAAGACCAACTCGTATGGGACGTGGGGCATCAAGCGTACGTCCACAAAATCTTGACAGGACGAACGAGTCAGTTCGATACGCTGCGTCAATACAACGGCTTATGCGGATTCCCGAAGCGTTGTGAGAGCAATCATGACGTCTGGGAGACGGGGCACAGCTCGACGTCCTTATCGGCCGCGATGGGAATCGCCATCGCGAACGAGTTGAAAGGACGCTCGAACGACCGGGCCATCGCCATCATCGGGGACGGGGCGCTAACTGGGGGAATGGCGCTCGAAGCGCTCAACCATATCGGCGCCGAGAAACAAAATGTCATCGTCATCTTGAACGATAACGAGATGTCGATCGCGCCGAACGTCGGCGCGATGCACAACATGCTCGGCCGGATGCGGTCGTCACGTAAACTGAAACACGCCCGTGAGGAAGTCGAGACGCTCATCAAACATATCCCGATCGTCGGCAACTCGCTCGAACGGAGCGTGGAACGCGTGAAGGATATGCTGAAATCAGCGCTCATCCCAGGGACGTTCTTCGAAGAGCTCGGATTCACGTACTTCGGACCGACGGACGGTCACGATTTACGCGACCTGCTCGAGACGCTCGAGTACGCCAAGAAAATCGATGGACCGGTCATCGTTCACGTCATCACGAAAAAAGGCAAGGGCTATCGTCCGGCCGAACTCGATGGTGTCGGCACGTGGCACGGTCTCGGACCGTATAAAATCGAGTCGGGAGAAGTCATCAAAGGCAAGGTCAAAGGACCGAGCTATTCGAAGGTCGTCGCTGAGACGATCACGAAAGTCGCCGAGACGGACGAGCGCGTGACACTCATCACACCAGCGATGAGCGTCGGCTCGAAACTCGATTGCTTCAACAAGCAATTCCCGGAGCGGATGTTTGACGTCGGCATTGCCGAGCAACATGCGGTCACATTGGCCGGAGGACAGGCGACACAAGGCTTGAAGCCGGTCGTCTCGATTTATTCGACGTTCTTCCAACGCGCCTATGATCAGCTCGTGCACGACATTTGCCGTCAAAACTTGAACGTCATCTTCACGATCGATCGTTCTGGTCTCGTCGGAGCGGACGGGGAGACGCACCAAGGCGTGTTCGATATCGCCTTTATGCGCCACGTGCCGAACATTCGCATCTTGATGGCGAAAGACGAAGAGGAATTGCAACATCTCGTCTATTCGGCGCTGAAGTATGATGACGGTCCAATCGCCGTCCGTTTCCCGCGCGGCGAAGGAATCGGGACACCGATGAGCGAGACGCTCCGCGAATTGCCGCTCGACGTCTGGGAGACGGTCGCGGACGGAACGGATGTCGCCATCTTGACGTTCGGTCCACAAGTGCAAGACGCGCTTGAAGTGCGTGCACTGCTTGAAGGGCAAGTGAGCGTCCGTGTCATCAACGCTCGTACGATCAAACCGCTCGACGACGTCATGCTCTCCGCTTTATACGCGGAAGGCATCCCGCTCGTCACGTTAGAGGAAGCGGCGCTCGCCGGAGGTTTCGGCAGCAGTGTGCTCGAACATGCGAGCGATGCCGGGCAGTTCCCGCGTGTGCTCCGACTTGGCATTCCGGACCGCTATATCGAACACGGCGGCGTCAATCAATTGCTCGAAGAAATCGGGCTCCGTCCGACGCAAATCGCTGACTCGGTTCAGCAGTTCGTTCAAGTGACAAATCGACAGAATGTGTGAGGAACTATGGAAAAACGAAAGAAAACTAGATTAGATGTACTCCTCGTCGACCGCGGGTTAGCGGAGACGAGAGAGAAAGCGAAACGGGCCGTCATGGCCGGTCTCGTCTATAGTGGGACCGAACGGCTTGATAAGGCGGGGGACAAAGTGTTTGACGACATCCCGCTCGAAGTGAAAGGCCAAGTGTTGCCATACGTCGGACGGGGGGGACTGAAGCTTGAAAAAGCGCTCCAAGTCTTCCCGTTCGATGTGGCTGGTAACATCGGCATCGATATCGGTTCATCGACAGGCGGGTTTACTGATTGCGCGCTCCAAAACGGCGCTGCGCAGATGTATGCCGTCGACGTCGGTTATAACCAATTGGCATGGAAGCTGCGGAGCGATGACCGTGTCGTCGTCATGGAGCGGATGAACTTCCGCCATGCGACCGCGGACCAGTTTCCGGTGGCGCCGGACTTTGCGACGATTGACGTCTCATTTATCTCGCTTCGGCTCATGATTCCGCCGTTGAAGACGATTTTGAAGCCTAACGGCATCGTCATGGCGCTCGTCAAACCGCAATTTGAGGCCGGGAAGGCCGATGTCGGCAAGAAAGGCATCGTCCGGGACCGTGCCATCCATGAACGGGTCGTCGACGACATGGTCCGTTACTTCGCCTCGGAAGGGTTCGAAGTTGCGGGACTCGACTTCTCGCCGATCACCGGTGGGGATGGGAATATCGAGTTCTTATTGTTCGCCCGTTTCACCGGCGTCGGCAGTGTCGACCCAGCCATCGACGTGGACGCGGTCATCGACGCCGCCCACGCGCAATTGAAGAAGAACGCTTGAGCTGCAGACGTCTTGTCTGCAGTTTTTTTGTGTCCGCTCGCCGATCCAGGGAATTCATCCCGCGAAAGCTAGACCTTTTTTCGACAATACTTTAGAATGATACTGAGTATGCGAAACATAAAATGAGGTGTCAGCGAGTATGAACAAAGGACAGCGCTTGATTAAAATTCGAGAAATCGTGACCAATCGTGAAATCGAGACACAAGACGAGCTCGTCGATGAGCTCCACCGCTCCGGCTATCCGGTGACGCAAGCGACAGTTTCGCGGGATATCAAAGAACTTCATCTCGTGAAAGTGCCGCTCAACGACGGTCGCTATAAGTATAGTCTCCCGGCCGATCAACGCTTCAATCCGTACGGCAAGATGAAGCGGATCCTCGGTGACAGCTTCGTCTCGGTCGACTCGGCTCAAAACTTGGTCGTCATGAAAGTGTTGCCGGGCAATGCGGATGCGATCGGTGTCTTGATCGATCATTTGTCATGGGACGAGCTGATTGGAACGGTATGTGGAGACGACACGATTTTGATGATCGCCCGTGACGAAGACCAGGCGAAACGAATCATCGAACGACTACTCGGAATGTTATGAGGTGAATTATCGTATGTTAGCAGAACTATCGATCAAACAATTTGCGATCATCGATGAACTGAATATCACGTTCAAACGTGGGATGACCGTATTGACAGGGGAGACCGGGGCCGGGAAGTCAATCTTACTCGACGCCATCGGTTTGCTCGTCGGGGGACGCGGCTCGAGCGAGTTCGTCCGTTACGGTCAAGACAAGGCGGAGATCGAAGGGCTGTTCATCGTCGAACCGGACCACCCGATCCTCGAGGCGGCGACCCAATACGGGATCGAGATCGAAGAAGGGACCGTCATTTTACGCCGCGACTTACATAGCAGCGGAAAGAGCGTATGCCGGGTCAACGGCAAGATGATGCCGCTATCGACGCTACGCGAACTCGGCCGACTGCTCGTCGATATCCATGGCCAGCACGAGCATCAGCACTTGATGGATGCCGAGTACCATCTCGGTATTTTGGACAGCTTTGCTGAATCCGAGCTCGCCCCGCTCCTCGAGCGATATCGCGAGGCTTACGTCGATTGGAAAAACGTCGCCGATGAGTTGAAACGGTTGAGTCAAAGTGAACAAGAGTTGGCCCAACGCATGGACTTGCTCGCGTTCCAGACGAATGAGATCGAGGCGGCCGAGCTGAAAGTCGGTGAAGAACAGGCGCTCACGGAGGAACGGAACGAGCTCGCCAACTTCGAGCGGATTCATCAGCACGTCCGGTTATCGTATGAGGCGGTCGCGGATGAGGCGAAAGGGCTCGACCAGATCGGCATCGCCATGCGCGAGATGGAGGAAGCCTCCGCATTGTCGACATCGCTCGCGCCGATGGCCGAGACGATCTCGAACGCTTACTTCTTGCTCGAAGACGCGAAATTTCAGTTGCGTGACCAGCTCGACTCGCTCGAATTCGATCCGATCCGGCTCGATGAGATCGAGACGCGGCTCGCTTTGTTCCAACAGCTGAAGCGGAAATACGGTGCCACGATCGACGAGGTCATCACGTACGGCGAAAAAATTGCCGATGAGTTAAAATCGATGACGAATCGGGAAGAACATTTGCAAGAACTATCGGACCGGCTCGCCCAGCTCGAACAAAAAGTACGTACGTCCGGGCTGACGCTATCGGCGGCCCGTAAACAAGCGGCTACCGAGCTCGAGAAGGCGATTCAGCGTGAATTGAAAGAATTATATATGGAGAAGACCCAGTTCGAAGTTCGGTTCAAAGAAGGACTGTTCAAGGCGGACGGGCTCGATCAAGTCGAATTCTATATGATGACGAACGTCGGGGAGCCTTTCAAGCCGCTCGCCAAAGTGGCCTCCGGCGGAGAATTGTCCCGCGTCATGCTCGCCTTGAAGTCGATTTTCTCGCGAACGGTCGGCGTCGCGTCGATCATTTTCGATGAAGTGGACACGGGTGTCTCGGGGCGGGTCGCCCAAGCGATGGGTGAGAAGATCTTCCGTCTGTCGGTCGGCTCACAAGTGCTCTGTATCACCCATTTGGCTCAAGTGGCCGCCATGGCAGATCAGCACTTGTACATCACGAAGACGGAGACGGATGATCGCACGAAGACGAACGTCTCCACGCTTGGTCATGCCGAACGAGTCGATGAGCTCGGGCGCATGATCGCCGGGGCGCAGATGACGGATTTGACGAAACAACATGTGGAGGAACTGCTCACTATGTCTCTCCAATTAAAACGGAAGTTTATCGAAGGGGTGTCTTAATTGATCACATTATGCATCGCGGACGACAATCGAGAAATCGTCGACTTGTTGACCCGACAACTCGAGTCCGAGGACGACTTAAAAGTCGTCGGGACCGCCTACGACGGCGAGGCATGCTTAGACGTCGTCAAGACACACCAGCCGGACGTGCTGCTGCTCGACATCATCATGCCGCACCTGGACGGCATCGGCGTCCTCGAACGGTTACAGACGGAATTGGCTCATGCCAAACCGGAAGTGATCATGCTCAGTGCGTTCGGGAAAGATGAAGTGACGAAACAGGCAGTTCAACTCGGCGCTTCTTACTTTTTAGTCAAGCCGTTCAACATTCAACAATTGATCACGAAAATCCGCGAACTCGCCGCTGGTTCGAGCCGAGAATTCGAGGCGATGTCGCCGGAAGAACTCGATATCTCGCTGTTGTTGCAACAACTCGGGATTTCACCGCGCATCAAAGGATTCAAATATATTCGTCAAGCCGTCGTCTACGTCCGGGAGCGCCAAGAGCTGCTCGGATTGATCACGAAGGAACTGTATCCGATGATCGCGAAAGAGCATGAGACGACGTCGTCCCGTGTCGAGCGGGCGATGCGCCATGCCATCAAGACGGCATGGGAGAACGGGATGCGCGACCATGAGATGTTCGATGGCCGGCCTGAGCGCGAGCGCAGTCCGAAAAACTCTGAATTCATTTCATATTTCGTCACGTATCAATCGTTTAAACAGAAATGACCGATCAGGGGGTTCTCCTCCTGATTTTCTTTAATATTGTGAAAGAAAGCGCTTGCAAAATTGCCGGAACTTGTTATAATAAAGGTGTACCAAGTTACTTGGACGAGCGTCAGATGAACGCTTTCTAACGTGTTCCGGAACAGGTTAGAGCAAGAAATCATCTCGGACCGCTATCCGTCAATAGCTCAGAGGTGGGAACGACATCTCAAATCGTCATCGTCCCGACGAGAGGTCGCGACGTACGCTCATTCGCGAGGCGATTCCGGCATCGGTTCGAAGCTAGGGACCGTGTTTGGGGAAAACGAATCGTTCAGTTCACCAAAAGGAGTGTTGTCAACCGTTGAACAGTTTATGGCAAGCGTTCGACTTCACGATGGATGGTTCGACATGACCCGATGACTATTTGTTAGTAACTCGAATGGGTACGTTTCCGTTCACGCAAGACGGCAGTTACTAATTTCTTTCAAACTTCTTCATTAAGAAGACCATTGGACCTCATGTCACAAGATTGTAGCAAGTAGGAGAGGAGATCATCCGTAGTGATCACAATTCAATACGAATAAAAAGGTTCCGCACTTGAAATGAAGTCAAGTTAGGGAACCTTTTTTGTGTTCAAGAATCTATTCGCGGGACTTTGCCTGTTTTCTTGTCACGATTGAAGATATAACCTGCCACAAAACCAATCCCGCCCATCGCGATCAACAGCCCGAACGTTCCTTGGAGCATCGAGGCGGCTGCCACCGACTCGATCCAAGAGAATGGGACGCTCGTTTTGAGGAAGAAACTGTCGCGAAGCAACTTGATGCCATAGACACCAAGTAGGCCAGGGATGATTAAGATCAGCAGTGCGATGATACGCATAGGATCTCCTCCTTAACACTCATTATTTTAACAGAAAATACATAGCTCGACACGGCCTTTTTTGTGAGGTTGCGAAATCAGTTCAGGTTCAGTAGCATGGATGCAGAACGGTAAAATGGGGGATATTAGAATGAATAAACGATTGATGATTGTCGGTGCGGGGAAAGGCGGGACCGAGGTGTTGAAGATGTTGCTCGACTCGCCGCTCGTCACCGTCGTCGCCGTCATCGACCCGGAAGCGATGGCCGAAGGCGTGCAGCTCGCGCGCAACCACGGGATTATGACGGCGGGGGATTGGCGGGTATGTGCTGCAACACGTCTCGATTTCGTGATCGAGACGACCGGACGCTCTGAGACGTTTGATGAGTTGAAAGAACATTTTGCGGACGCGGTCGTCTTGCCCGGGGAGTTCATCCGTATCGTCGTCGAACGGCTGAAGCAAAACCAACAGATGCTCGAGGCGATCATCGACTGTACGAGCGAGGCGATCTCGGTCGCCGACCACAACGGGAATACGATTTTAATCAACCCGTCCTATACGCGACTGACGGGATTCAAGAAAGAAGACGTCGTCGATAAGCCGGCGACGGCCGACATCGGCATGCAGGAGAGCGTTCACTTGAAAGTGCTGTCGACCGGGCAAGGAGTCCGCGATATCCGGATGCAAATCGGGGCGACGCGGCGCGACATTCTCGTCAATGCCGAACCGATTATCGTCGAAGGGAAACTGCGCGGGTCGGTCGGTGTGATCCGGGACGTGTCTCAAATCCGGGCGCTCCGTGACGAGCTGCAAGAAGCGAAGACGCGTATCCGCAACCTTGAGGCGAAATACCAGTTTGCCGACATCATCGCGTCGAGCGACGCGATGCGCTTCGTCATCGAACAGGCCCGCCTCGCCGCGGTCACGCCGGTCACCGTCCTCATTCGCGGGGAGTCGGGAACAGGTAAGGAGTTGTTCGCCCATGCGATCCACGGAGAGTCTCCGCGGAAATATAAAAAGTTCGTCCGCGTCAATTGCGCGGCCATCTCCCCGACGCTCCTCGAGAGTGAGTTGTTCGGTTATGAGGACGGTGCCTTCAGTGGGGCGAAACGTGGTGGGAAGGTCGGCTATTTCGAAGAGGCCGATGGCGGCTCACTCTTCTTAGACGAAATTGGCGAACTGCCGGTCGACGTCCAAGTCAAACTCCTCCGTGTCCTGCAGGAACATGAGATCGTCCGGGTCGGGGGCACGAATGCGATTCCGGTCGACGTCCGCATCATCGCGGCGACGAACGCCGACCTCGAACAGAAAGTGGCGGACGGCACGTTCCGTGAAGACTTGTACTATCGGATCAATCGGATGCCGATTCATATCCCGCCGCTCCGGGACCGGCTTGAAGAAGTCGAGCCGCTCTGTGAGCGCATCGTCCGTAAATTGAATCAAGAGTACGGCCGCAGTGTGCGCGGTGTGAACCGTGAGGCGACCGAACTGCTGAAGAGCCAATACTGGAAAGGCAACGTCCGTGAACTCGAGAACGTGCTCGGCCGGGCGATGATCTATATGGCGAGCAGCGAACAGTGGATCGCCCCGCACCATCTTCAACTCTCAGCCCGTGTCCCGTCGACACGACCGACCGACGCGCTTTCCTTGCAAGACGCCGTCGCACGTTACGAACGAGATTTGATTGAACGGGCGATCGAGGAAGCGGACGGCAACAAGTCGGAAGCGGCTCGTCGATTACACATCTCGATCCGAACGCTGTATAATAAACTTGAACGTCTGCAATAAATTACCTGCACTTTTTTTCATACCATGCAATAATGTGCGTAATGTGCAACTGATTAAAGCGCTTTCAAAAATGGAAACAATCTTGCATGATAGTAAGTGAAGACAGGCAAGGGGGGACACGCATGAATTTTGAACGGATGCTCGAACAAGCGAAACAACTGAACGGGCGCACCGTCTCGATCGCCGGGGCGGCCGACGTAGAAGTCATCCGCGCCGTCAAGCTCGCGACCGATCACGGATTGTCTCGGTTCAAACTGATCGGGGAGGCCCGAGAGATTAAACGATTGTGTGATGATCACGGCATCGACGAGGACGCGGTCGACATCATCCACGTCAAAGGCGACAAAGAGATTGCCAAACGGGCCACACTCGCCGTCAAAACGGGGGAAGCCGATGTGCTCATGAAAGGAATGGTCGCGACGTCGACGTTCATGAAAGCCGTGCTCAGCCGGGAGACGGGGCTGAGGACGAACCGGACGCTCAGCCATATCGCCCTGTTCCAAATCCCGAATCGGGACCGGCTGATCGGGGTGACCGACGCGGCGATCCATATCGCGCCGACACTCGATGAAAAAGTCGACATCATTCATAACGCCGTGGCGGCGATGCATGACATCGGTTACGCGTCGCCGAAAGTGGCCGCCATCGCGGCGGTCGAAGTCGTCAATCCGCAGATGACGGCGACACTGGACGCCGCACTGCTCAGTCAGATGAACCGGCGCGGACAAATCAAAGGTTGTATCGTCGACGGGCCGCTCGCGCTCGATAACGCCGTCGACATGGTCGCGGCCAAACAGAAAGGCATCGCCAGCGACGTCGCCGGACAAGCCGACCTATTGCTCGTCCCATACATAGAGGTCGGCAACGTCCTTTATAAGTCGATGATGTACTTTGCCGGAGCAAGTGTGGCGGCCATCGTCGTCGGCGCGGCCGCCCCGGTCGTCTTGACGAGTCGGGCCGATACGGCCGAGGCCAAGCTGTACTCACTCGCGTTCGCATTACTGCACGCCAAAAAATAAACTACGCATATGGAGGAATCATCAATGATGGAAACTAACATGGAACCACGCTTTCGTATTTTCGACGTCTTACATGCTGAAGACTATGAGCAAATCGTCTTCTGTCAAGATCAGGCATCGGGATTGAAGGCGATTATCGCGATTCATGATACGACGCTCGGACCGGCTCTCGGGGGGCTGCGGATGTGGAACTACGCTTCAGAAGAAGAGGCGCTCACGGACGTTCTCCGTCTCGCCAAAGGGATGACGTATAAGAACGCGGCGGCGGGACTCAACCTTGGTGGCGGGAAGGCCGTCATCATCGGCAATGCGAAGACGGACAAATCAGAGGCGTTGTTCCGTGCATTCGGTCGTTACGTGCAATCGCTCAGCGGGCGCTACATCACGGCCGAGGACGTCAATACGTCGGTCGCCGATATGGACTTCATCCACATGGAAACGGATTACGTGACCGGTGTCAGCCCGGCGTTCGGGTCGAGCGGCAACCCATCACCGGTGACGGCGTATGGCGTGTATCGCGGCATGAAGGCGGCAGCGAAATGGAAGTTCGGTTCGGATTCGCTCGCCGGCAAGACGGTCGCCGTCCAAGGGGTCGGGAACGTCGCCTATAACTTGTGCCGCCACTTACATGAAGAAGGGGCACACTTGGTCGTCACCGACATCAACGAAGAGGCGCTCAAACGGGCCGAGACGGACTTCGGCGCGACGGTCGTCAAGCCGGACGAGATTTATGCGGTCGATTGTGACATCTTCGCCCCGTGTGCGCTCGGTGCGGTCATCAATGATAAGACGATTCCGATGCTCAAAGCCCAAATCGTCGCCGGAGCGGCGAACAACCAGCTCGCTGAGGATCGTCACGGGGACGTGCTCGAGGAGCGCGGTATCCTTTACGCCCCAGACTTCGTCATCAACGCGGGCGGTGTCATCAACGTGGCCGACGAGCTCGAAGGCTATAACCGCGAGCGGGCGATGAAGAAAGTCGAGCTCATTTACGACAACATGCAGCGCGTCTTCGAGATTGCCGAACGGGACGGGGTACCGACCCACGTCGCGGCCGAGAAGATGGCTGAAGAGCGCATTCAGATGATGGCACGTTCACGCAGCCAGTTCTTGAAAGTCGAAAAGAGTCTGTTAGGTGGTCGCTAAAATGACAAGACAGCTCATTCTTGCCATCAACCCTGGTTCGACTTCGACGAAGGTCGGCTTGTTTGACGGAGCGGTCGAGATCATGTCTCGGACCGTCCGTCATGGGGCCGACGTCACAGGATTGTCAATTCCGAAGCAACTTTCGCATCGGGAACGGGAAGTACGAGCCTTGTTGGCCGAGACGGGCATCGCGGGCGAGGACTTGTCCGCGATCGTCGGTCGCGGTGGCTTGCTTGCCCCGATGACGTCGGGGACGTACGCCGTCAATCCGCTCATGCAGGAAGACTTGGCGAGCGGACGTTTCGGCATGCACGCCTCGAACTTGGGCGGTTTGCTCGCCCACAAGCTCGGTGAGTTATTTCAAGTACCGAATTTTATCGTTGACCCAGTAGTCGTCGACGAGCTCGGACCGCTCGCGCGACCAACGGGAATGCCTGAAATCAACCGACGCAGCATCTTCCACGCCTTGAACCAAAAAGCGGTCGCGAAGCGTTTTGCCGCCGAAAATGGAAGCGATTACAAAGAACTCAACCTAATCATCGCTCACCTCGGAGGCGGCATCACGGTCGGCGCCCATGCCAAAGGGACGGTCATCGATGTGAACAACGGACTCGATGGCGACGGACCGCTCGCGCCGGAACGAGCCGGTTCGATTCCTGTTGGACAGGTAGTAGAACTATGTTATAGTACCAGGTATAAAGAGTCGGAAATGAAACAAAAAATCGTCGGACGCGGTGGTTTGTTTGCCCACCTCGGGACGTTCGACGCGATCGAGATCGAACAGCGGATGGCAGACGGTGATGAGCAAGCCGCACTCCTTTACGAGACGATGGCGTACCGGGTCGCCCAAGAAATCGCCAAACATGGCGCCACCTTATTTGGTGACGTCGACGCGATTCTGTTGACGGGCGGCATCGCCTATTCGACTTGGCTGACCGAGCAAATCAGTGCGCGCGTCGGCTATTTGGCGCCGGTCCACATCTATCCTGGTGAAGATGAGTTGAAGGCACTCGCCGAAGGCGCACTCCGGGCCATCCGACAAGAAGAAGCAGTTCGAGAATATGAGGGGGATACACATGGCACGAGAATTTGAGATCGCCGTCATCGGCGGCGGTCCTGGCGGATATGTCGCGGCCATCAAGGCGGCCCAAGCCGGTAAAACTGTCGCAATCGTGGAGGCCGAGAAACTCGGCGGGACATGTCTACATAAAGGCTGCATCCCGACGAAGGCGTTGTTGAAAGCGGCCCACGTCTATCAGACGGCGAAACATGGGAGCGCCTACGGCGTCGAGACGGGAACGGTCACGTTCAACATGGAACGCGCCCAGTCGTTCAAACGCGATTTGGTCGCAGGGCTTGAGAAAGGCATCGAGCACTTGATGAAACAAGGCAAGATCGAGGTATTCCGCGGCAAGGCCTCGATTTTAGGGCCGAGCATCTTCTCGCCGCAGCCGGGAACGGTCGCGGTCGAGGACAGCTCGGGCGAGTCTGAGCTCATCTTGCCGAACCAGCTCATCATCGCGACGGGGTCGATTCCGCGCGAACTGCCTGGTCTGCCGTTTGACCATACACGGATTTTAAACTCGGACGACCTGCTCCAATTCGAACAGTTGCCGGCATCGATCGCCATCGTTGGCGGTGGGGTCATCGGTGTCGAATGGGCCTCGATGCTCATCGACCTCGACGTTGACGTCACCTTGATCGAAGTCGGAGAGCGACTGTTGCCGCTCGAAGACAAGGCGGTGTCACGGGAAGTCGAACGACTCCTGAAAAAACGGGGCGTCCGTGTGTTGAAGAACGTCACTGTCGATCCGGAGCGTACAGAAGTAGCAACCGATGCCGTCTCGCTCGCGGTCGGCGAAGAGACGATCTCGGTCGAGTGTGTGCTCGTCTCGGTCGGACGGGTCGCCAATACGGAACATCTCGGGTTACAGAACACATCGATTGTCGTCGAGAACGGTGTCATCCAAGTCGATGAGCAGTATCGGACGAAAGAACGTCACATCTTCGCCATCGGGGACTGCATCGGCAAGCTCCAGCTCGCCCATGTCGCCTCAGCGGAAGGTGTCAAGGCGGTCGAGACGATTCTCGGTCACGAGCCGACTCCGCTCGATTATGCGTTGATCCCGCGTTGCGTCTACGGGGTGCCGGAAGTCGCATCGGTCGGCATGACCGAGGAAGCGGCCAAAGCGGCCGGTCATGAAGTGAAGACGGGCACGTATCGTTTCAACGGCCTCGGCAAGGCCCGCATCGAAGGACCGGCGGACGGATTCGTCAAGCTCGTGTCCGACAAGTCGACCGACGACCTGCTCGGTGTGCATATCGTCGGGCCAAAAGCGACAGAACTGATCACAGAAGGCGGACTCGCTCTCGTCTTGAACGCCACGGCATGGGAAATGGGCCAACTCGTCCATCCTCACCCGGCGCTTAGCGAAGCGTTCCAAGAAGCGGCACTGGCCGTTGACGGATTACCGATTCACGCCTAAGGAGGAAACAGAATGGAACAGATGACTGTGAATTCATATGAGGAACTAGGATTGACGAAACAAGACCTCGGTGCGATGTACGAGACGATGGTCCGCGCCCGTAAAATCGATGAGCGCATGTGGAAATTGAACCGTGCCGGAAAAATCCCGTTCGTCGTCTCGTGTCAAGGACAAGAGGCGGCCCAAGTCGGGGCAGCGTTCGCGCTTGAGAAAGGGACGGACTATATTCTCCCGTATTACCGCGATGTCGCCGTTGTCCTCCACTTCGGACAGACGGCTCGCGACTTGATGTTGTCGGCGTTCGCCAAGGCGGAAGACCCGAACTCGGGCGGTCGTCAGATGCCAGGGCATTTCGGTTCAAAACAGCACCGCATTGTGACGGGTTCGTCTCCTGTGACGACGCAAGTACCGCATGCGGTCGGTGTAGCGCTCGCCGCCAAACTGAAAAATGAAGAGCTCGTCACATTCGTATCGTTTGGAGAAGGCTCATCGAACCAAGGCGACTTCCACGAAGGTGCAAACTTCGCCGGTGTCCACAAGCTACCGGTCATCTTGTTCTGTGAGAACAACAAATATGCCATCTCGGTACCGCTCTCGAAGCAGCTCGCTTGTGAGCGTGTATCGGACCGCGCCAAAGGTTACGGGATGCCGGGCGTCACGGTCGATGGGACAGATCCGATTGCCGTCTATGTCGCCGTGAAAGAAGCCCGCGACCGCGCTCTTCGCGGCGAAGGCCCGACGCTCATCGAAGCCGAAGTCGAACGTCTCGTACCGCACTCGTCGGATGACGATGACAAAGCGTACCGCTCGTTCGAAGAGTTGGCTGACCTTAAAAATCGCGACGGGAATCAATTGTTCCGGAAGCGTTTGATTGAGGATGGCGTCATGACCGAGGAAGAACTCGCAGAGATCGAGGCAAACGTCGATCGTGAAGTCAATGAGGCGACTGCGTACGCCGACAAGGCACCCTATGCGTCTCCTGAATCGACGATGGACCATGTGTACGAGGAGGAAATGTGATGAAAACGTTTATTGAAGCGATCAATGAAGCGATTCATGAAGAGATGGAACGCGATGAGAACGTCTTCGTGCTCGGGGAAGATGTCGGCGTCCGAGGCGGTGTGTTCCGCGCGACCCAAGGCTTGATTGAGAAGTACGGCGAGGACCGCGTCATCGATGCGCCACTCGCCGAGAGCGCAATCGCAGGTGTCGGAATCGGAGCGGCCATGTATGGCATGCGTCCGATTGCCGAAATGCAATTCGCCGACTTCATCATGCCGGCGGTCAACCAAATCGTCTCGGAAGCGGCGAAAATCCGCTATCGTTCAAATAACGATTGGACGTGCCCGATGGTCATCCGTGCACCGTTCGGCGGTGGAATCCATGGTGCGCTCTATCACTCTCAATCGGTCGAGGCGATGTTCAACTCGACGCCTGGACTCAAGGTCGTCATCCCGTCCGATCCGGTCGATGCGAAAGGGTTGCTTAAGGCAGCCATTCGTTCGAATGACCCGGTTCTCTTCTTTGAGCACAAACGGGCGTATCGTCTATTGAAGTCGGAACTCCCGACCGAAGAGTATACGGTCGAGATCGGCAAGGCCGCCGTCAAGCGGGAAGGTGACGATATCACGATCATCACGTACGGTCTGTGCGTCCACATGGCCCAGGAAGCGGCGAAGACGCTTGAAGCCGAAGGGGTCAGCACGCACATCCTCGATTTGCGCACAATTTATCCGCTCGACCAAGACGCCATCGTCGAATCCGTCAAGAAAACCGGGAAAGTGCTCCTCGTCACCGAGGACAATAAAGAAGGCAGCATCATCGGGGAAGTCGCGGCCATCATCGCTGAGAAAGCACTATTTGAACTCGATGCGCCGATCGAACGTCTGGCGGGACCGGACGTTCCGTCGATGCCGTATGCACCACCGATGGAGAAATTCTTCATCGTCTCCCCTGAAAAAATCGCGGAGCGGGCACGTCAGCTCGCCGCCTTTTAAGGAGGGGTCATATGGAACAGACAATTAAAATGCCACAGCTCGGGGAAAGTGTCACCGAGGGGACGATCACGACGTTTCTCGTCAAACCAGGTGACCGCGTCGAGGAGTATGAGCCGCTCGCCGAGGTCATGACCGATAAAGTGACGGCTGAGATCCCGGCGACGAGTGCCGGCGTCGTGAAAGAAATGTTAATCAGTGAAGGGGACACGGTCGCCGTCGGCACGCCAGTCCTCATCATGGAAGTCGAAGGTGCCGAGTCTACACCGGCAAAAGCAGAACCGAAAGCAGAACCGGCACAAGTCGAATCGGCCCCGGTCGAGACGAAGCAAGCGGTCACTGCCGCGTCGGCCGCCCCGCGAAAACAGAATAATGGACGTTTCTCGCCGGCGGTCATCCGACTCGCCAATGAGAATGCGATCGACTTGAACGAGCTCGACGGCAGCGGCCTCGGTGGTCGCATCACGCGCAAAGATGTCCTCCGCTACTTGTCAGAAGGTCGTCCGGTCAAACCGGAAGCGGCGACGCAGACGCCAGTCCAAGAGACGATGACCCAAGTGAAGCTCGAAGTGCCTGAAACAGTTGCTGCCCCGGCTGTAACGCCAGCTGCCCCGGCTGTAACGCCAGCTGCTACGACTTCTGCTGACGTCTCAACGGACCGCGTCGAGTTGATTCCGACGGCCGGTGTCCGTCAAGCGATCGCGAGCAACATGGTCCGCTCGAAACATGAGGCCCCGCATGCGTGGCTCATGATCGAGGTCGATGTGACGAACCTCGTCTCAGCGCGGGCCAAGTTGAAAGACGAGTTCTTCAAGCGCGAAGGTGTCAAACTGACATTCATGCCGTTCTTTATGAAGGCGGCGATCGAGGCGTTGAAAAAACATCCGATGATGAACTCGGAATGGGCGGGCGATCACATCAAAGTCCATCAAGATATCCATCTGTCGGTCGCCGTCGCAGCGAACGACGCCCTCTACGTCCCGGTCATCAAACATGCGGACGAGAAGAACATCAAAGGGCTCGCTGTCGCCCTTCAAGACGTGGCGGCCCGTGCCCGCGGCAACCGTTTGAAAGCGGACGAGATGCGCGGTGGCACGTTCACGATCAACAATACGGGTGCGTTCGGTTCGATTCAATCGGCGCCGATCTTGAACTATCCGCAAGCGGCCATCCTGTCGGTCGAGTCAATCGTGAAACGTCCCGTTTGGGTGAATGGGATGTTCGCAGCGCGTGATATGGTCAACTTGTGTATGTCGGTCGACCACCGTGTCCTCGACGGTCTCGTCGCCGGTCAATTCTTGCAGGCGATCAAGCAGTCGCTCGAATCGATCGATCCAGACACGTATACGCTCTATTGATTCACGTCCTGCCTTCGATCGAGGGCAGGATTTTTCATATGGAAAATAAAAAAGCCACGGAATTTTCCGTGGCAACATGGTTCAGATGGAACGTTCAATCAATGCCTCGAGATCGCGGCGAATCCGTTCGGGCGAGGCGAGCTCGGTGTTCGTATAGCTGAGTCGGTGCGTCGACTCGTCGGTCCCCGTCAAGTCGGCGAACAGGCTGCCGAGATTATGGACGCTCTTGTCGACTTGAATCAATAAGTCTAGAGACGACTCCGTTTGGAGCATGACGACTTCGAGCTCATCGAGTTTGCGTCCATAGCTCGTTCCGTTCGGTGAATATTCGAGTTCTTGGGCAATCGGGAGACGGCCGGAACGATGGCGGGCCGGGAGCATCTCCGTATCAGCCTTCTTCAAGCGGAAGCCGATGTCGTCGAGCACGTCGAGGACGACCTGTTGAGCGTGGTTCGGTTTGACGAGAATCGAGTCCTCGTCTTTCGGGTCGACGGCCTGGGCGATATCGAGACCGGTCTCAATCCACGATTTCGATTGGCTGACCGAAATCGGCGTGTTGAACGGCACGTCGATCGTGAACGGGATTTCTTTCACTTCGTCGGGACCAATCATGAACGGCGCTTCGTTCAACAAAATCTTCTCAATCGTGAACGTCGAGTACGTTGTCTTGTCGTTCACCTCATGCTTATAGAGCGTGTTGAAGAAGATGTAAATCCGGTCGACCGATTGCTCGGTGCTGCCGCCCTTGATATGGACGACACCATCGAGCGTCCCGCCTGGCACACAGGCGTTCTCCGCGAGCCGTGTATCGACCGTCGCGGCACCGATCCCAATCGATGATAATAACTTTTTGAACATACAATAATCCTCCTTTGACGTTTGCACGTGTTCGTGTAATAGTATGTACGAATACACGTGAACAAAAGTTTCGAAACTATTGAAAAAAGGATGAACGCAGTGGAATATACAGAGTTAAAACAGCGACTCGCTGATGTGATTCGCCAGAACGAGCTCGTGACGGCGACAATCAGCCAACCGCGTCAAAAGTCGAACGATTTGCGCCGGGTCAAATTGAAGCCGGTCCTGTTGAAAGGCGAGTACCATATACAGTTCGAATACCAATTTGAACGGGTGATGAAACATAAAAATCTCACACCGGACGAGGCGGTCATCGAGCTCGATGAATTGCTCGAGACGTTCCGCCAAGGTCAGTTCCAGTTGACGGCGTCCGAGGTCCACTTTCAACTGTCTAAAAAGTTCAAAGTGACGTTCAAAGAACGTGAGACGGCCGTCAAACAAGTGAAGCTGAACCATAACCGCGAGAAGCAGTATGTGTTACCGCTCGATGAACCGGTACCGTTCCTCATCCGCCTCGGCGTCCAGTCCGAGGACGGAAAAGTGAAGCGTCAAAAATACGACAAGTTCAAACAAATCAACCGCTTCCTCGAGTTTATCGAAGACTCAATCAAACATTTACCGACCGACCGGACCGTCCGGATTCTCGATTTCGGCTCAGGGAAGTCATATTTGACGTTCGCCCTCTATCACTTCTTGCATGAAATGAAAGGCTATGACGTCCATATCACAGGGCTCGATTTGAAGAAGGAAGTCATCGAAGAATGTGCCGGGATTGCCCGTGACCTCGGCTATGAGCGCCTCGAGTTTCTCGTCGGGGACATCAACGAGTTCGAAGGCGAGACGGCGGTCGATATGGTCGTCACGCTTCATGCCTGTGACGTCGCGACGGACATGGCGCTCGCCCGGGCCGTTCGCTGGGGAGCTAAAGTCATCTTGAGCGTCCCTTGTTGTCAAAAAGAATTGAATCGTCAACTCGAGGCGCCGAGCCTCGACGTCATGCTGCAGCATGGACTCGTCAAAGAACGGTTCGCGGCGCTCGCCACCGATTCGATTCGGGCCGAATTACTTGGACTCGTCGGCTATGAGGCGCAACTGCTCGAGTTCATCGACATGGAGCACACGCCGAAAAACATCCTGATTCGGGCGTATCTCACGAACCGGGAAGCGACCGCTGAAGCGCGGGCCCGCTATGTGGCCTTCAAGACGCTGTTGAACGCGACACCGTTCCTCGAAGGACAATTGAGCGATAGACTTGTCCTAACCGATCCACTAGACGTAAAATAAGAAAGAACAGACGCAAGTCGAAAGGGGAAACAATATGGATTTTCAATTATACTTTCAAGATGTAGTCGAACAAGCTCGCAATGAGGTACGCGCTGCAGGGTACACAGAACTCACGACACCGGAAGAAGTCGACGCGGCGTTAACAAAAGAAGGCAAAACGCTCGTGCTCGTCAACTCGGTATGTGGCTGTGCTGGTGGCATCGCTCGTCCGGCAGCAGCGTACGTGAACAAGATGGAAGGCGTCAAACCGGACCAGTTCGTGACTGTGTTCGCGGGTCAAGACCGTGAAGCGACGGACCGGGCCCGTGAATACTTCGAAGGTTACGCCCCGTCGTCACCATCGATCGCGCTGTTAGAAGACGGCAATATTGTCACGATGGTCGAACGGAGCACGATCGAGTCATCGACGGCCGAAGAGCTCGTCGAGCAGTTACAGACGTTGTTCGATATTTACTACGCCTAAGAAGTGAGCGCAGAGGCATTGCCTTTGCGCTTTTCCTTAAGAAGGGATCGATGAGATGGAACCAGTCGTCAAAATCATGAGCGAGGCCGAATATACGATTGCTTTGTCGCGCGGCGAGATCAACGAGCCGACCCTCCAGACGGAAGGTTATATTCGTTGTTGCACCCCGCAACAGATCGGCAAATTCGTGCGTCGACATTATCATGGGGAGCGAGTCGTGCTCGTCTCGTTCCATGTCGGACGTCTCGGCGGCCTGCTCCACTACGAGTTTGACGAGGACGGGGAACGCTATCCCCACGTGTATAGCGCCATCCCGATCGCGTCGGTCAAACGGGTGCAGCCCTACGGCTCTCGCGACAACGGTACGGTCACTTATTTTGCTTACGAGCGAATGTGACCGTATTTTTTTTATATTTTATGCATGAATATACTTTACAAGTAATAATTATGTGTATATAGTGGTTGAAGAACAAGTCGGACATATGATGAGTTGAAGAACAGTTGAGCACTATTCACATATATGTCATAATTTTTTTAAAGTTCTGATAATTTCATCCTATATGAAGAAAGGGACGATGAATATGAAAAAAGGTTTTCTAGCATTATGTATCGCAAGTCTTGCCGCTTTCACGGTAGCTTGTGGGGCAGACGTGAACGAAGGAGGTTCGACGTCGACCGATGAGAAGGATAAAGTCATCGTCATGGGGACGAGTGCGGACTACTTCCCATATGAGTTCGTCGATACGGCGAACGGCGACGAGATCGTCGGTTTCGATATCGACATCGCCAAGCAAGTGGCCGAGAACATGGGCTATGAATTGAAAATTGAAGACATGGATTTCGGTAGCCTACTCGGGGCGCTGAACGCTGGCCGTGTCGATTTCGTCATGGCAGGTATGACACCGACAGAAGAACGAAAAGAGAACGCTGATTTCTCAGACATCTACTTCACGGCGAAGAACTTGATCTTGTCAAAAGGGGATGCCATCCAGTCGCTTGAAGATTTAGACGGGAAACAAGTCGGGGTCCAACTTGGTTCGATTCAAGAAGGAATCGCTAAAGAACAAATCCCGGGCGCTGAAATTGTCGCCTTGAACAAGATCCCGGAGATCATCCAGGAAATCAAGACTGGTCGCATCGATGCAATGGTCATCGAGGATACGGTCGCGAAGAAATACCTCGACCAAGACAGCGAACTTTCAACGTTTGAAATCGTCGACGAGGAAGAGGCCGGTTCTGCCGCCGCCTTCCGTAAGGACGATGAGCTCCGCGATCAATTCAATGAAGAATTGAACAAGATGATTGATTCAGGAGAAATCGAGAAGTTGGCACAAAAATGGTTCGAACAAGAAGCAGCACCAGCTGAATAAAGATTGAAGAAGGCTGACTGAAAATATCAGTCAGCCTTTTTTAGGAGGAACTCACAATGGATTTTAGTCGGATTTATGATTCTATCCCGTATATTCTCGAAGGGATCCCGGTCATGTTTCAAGTCGTGCTCGTCTCAGCCTTGCTCGGGATCACGCTCGGGGTCGTCGTCGCCACATTCAAGATCGTCCCAAACCGTCTCATCAACTTCATCGGGCACGCCTACACGGCCGTGTTCCGCGGGACACCGCTCATCTTGCAACTCGCGATCATCCACTTCGGGTTACCGCAATTGACCGGTTATATCACGACGCCGTATCAGTCGGCCGTCATCGCCTTCTCACTCAACTCGGCGGCGTATATCTCGGAAATCATTCGGGCCGGGATTCAAGCGGTCGATAAAGGCCAGTGGGAAGCGTCGGATGCCCTCGGCGTCCCGTACGTCAAACAACTGCGGTCAATCATCTTGCCGCAGGCGTTCAAAAACATCTTGCCGGCCCTCGTCAACGAGATGATCACGCTCACGAAAGAATCGGCGCTCGTCTCGACGGTCGGTGTGCTCGACATCATGCGTCGGGCGCAAATCGTCGGTGGGCAAAAGGCGATCTACTTTGAACCGCTCCTGTTTGCCGGTGTGATATACTTTACAATAGTGATGGTGTTGACGTATCTTGGTCAACGTCTAGAAAAACGGCTTAGAAAGAGTGATGGCAGATGATACAAGTAAAGGATTTATACAAACAATTTGGTGACCTCGAGGTCCTCAAAGGCATTACGACATCGATTGAGAAAGGGGAAGTCGTCGCCGTCATCGGTCCGTCCGGTTCCGGGAAATCGACGTTCCTCCGTTGCTTGAACATGCTTGAAGTGCCGACGTCCGGCACGGTCAGCGTCGCCGGCTATGAGCTCACGAAAAAAGGGGCGAACGTCTCGAAGGCTCGTCAAAACATCGGCATGGTGTTCCAACAGTTCAACTTGTTCCCGCATATGAGCGTGCTCGACAATTTGACGTACGCGCCGATCAACGTCTTGAAAGTGAGCAAGGCCGAAGCAATCGAACGAGCTAAAAAGCTCCTCGAACGCGTCGGATTATCGGAGAAGATTGACGCTTACCCGAGCCAACTGTCGGGTGGACAGAAGCAACGGGTCGCGATCGCCCGGGCGCTCGCCATGGAGCCGAACGTCATGTTGTTCGATGAGCCGACGTCGGCGCTCGACCCAGAGATGGTCAACGAAGTGCTCGACGTCATGAAAGGACTCGCCGATTCAGGGATGACGATGGTCGTCGTCACGCACGAGATGGGCTTTGCCCGCGAAGTGGCGGACCGCGTCCTCTTTCTCGACGAAGGTATCTTGATGGAGGAAGGCAAACCGGCCGACCTGCTCCTCAACCCGCAGACCGACCGCGCAAAACGCTTCTTAGAAAAAGTATTATAAGTGAAAGATTCCATCTGATAACAGAAAGGGAGGATTTCTATGAAGATCACCTACTATGGCCATGCGACCGTACAACTCGATATCGACGGGACATCCGTCTTGATCGACCCGTTCTTGACGAGCAACCCGCATACGGACGTCGACCCGGCGAGCGTCAAAGCAGACTATATCCTGCTCACCCACGCTCATTTCGACCATATCGAAGACGTGGAACTGATCGCGAAACAGACGGGCGCGACAATCGTCGCGACGCACGAACTGGCGACATATTATGAGAAAAAAGGCTATTCGGTCCACGGGATGAACATCGGGGGCGGCCATTCGTTTTCGTTCGGTCGCGTCACGATGACGCAGGCTTTCCATAGCTCGAGTCTTGATATGGGGGACGTCCCGATCTACATGGGTATGCCGGGCGGGTTCATCATCGAGACAGAGGCGCTCACGGTGTATCACGCCGGGGACACGGCCCTGTTCTCGGACATGAAACTGTACGGGGAGCGGTTCGATATCGACGTCGCGTTCCTCCCGATCGGTGACAACTTCACGATGGGACCGGTCGACGCACTCGATGCGGCGCACTGGCTCCAAGCGAAACGGGTCGTACCGATTCACTTCGACACGTTCCCACCCATCAAACAAGACGCACAGGCTTTCTGCGATCAATTGCATCAACGCGGCCTCTTGATCGAGCCGAACACGACGATCGAGATTTGATGAGTCATCCAGCGGTGCTCGAGACCGAACGGTACGTGACAAAGCTCCATGCCGGAGACCATACCGGGCATGACATGACTCATCTCGACCGCGTCCGCCGTTTGGCGATGCATCTCGCGGAAGGCGAGGTGGTCGATGGTCTCGCCTTGACGCTCGCGGCGCTCTTGCACGACGTCGAGGATGAGAAGCTCGGTCGCGAGGCGGGGCTCGTCGCGCGTCACTTGGACACGTTAGCGCTCGACCCGAATCGACGGGCGCACGTCCTGACGATCATCGGCGAGACATCGTTCTCGAAACATAGAAGTCCATCGACGTTGGAAAGTGCCATCCTGCAAGATGCGGATCGACTCGACGCGATTGGGGCGATCGGCATCGCCCGCACGTTCCAATTCGCGGGGTCACGCGGAACGGCTTTATATGACCCGAACGATGCGACAAGTGCGGTCGCCCACTTCGATGATAAGTTGCTCCGGCTCGCGGATGGGATGCATACGGAACGGGCACGACAGATTGCTCGGGAACGCCACGCATTCATGGTCTCATTTTTGGACAGGTTCGAAGCGGAATGGACGGGACAAGACATATGAAACGGCCGAGGAATCTCCTCGGCCGTTTTAGGTTAGAACGGATGTTTATTGAGCCAATGGCCGCCGTCGAGCGAGATACATTCTCCGTTCAAATAGCGCATCTCGTCCGACGCCATCCAATAGGTGAGGTCGGCAATCTCTTCGGGTGTGCCGAACCGTCCGAGCGGCACGTTACGACGGATGCGCTCGACTTCTTTGACGTGGACGGCGAGTTTGTCGGCACCACCGGTCCGCTCGATTGGGCCCGGGCTGATCGCGTTCACGCGTGCCCCGAACTGATACCCCCATTCGACGGCGAGCGTCCGCGTCAAATTGAGCACCCCGGCCTTAGCGGCGGCGCTCGGGGCGACACCGGCGCCCGCTTGCCAGGCGTAGGAGGCGACCATGTTGATGATGGAGCCGTCCCGCAGTTGCTCCCGTTCCCAATGTTTGCCGAGGACGTGGGTACAATTGAACGTCCCGTTCAAGACGATGTCGATGACGCTCGTCCAGCCGTTCGGCGTCAAGTCGAGCGTCGGACAGACGAAGTTGCCGGCTGCGTTATTGACGAGCGCATGCACCGGTCCGAACCGTTGGCTGATTTGATCGAGTGCTTGTGAACACGCCTCGTAGTCACGCACATCGTGTTGCACGGCCATCGCTGCTCCGGCCCCGATGGCCTCCAGTTCGCCCATCGCTTCTTGTAGCCGCTCTTCGTTGCGGCCGCTGATGGCGACGTTCCAACCCTCGGTTTTGAATTTTAGCGCCATCGCCTTGCCCATCCCCGATGAGCCACCTGTGATCCAAATCGTTTTCATACAAATCCCCCTTTGGAATGAATGGTCGTTCATTTAGGTATTCGCTCAGCGAAGGGGGGATTCCTGCAAAAAAAATGACGGCCGCCGTGGCCGTCATTTTAGCTGTTTGAAATAGGTTAATCCGAGTTCACGATCGATGCGATACATCGTCCCGGCGACTTTCTCGCCCCAATATGGGTCCGAGGCGTAAAAGACGTTGACGCCTTCTTGTTTATTGCCCGGAAACGGACCGCGGTCGTAATCTCCGGTCACGTACTTCTCGGCGAATAAACGAGCCGCCGCATCGATGCTCGCCTCGACGGATGGATAAGAGGCCGCATTTCCGCTCGGATCGTTGTCGGTCGCTTGGAATCCGAACAAGTTATTTTTTTCACGGGCGATGGCAGACGTACCGAAACCGGACTCGTGTCCGGCTACAGCCATGAGGAACAAGGCGTTGATGCCGAATTCGGCCTCGGCGTCCTTGAAGGCGTCGCCTTTCCCAGCGAGCGGGCTATCGTCGAGTGATTCGAGGAATGCGTCGAGCTCGCGAGCCGAATACGGTGCCTTCGACGCGATTGAAGCGAATTGGTAGGGCGAATCGAACACGTCGCGTACGTCCTCCGTGTAATATCGGTCGGACGACTGTTGCGGTGCCGGTCCGACGAGAAACGTCCCGGCCAAATTGCCGTTCGCCTCGACGGTATGGAACACTTGTCCGTCCTGTATCTGATAGAAGCCGCGCCGCTCGACGACAGCGTCCGGGTAAAGCGTCATGTCGGCCGGCTTCACGTAGACATCGGCCCCAGAGATATTTACCAACAAATGCTTGTCGCCCGTTTGTATGAGACGGAGACGTGTTCCACCGGCGACATAGGACTGCCGTTTCTTAAACTCGGCGTCCTGATATAGGTTTGTGATTCGGTCGGTCGGGGTGACCGCGATTCCAGTACCCGTGAAATCGATGACGTCTCCCGACGCATCGAGTAGGGCGCGATTGCCCCCGCGTTCCATGTAGGCGCGCGCCTCATCGAGCGACTCGAACGCCCGGGTCGAGACGTCCCCGTTGTCATAGGTCTGAACGGTATACGACCCGCTCGGACGATCTTGGAGCCAAAGGAAACCGGATATGGCGAGAGCGAGCGTGAGAATCGTCGGGATCACGCCGCGTTTCTTTCTTTTCAATACGATCACTTCCAAACATATGGATTGCCAAACGGAAGAAACTAGTGAACAATTTTGTGAGAGAGGAGGAGATATTATGAAAATCGGATCACGTACGCTCAAGACGGCGGCAGCCGCCGGGATTGCCATGCTCATCTCGGAGACGATTCATCTCGACTATTACGTCTTCGCGGCCATCATCGCCATCCTCAGTATTCAGGAGACGCGGAAAAAGTCGTTTCGGGCCTCCTATGAACGGGTCATGGCCAGCTTGATTGCCATCGGCATGGGTGCGTTGATGTTCACCTTGCTCGGCTATTCGCCAGCGACGCTCACACTTTATTTTGTCATGTTCATCCCGCTCGTACAACAGCTCAAACTGCAAGATGGCATGATCACAAGTGTCGTCATCCTGACCCATCTGTATACGGAAGGACAGTTCTCACTCGATTTGTTCGTGAACGAATTGTTGTTGATCGCCATCGGGGTCGGGGTCGGGCTCGTCGTCAACATGTATATGCCGACGCTCGATAAAGAGATCGAACGCATCAAGGACAATATCGACCGGGCGCTCGCCGTACATTTTTATGATGTGGCCGCATGTGTCGAGACCGGCGTCTATAACGACCATTCGATGATGCTGTTGAAGACACGCGATTATTTGAAGCAAGGAAAAGATCTTGCGCTCCGCCGGATGGGGAATTCGATCGGGAAGCGGAACGAGGACATGGATTACTTGTACTTCCGAATGCGGGAGCGGCAATATGACATCTTGAAACGCATCGCCGAGAACTCACGGGAAATCACACTCGTCGTCAATGAAGCCAAACCGGTCGCGACGTTCCTTCGACTCGTCGGCGACAACGTCAACCAACAAGCCGACGCCTCGACGTTTTTGCGGGAGCTCGAGGAGACGATTGAGCATTATCGAAAAAACGTACCCCTCCCCACGACACGTGAGGAATTTGAGGTACGTTCATCGTTGCTCAATATTTTGTCTGATGTGAAGAGCTACTTGATTTTGAAAGAGCGCTATATCCTATTGTTACAGGAACATGGCCATCCCCGACAAAAACGTGCTCAATAAAAAGATGGATACGATGACGACGACACCGATTTGAATGATGCGTTGTCGCTTTTTCTGTTTCTTACTCATGACGTTCCTCCAAATGTGTTTGTCCTCATTGTACAGAATGGAAAAGGTTCGTGCAAACGGCACGAGTTTGTTATAATAACCTAGAAATGTTTGGATGGAGGGATGTTTTCATGGTAAACGAGAAACGGGTGCTTGACACATTTTTACATTTGGTCGGCATCGATTCGGAGACGAAAGAAGAGGCAGTCATCTGTGAGCATTTAAAGGCGGTCTTCACTGAGCTCGGATGTGACGTCTACGAGGACGACGCATCGACGAAAACGGCTCATTCAGGTAACAACCTCATCATCACGCTACCTGCTACGAAACAAGGCGTCGACCCGATTTATTTCACGGCGCATATGGATACGGTCACACCAGGTAAAGCGATCAAGACGAGTATTCAAGATGGCTACGTCGTGACGGATGGGACGACCATCCTCGGCGCTGATGATAAAACTGGTTTGACGGCGATGATTGAGCTGGTCCGTGTTTTGACGGAACAAGCGATTCCGCACGGTCAAATCCAATTCGTCATCACGGTCGGCGAAGAGTCAGGTCTCGTCGGGGCGAAAGTACTCGACTTGTCGAAAATTGATGCGAAGTTCGGTTTCGCGCTCGACTCGGACGGCCCGGTCGGCGATATCATCGTCGCTGCCCCGACACAAGCGAAAGTGAACGCTAGAATTTACGGTAAGACGGCGCATGCCGGTGTCGCGCCTGAGAAAGGGGTCTCGGCCATTCAAATCGCGGCGAAAGCGATCGCGAAGATGAAGCTTGGACGAATCGATGACGAGACGACAGCGAATATCGGACGGTTCGAAGGCGGACGTGCCACGAACATCGTCTGCGATTACGTCGAGGTGCTCGCCGAAGCGCGCTCGCTCATCCACGAGAAGATGGAAGCCCAAGCCGAGTCGATGAAACAAGCTTACGTCGAGGCGGCAGCGGCACATGGTGGCCGAGCCGAAGTCGACATCGACATCATGTACCCGGGCTTCAAGTTCGAAGAAGGCGACGAAGTCGTCGAAGTCGCGAAAGCGGCGGCAGCGGCCATCGGACGCCCGACACGAATCTTACATTCAGGTGGAGGGTCAGATGCGAACGTCATCGCTGGGGGCGGGATTCCGACCGTTAACCTCGCTGTCGGTTATGAAGAGATTCATACGACGAACGAGCGCATGCCGCTCGTCGAGCTATACAAGTTGGTTGAATATGTCGTTCAAATTGTCGAGCACGTCGCGACACCGAAAACGAAGTGAAAAAGAGCCGACGCGATGTCGGCTCTTCCTATGTGTTCGAGTGATTATGCGGCGAATTCCAATGATTCCAAGACGAGTTCGTCTGAACAGTGAAGTTCCATCGCTATGTCGTGAATGTGGATTGAGGTGCCTAGTTCTTGTTGGTGTTTGCGATTCATTGAAGTCGCCCGTTCCCGGATCAGTTCATAGATCGAGTCGGAATGTTCAACTTTATTCATCACGGATCACATCCTTTATCAACGATTGCCTACAGTATAGCATGGAATGCACTAGAAGAAAGGACAAAATTATTTATGAAGTTACAATTTTTAGGAACTGGCTCCGGCATGCCCTCGAAACAACGGAACGTTTCCGGTCTGGCGCTCACGCTTTCGAAACAGACGTGGCTCATCGATTGCGGTGAAGCGACCCAGCACCAAATGCTTCATACGAAAGTCAAACCGCGTAAAGTCTCGGCCGTCTGGGTGACCCACCTCCACGGTGACCACGTGTTCGGCCTGCCCGGTTTCTTGTCGACGCGTTCAGCGCTCGATGGGTCAAGCCCGCTCACGCTTTACGGACCGAAAGGCATCAAGAAGTGGCTCGAGTTGACGATGAAAGTGACTGGGTCGTATCTCGGTTATGACTTGTCGATCGTCGAATATGAGGACGGCGATACGTTCGAACAGGACGGTCATCTCGTCACGGTCAAACGATTGGACCATCGTTTTCCGTCGTACGGATTCCGGATCGAGGCACCCGAAAAGCCCGGTGCGCTTCTCGTCGATAAAGTGAAGGCGCTCGGGATTCCGAGCGGACCGATCTATCGGACGATCAAGCAAGAGGAGACGTTCGAGTTTGAAGGAGAAACCTATCTCTCTAAAGAATACGTCACTGACGCGGTCCGTGGACCAATCGTGGCGATTCTGGGGGATACGATTCCTTGTCCGAACGCGGTCGTCCTCGCCGAAGGCGTCGATGTGCTCGTCCACGAGGCGACGTTCATGGACGAAGAGGCAAAGCTCGCCCGTCAATATGGTCACTCGACGACGGTCGAGGCGGCGACGCTCGCGAAGACGGTTCAAGCCGGACGCTTGATTGTCACCCATATCTCGGCCCGCTATCAAGGTCGGGATGATGAATTTTTAGACGAAGTCCGAGCCGTCTTCAAAGACAGTTTTGTCGCCAGCGACTTCTTCGAGTTTACAGTGGGGGATTAACGTGACAGTACAACTATACGTATGGCTTGGATTTTTTGTCATCAGTACGTTGCTAGGTTTACGCTTGAATCAACTGAAAGAACCCGAACCGAACTTTTTCTTTAAATTTTTATTTTTCTCTTTGCTCGGAATCGTGTCGTTCCCGATTGGCGGGTTCCATATCCCCATCGGTTTTCTCATGTCATTCTTGTTTTTTCCGAAACGAAATAGCCGCTATAAATGGTACGGTGCGCTCGTCGGCTTCTTTTTCTTCATCGTCTTGTTGTTCGTCCCGTTGTTTGATCAATCTGAGTTCCGGGCCGAGTCGCAACAAATCGGGGCGGTGTCGATTCAAGACGAGACATTTGACCGGATGACGGACAATATCTTACGTCGCATCAATAGTGACTCGATTAAACTCGACCGAAGCAAGATGGTGTTCACCGAGGACGGGGAACTCCGCTCGCTCGAATATTTGCTCATGGTCGAGCGCTCGAACTCGTTTCAACAGATTCGAATCAACTATGACGAGTCCGGTGAGTTGTCGTATCGCCAAGTCGACGAGCTGAACATGGACTCGGGAAGTGCGTTTTTCGAGAAGCTCGTCGACTTTGAACATATGCTCGATGCCGTACGCGACACGCCTTGGTCTGAATTTGCGGACCGAGTCGACGCGCCGCTTCTCCAGTTCTCGTTTGACGGCCTGTACGACATGTACACGTTCGAGAACGAGTCGATGCTCATGATCAATCGTGATCGCAGGCTCGTCAAGTTCTGGTTGCAACGAGAACCTGTGCTCGCCAACAGCATCCAATTGTCTGGGCTCAGTCAAGAAGGCCGGACGACTGGTGAAAAATATACGATTCTATACAATTATTCTATCCATCAACGAGAGGATTTGACCGACCAATGAAAAAACTGCTCCTGATGAGTTTACTCGTCCCACTTTTGACCGCATGCGGCGGGGAAGAAACGACGAACGGAGATGCGGCCTGTGACGTCGAACCGACGATTTCCGTTTATGATGCTGCGACCGAGGAGACGTTGTTCCATGAGAAGAGCGTCTGTTTAGAGGACGGGGCGACAGTGCTCGATGCCCTTGAAGCGACTGAACTCGACATCGAATCGGTCGGTAGCGGGGAGATGACGTACGTGACGGCGATCGACGGCATTCAAGAGAAGTCGGCCGGTCAATCGTCGGGCTGGGTCTACGCCTTTAATGGAAGCCCGGGCGACGAAGGCGCTGGGGCCAAAGAAGTCGAATCGACCGATATTATTCAATGGCGTTTCGAAGAAGATGCGATTTCTTTCTTCGAATAAGGCAGATTGGGAGCGCAGACATCCGGTCACGCTCCTTTTCTTCTTAGTGGCCCATCTGTTCATCCTGACTTATTTAAATGACTCGGTCTGGTTCCTTCTTGGACTTGTCGGCCTGTTGCTCCTCGAACGACGGTTTCCGCTGGCGATGCTCGGTGTTTTGGCCGCGTTCATGCTGATCTCGTTTGCACCGATTGTTTTTGGGTGGAACGTCTCTCTCATGGGCATCACGAATCAATTGATTCCATTAGCCACATTTTTGTTCGGTATGATCTGGGTGAACCGGTTCATGCGACTCGAACGATTGCTTCCGTTCTTGAACAGATGGCCGCGTTCGACCCGGTTGCTCTATGGGGGATGGGCCCTCGTCCCGTCGATGGAGCGGGCGGTGCGATTATCCATTGCGAGCCATCCGAGGCGCGAGTGGCAAGAGGCGATCGTGGTCGGTATCGACAGTCAACGCCTTGAACCGGTGTACGTGACGAATCGAATGCGACGTTTCGAACGGCATGACACCGTCCAATGCCTCGTCTTGCTCGGTTTCGTGGCGATCGCCTCGATGGGAGTGCCGGTCGTGTGGTTACTGTATCCATATTTGACGAAAGGAGGGTTGCGCGATGCGTTGGTTATCCTTGACAGACGGACATGATGAATTCGATGAGTGGGTGAGGGAAGAACGAGCGCGAGTCATCCGCCTTGATACCCCGCTTGCCGGGAAGGTTTCATCGCTCATTTCTGGGAGTGACGCCCTGCGAGGAGCCGAACTGGCTGCCATTCTTCAAATCGATCATCTATTTCATAAGCGATTCGATGAGTGCTCAAGTGGAGAACGGCAACTCGTCCACATCGCTCACGCCCTCGCCGATTCAGCCGAGGCGCTCGTCTTGATTGAGCCGTTTCGACATTTAGATCGGTTTCGGGTCGAGCATTTAACGATGTTGCTCAGCAGGCTGACCGGGCTCGGCGTTCGGATTGCTTACACGGATAGGGCGCGCGAACATAGTCCGTCCGGCGCGTTTCACGTCAATCCGACCATGAATCAGCCTCAACTTGTCGTCACGGACGTGTCCTATCGCCACCCGTTACAGGCGTCCTATGCGGTCGAGCATGTGTCTTACGAAATGAAGGGGCCGGGTCTGACCGTCTGTATCGGTACGAATGGTAGCGGGAAGTCGACGTTGCTCGAATTGATTGCCAAAAGCGTGCGTCCGTTGTATGGGAAGGTCAAATGGACCGAGCGGCCGGTTTATTTACCGGCCGAGCAAGAGTTTGGTCCGTTCCTGCATACGACGAATCGTCGTCTCGCTCAACTGCAAGCCATATTCGATTCTGAGGCATCTCTGTTCTTGTTGGACGAGCCAAGCGTGGGCTTGACCGAGCAAGAGCGCTCTCAGTTTGAACGGGCGTTAATCGAGAAAGCCGGGACGGCGCACATCATGTGTGCCACCCATGACGAGCAACTGATTGAGGCGGCAGACCGCATCATTTGCCTGTCGAACGGGATGCTCGTCTTTGATGGGGATCGCAGCGACTATATGAAACGGAGTGCGCTATGGTCACATATGTCCTCATCCTCTTGATTGCAGCGGGGGTCATGTCGAGGTTCGAACGGAGTGACGCCCCGATTGCCGTCTTGACGCAAATTCTCGCTCTCGCGGTCATCGGACGTTGGCTGTTCGTGGCCATCCCGAATGTCCAACCTTCGACAGCGCTGCTCATGCTGACGACCCTTTATTTTGGATTCACGAGTGGGGCCATGTTGGCATTGTTCGTTCCGATTTTATCAGGTCTGTTGCTCGGGGTCGGCCCGTTCATTCTGTTTCAATTTTTAGGGTGGCTCCTTGTCGTCGTCGTCGTCTCGTTCTTGAAGCCATTGCTCCGTCGCTCCCGGTTGTTCCTTGCCGCCGTCGGTCTCGGGGCCGGCTTTTTATTCGGATGGACGGCCAACCTGTCCTTCGCCGAGGTGATCGGGATCGACTTCGTCAAATTGCTCGTGCTCAGTTTGCCGTTCGATATGGCCCATGGCATCGGGAATGCCATCTTTCTCGTCTTATTGCACGATCTGTTCGTTCGCATATTTGTACGAGAAGACGGGTAACAAGTAGATATCACACCGAGTGAGGTGACGCGTGCATGAGCGGATACGTCAATCTAGTTGAAATCGGTTGGTTTCTTTTCATTGGACTGTTGTTTATGGGACTCAATTTATTGTTGATGTCTCGTCGTCTCATTCGAACGCGCTATGGGATGCTCAGTATTCTCGGCGCGAGTGTATGGCCTGCACTAATGATCGTCCTGTCTGTACAAGGGGGACGCGTCCTTGACGGACTGGCCGAGCGAGCGGTCACGCTCGAGAGCGTGTTGGCCTGGGCAGTCATCGTGGCGACGGCTCTGATGGTGTGTATTCCGGGTGTTGCACTGATTCGGCGCATGGTGCAGTTGGCTCGACATTGAACAATCACTATACGTAAAAGGAGGAGGTCCCACAACGGGAACCTCCTCCTTTTTATTGATTATGATTGTCAGGTCGTCGGCACATCTTCCATTCCGGCATCTGACGGTTTTTGGAACCGGCGCAAGATCTCGAGGCTGACCGCCCTAGGCATGAGTTTGGCCGCGGCCACGAGCAACTGGTTCGAGACGCCGGGAACGACCACGCGTTTGTTGTTCATGACGCCTTTATAGCCGAAGAAGGCGACGAGGTGGGACGGCATTTTCGACACCATCATTTCGCTGCCGGCACGATTGAAGAAACCGGTATCGGTCGGTCCCGGGCACAGGACGCTCACGTTCACACCTGTTCCTTTCACTTCGGCATGGAGCGCCTCGGTGAGTGACAACACGTACGCTTTCGTCGCATAATAGACCGCCATGTAAGGGCCAGGTTGGAAGGCGGCGACTGAGGCGACATTTAAGACATAACCATGATTTCGCTCGACCATGCCAGGTAAGTAGGCTTTCGTCAGTTCGGTCAAGGCGTTGACGTTCAAGCGGACCTCTTCGGCCTCGGTCTCGGCGTCGAGGTCGATGAACTCGCCGGCCGTCCCGAAACCGGCGTTGTTGATTAAAAAGTCGACCGTCAGTCCGGCGTCTTCAATCGCGTTTGTCAGTCGTTTTGCGGCCTGATGTTCAGACAAGTCGAGGGCGAATACGTGCACGTGGACACGGTACCGCTTCTCAAGTACTTTTTTCAATTCGTGCAAACGGGGCTCGTTGCGAGACACGAGGATACAGTCAAACCCGTCCCGGGCCGCTAAAACGGCAAGATCGAGGCCAATTCCGGTCGAGGCTCCAGTAATTAAGGCGGTTTTTGTCAAAATCGTCCACTCCTTCGATGTAAAAAGTCATACATTGTTACTGATTTCTTCACGAGTTGTTAAATTCCTGCACGGCCACCACATCAAAACGTGTGCTAGAGTATAGCAAGAATATGTGATTAGACTCACAAAGTGAGGAGAAGAAAGCAAATGATGATTCAGCTAGTGACTACGGCACAAAGCGTCGAGCAAGCAGAGGCGCTAATCATGGCGGGCTCCGACCGCATCTATATCGGAGATTCAAAATACGGGTTACGCCACAAAGGTGACTGGTCACTTCCGGCTGTGCGAGAAGTCACAGCAGTAGCCCACCGATACGGCAAAGAAGTGACGGTCGCTGTCAATAACTTGATGCATAACGAGCAGATCGAGACGCTCCCTGAATATTTGCAGGAACTCAAAGCGATCGGAATCGACAGTGTGACGGCAGGCGACCCTGGCGCCATCCGTCTGATCCGTAATGCCAATATCCCCTATTGGTATGATGCTCAAACGCTCGTCACGTCGGCGAGACACATTCAGTTTTGGGGGAAGCGTGACGCCATCGGGGCGATCACAGCCCGTGAACTGACGTTGACCGAACTCGGGATGATCCAACAACAGATCGGTTTGCCGGTCGAAGTGCAAGTGTATGGCCCGACGTGCATCCATCATTCGAAACGTCCGCTCTTGACGAACTACTTCAACGAGATCGGCCGGTCGAACACATTGGCAGAAGCACGAGAGTATTATGTGAGCGAACCGTCGGATGCGGACAGTCGCTACCCCGTCTATCAAGACGACAACGGTACACACGTCTTCTCTGAAGATTTGACACTCATGGGACAATTGCCCACGCTCTTGAAGGGCGGGTTGCACACGTGGAAACTCGAAGGCTGGCATGCGGGCGATGCGTTCGTCGACATCGTCCGTCTGTTCGATAAAGCCCGGTCGGATCTATTGAACGGGCGGTTCGACCGTCATGGCATGGAACGGCGTCTCGCCGAACTCCAACCTGAACAATTCCGGCTCGGGACCGGACTGTTGTTACGAAATCCAGAAGAGATCAAGTGAGGGAACCGAGATGAAAAAACGTCCAGAACTATTAGCACCAGCTGGGAACTTAGAAAAATTGAAGATGGCGATTTTGTACGGGGCCGATGCGGTCTTTATCGGGGGGCAACAGTTCGGGCTCCGTTCCCGGGCGGGTAACTTCGGTTATGAAGAGATGGCCGAAGGAGTCGCGTTCGCCCATGCTCGTGGCGCAAAAGTGTATGTCGCGGCCAACATGGTGACGCATGAAGGGGATATCGACGGTGCTGGCGAGTTCTTTTGCAAGCTTCGCGATATCGGCATCGATGCCGTCATCGTGTCCGATCCGGCCATGATCGAGGTGTGCCTCACGGATGCACCGGGACTTCCGGTCCACTTGTCGACGCAGGCGTCAGCAACAAATTACGAGACACTCCGTTTCTGGCAAGAGGAAGGATTGGAGCGAATCGTCCTCGCCCGCGAAGTTTCGATGGAGGAAATCAAAGAAATGAAACGGCAAGTCGATGTCGAAATCGAGACGTTCATCCATGGGGCGATGTGCATCTCGTACTCGGGGCGTTGCACGTTATCAAATCATATGGCGCTCCGCGATGCGAACCGGGGTGGCTGTGCCCAATCTTGTCGTTGGAAATATGGTTTCTTCGAGGCGGACGAGCTGTTGACCGACGAGATGGCGGCACGCGACGAGGAACCGTTCTCGATGAGCTCGGTCGATTTGGCGATGGTACGCCACATCCCGGACTTGGTCGATGCTGGCGTCGACAGCTTGAAAATTGAGGGACGGATGAAATCGATTCACTATGTGGCAACCGTCTGTAACGTCTACCGTCAAGTCATCGACGCCTACTGCGCCGATCCTGAAGGGTTCGAGTTCGACCCGGCGTGGGAAGAAGAAATTTGGAAAGCGGCACAACGAGAACTCGCGACCGGATTCTATTACGGCGTCCCGACCGAGAACGAGCAACTGTTCGGCAAGCCGCGCGCCATCCCGCAATATGCATTTGCGGCACGCGTCATCTCCTATGATCCGACGACACAAATGGCAACACTCGAGCAGCGGAACCATTTCCGACGCGGAGAAGAAGTCGAGTTCTTCGGCCCCGGCTTCGTCCGTTTCTCCCAGCGAATCGATGAGCTGTACGATGAGTCGGGAGAAAGACTTGAGACGGCGAACCAGGCGATGATGACGGTGCGCGTCAAAGTCGAGCAGCCGGTCGTGACCGATTTCATTATGCGCAAACGAAAAGCCGGCGTCGTGAGCCCTCCAGTGCCGAGCCCGGTCTGACACATCCGGTAAGACAACATAGTCGACCGTTCCATCCAATCTTGCTACCCTATTAACATAGACGAAAAAGGGGATGGAAGCATGAATCAAAATACGGAGCAGCTCCGGACCGACCCGATCGGACGCCTGCTATTCAAGCTGTCGCTACCTGCGATGATCGGCATGCTGGTGACGGCGCTCTACAATATCATCGATACGATCTTCGTCGCCCGCGGCATCGGGGCGACCGCCGTGGCCGCCATCGGGATCGCTTTCCCGATCCAGATGATTCTCATGGCCGTCTCGAGCGCGGTCGGGTTGGGCGGCGCCTCGATCAGTTCACGGAAACTAGGTAAAGGGGATGATGCCGGTGCCGCCGTCACGTTCTTGAACGTCCTCGTCCTCGTCGGGGTGTTTGCGGCCTTCGCAGTCAGTTCCGCCTTTTTCATGTTAGATGACATTTTGACAGTGTTCGGAGCGACGTCGGCCATCATGGAACTGAGCCGTCAATACTTATCTGTCGTGCTGATCAGCTCGCCGTTCTTCATGTTCACACTCGCGGCGAGCGCGATGGTACGGGCTGAAGGGCAAGCGCCCTATCAGATGAAAGTGATGCTCACGACCGTCGTCGTCAATTTGGTGACGACACCGCTATTCATCTTCACGTTCGACTGGGGCATTTACGGTGCGGCCTGGTCGACTGCGCTCGCCCAAGTCGTCGGATCGGTCCTCATGCTTCGGTTCTTCTTCGCGAAAAAAAATCGCCGGACCGAGCTCGACTTCCAATGGCGGAAGTTTCGACTACGGTTCGGCGAATTAAAAGAGATTATGGCGATTGGGTCGTCCTCATTCATCATGATGGTGTCGCAATCGATTCTATTCGTCGGCGTCAACGTCATGCTCGGAACGTATGGTGGCACCGAGGAGCTCGCCATCTTTGCGATCATCAATAAATTCATGGCGCTCGTCGGGATGCCGATCATGGGCATCGTTCAAGGCATGCAGCCGATCGTCGGGTACAATTTCGGGGCCAGACAATTCGACCGGATGCGCGAGACGATCTGGACGGCGTTGCGGGTCGGGATTGCCATCGCGGTCATCATCTGGCTGACGCTCCAGTTGATTCCGGAACAGCTCATGCGGATGTTCACGACCGACGCGAACTTGATTGCCGGCGGGGTGACGGCCATCCATGTGTTGTTCGCCGTCTCGTTTCTCCCGAGCGTGCAAATGCTCATCAACGGCATTTATCAATCGCTCGGAAAGGCCCGTGTCGCGATGTTCTTGTCACTGTCGCGCCAAACGCTCTATACGATTCCGCTCGTCTTCATCTTGCCGAACTTCTTCGGCGTGTTCGGGGTGTGGCTCGCGTTTCCAATCGCCGATGCCATGACCTTCTTGACGGCGGTCGGTATGGCGGTGTGGGACCGCAAGTTATTGTTCCGCCCGTCTGAGGAAGAAGTCGAAGCGAAAGCGACCAACTTATAAAGCGACGTCCGTTCTGGTGGAACGGGCGTCTTCTTTTAGGAACAAATAGATTCCGCCGAGCAGGACGGCCGCGCCGATCCATTGCATTACGCCGAGACGTTCGTCGAAGAAGACGAACCCGAACAGCATGCCCCACAGTGCCTCGCCAAGGATGGTGATGCTGACGACGGTGGCACTGACCCGGGCGAGCGCATAGTTGAACAAGTTATGCCCTAAAATCGTCGGGAAGAAGGCGAGGGCGAGGAAATACCACCAGTTGACCGATTCGAACGCGGTGAACGTCGTCCCCCGCACGAGGAGCATGAAGCAGAGGACGACCGTCGCGACGAGATAGACGCTGAACGAGTAAGTATTCGTGTTCATCTCGGTCCGGACGTGTTGACCGACGAGCCAATAGCCGGCGATAAGAAGGGCGGCGATTAAGGCGAGCAGGTCCCCGAAGAGCGCTTCGCGTCCAAGTTGGATGTCACCCGCCGCGACAAGCATGCCCCCAAGGACGGCGATGAGTGCAAAGGCTAAACCTTTTCGGGTCGGATTCTTTTTAAAAATCAAGGCGTTCCCGATTAAAACGAAAATCGGACTCGACGTCACGAATAACGTTGAACTCGCGACGGTCGTATAATCGAGCGATAAAAACCAGAGCCAAAAGTGGAACGCCAACAACGTCCCGCTGAGCAACAAGGCATATCTCGTCATGAGACGCGTCCCGATGAGTGACTTGAAGTCGACAAACGGCAACAACATCAGACACGTGATCAGCATTCGGTAAAACGCGGCCGTCTCGGCCGGTGCGGACGTCCATTTGACGAATAATACGCTCGTCGACAAGAAAAATACAGCGGCGAATAAAATGAGATAAGACAATCGACATCCCCCTTTATGTTGTACATACTCTTCTAATGATATTATAGAATAGATAAGAAAATACATTCTTTCTCGAAAGTGTCGTTCCGACGAGATATTTCGGATGACTTTGAAAGTAGGGATCCTATGAGACTAATCATCGCGGAGAAACCGTCGCAGGCTCAAAAACTGGCTGCGCCGTATCCATCAAAAAAGAAAAAAGACGAGATTGAGATTGCTTCTTGCGCCCGTTTCCCGGAAGGTGCCATCGTCGTGTGGGCGGTCGGTCACTTATGCGAGCTTCAAGAACCGTCCCACTATAAACCGGAATGGAAGTCGTGGAAATATGAGTCGCTCCCGATTGTGCCGGACCGATTCGACTATCGCATCTCGAAAGGTAAATCGAAACCGTTCCAGACGATCAAAAAATGGCTGCACGATCGCTCCATCACCGATATCATCATCGCGTCCGATGCCGAGCGAGAAGGAGAAGCGATTGTCCGGCTCATTTTACGACTCGCTGGCAATAAAAAACCGTTGTCACGCCTTTGGATCTCAAGTTTGACCGAACAGGCGGTCGACCGTGGTTTCGCCGAACTGTTGCCCGGCGACCAGACCGTCCCTTATTATCATGAGGCGATGAGTCGTGCTTGTGCCGACTGGCTCGTCGGTATGAACGCCTCAAGGGCATATACGACGCTGTTGAAGACGATCGGTATCGAGGACGTGTTCTCGCTCGGTCGTGTCCAGACGCCGACGCTCGCTTTGATCGTCAATCGTGAACGTGAGATTAAACAGTTCGTCCCAGAGCCGTATTTCGAGGTCGAGGCGACACTTCAAAAAGGACGTGGCACGTTCAAAGCGAAATACACGCTCGGGAAGACGACGAAACTGAAGACACGCGAACAAGCCGATGCGGTCGTCAACCGGGCGACCGGGACAGCGATTGTCCGTTCGATTGACAAAGAGGACAAGACGGAATACCCGCCGTTTTGGTTCAGTTTATCGGGTTTGCAGGCCGAGGCCGGCAAGCGGTTCGGCTTTGGGGCGAAGAAGACGCTCGATATCGCTCAAAAGTTGTATACAAAAGGGTGGATCAGTTATCCACGAACCGACTCGAGCTTCGTCACACCGGACGAAGCGACACTGTTCCCGCAGACGAAAGCCCGGCTGTTGAAGTCCGCGGCCTATGCCGGACTTCAGGACGTGTTGACCGAGAATCCGTCGCGAAACAGTCGCTACGTCAATGCGAAAAAGGTCAGTGATCACTATGCGATCATCCCGACGGAGGCGTGTGGCGATGTGGCTCGGCTCAGCGGGGACGAGGCAAAACTATACGATTTGATTAACCGTCGCTTTCTTGCGGCGTTCGCCCCTCCGGCGAAGCTTGAGAAGACGACGGTCGACCTCATGGACGGGGACGACCTATACCGGGCGAAAGGGACGGTCGTCGTCAGCCCCGGGTACCGGCAAGTCGTCGAGATGAAGTCCAAGGACGTGGAGCTCCCGGCACTTACGGTCGGTGAACCGTTGACCGAAAAAAAAGTCGAAGTATTATCGAAACAGACGGAGCCACCGAAACGGTATACGGAAGGGGCACTGATCATGGCGATGAAAGTGGCCGGCAAGCAACTCGATGATGAGGAACTGATTCACATCATGAAAGAAGTCGAAGGGCTCGGCACCGAGGCCACGCGGGCCAATATTATCGACGGATTGAAAAAACGGGGTTATGTCGACCTGCAAAAGAAAGAGCTCGTCCCGACCGACAAGGGCCGTCTCTTGATCGATGTGCTCGGCGACAGCATCCTCGCCTCGCCGGCCATGACAGCGAAGTGGGAGAAGCGGCTCCATGAGATTGGACAGGCATCGGCATCCGCCGCCGAGTTTATCGAACAGGCGAAAAAGATGTCGATTCATCTCGTCGAAGAGGCGAAAGCGCGTGTCGAGTCGGCAAACCCGGAAGGCTACACGATCGAAGCAAGACGTTTCGGGAAAAAATCTGCGGCACGGCCAAAAGCGTCGTTCGGCATCTGTCCGAGCTGCGGCAAAGGGCTCGTCGAGCATCCGAAGTTTATCGGCTGCAGCGGTTATCGCGAAGGGTGCAAGTTCACGATGTCGAAACAAGTGCTCGGCGTCGGGATTGCCAAGGATGAGCTGAAACAGATGATCAACGGCGGCCAGTCGAACGTGCATACGTTCAAAAAAGGGGACAAGACGTTCGACGCTGCGCTCTATCTTGAAAAAGGGGCGCTCCGATTCGAATTTAAATAAAAAATAAGAGCCATCCGTCGTGGATAGCTCTTATTTTTTCTGCTGCTCATCTTCGGTGATGCGGCGGTTAATCTCCTCGTAATCGAGCACGATGTCGTCTTTGTTGTCCTTGTAGGCGTATCCTTTTTGAATGACGACGATCGAGGCAATCAAGACGAGCAAGATAATCAAACCGCTCACTGCAAAAATCCATCCCATGGGCCATTCCTCGCTTTCGTACTTCTAGTATGCCAAAAACGAAAGAGATTCTCCATCTTTCGGGTACTTCGAACTGTCACAGCATTGAAATACCTAATGAGGCGATTAGATATGATACAATAATATGCAGAAGAACACTGACAGAGAAAGTAGGGATGACTATGGCGATTTTGATTGTGGACGACGAACCGGTCAATACGATGGTTCTCGAACAATTATTGCATCAACATGATTATGAGACGATTTCGGTCTCAAGTGGTGAAGATGCGCTCGCGCTCCTGATGGATCCGCAAGCCCCGTCGCTATACGACCTTGTCCTGCTTGATGTCGAGATGCCAGGGATTTCTGGGATTGAGACATGCAAACGGATTCGACAGATGACCGGTTACGAGGAATTGCCCGTGATCATGGTCTCGGGCCGCACCGAAGAAAAGCAGATTGCGGAAGGACTTGACGCTGAGGCGTCCGATTATACGACGAAACCGATTAAAATCACGGAACTGCTCGCACGGATCCGTTCGGCACTTCGCTATAAAGCAGCCGTGGATGAACGGAAGAAATATGAGGCACGTCTTCAATATGACCTCGATCTCGCGCAAAAGATTCAACAGAGTGCCTTGACCCCACCGATCAGTAACGATGAGATTGACGTCCGGGCCTTGTATTTGCCGTCTAAAAAACTGGCCGGTGACATGTATGCCTGGTTCCAAGTCGCACCTGATCGCTACGGCGTCATCATCTTTGATGTGATGGGGCATGGCGTGTCGTCGGCGTTGATTACGATGGGCATTCGTTCGATTTTACCGGGCCTCGTCGGCAACGTCCAATATCCGGTCGATGTGATGAGCGAGTTGAACCGCCAGATGACGTTCTTGTTCTCGGGAGAGGACATGCAGAGCTACTTCACGGCCGTATACTGCTATATCGATACGACGAAGCGTCAAATCGAGTACGTCAACGCCGGACATCCGCCAATCATCGTGACGTCTGATACAGGCGTCACGCGCCTCGAGACGACCGGAGTGCCGGTCGGTATGTTCGAGGAGCCGAACTATGAGTCAAACGTGATTGACATCGAGCCGGGTATGACGATGCATATGTATACGGATGGGCTGATGGAATGTTACAGCAAAGACATCGATGACGGCATCCGTTGGCTCGAGAAGGACATCGCGTCCTACGGGCTCGACTACGCACGCCATGTCGCCGAACAGCTCGTCCCTAAAATCGAGATCGACGATGACCTTTGTCTCGTCACGGTCAAATTGATGTAAATAAGAGGGTGTCACCGTAGCCGGCGACACCCTCCTTTTCTTTAGAAATAACGCTTACGCCACAAAATATAAAAGGCGAGGCTTGAGAAGCCGACCATCATCGCGAGCGCGAACACGAAACCGATCGATTGGCCTTCCCATGGGACTTGAACGTTCATCCCGAATATCCCAGAGATCATCGTCGGGATGCTCAGCACGATTGTGATCGAGGCCAAGAACTTCATGACGAAGTTGACGTTGTTCGAGATGATCGAACCGAAGGCGTCCATTTTAATGCTGATGATGTCGTTATAGATCGACGCCATCTCCATCGCCTGGCGGTGCTCGACGAACACGTCTTCGAGCAATTCCTCGTCTTCCTCGTGCTTCTCGAGGCTCGGTGTCTTGACGATGCGGTCGAGGACGCTGTCGTTCGCTTTAAGTGAGGTCATGAAATAGACGAGCGACTTCTGTAAGTTCATCAATTGAAAGATTTCCTGATTTCGCATCGAACGTTGCAACTCTTGCTCGAGCTCGTCCATGCGCCGGTCGATTTGGCGAAGGAAACGCAAGTACGTCATGCTGACTCGGTGCAAAATCTGGAAGACGAACCGGCTCCGATAGTTCGTTCGGAACAGCCGGGCTTTTCCGTTGGCGAACAGGTTGAGCACGTCGAGGTCTCGTGAGCAGACGGTGATGAAATGTCGGCCGGTGACGATGATACCGAGGGGAATCGTGTTGTAGGCGCGTCCCGTATCATCCTCTTCCACGTACGGGACGTCGATGATCATGAGGAGCCCCTCATCATCTTTTTCAAATCGTGGTTTTTCTTCAATATCAAGCGGGTCGTAGACGAAGTCTTCAGGAATGCCGGAGGCGGCGATGACTTGATCAGCCTCGTCTTTCGTCGGATTGACGAGTTGGATCCAGCTTCCTTTATCAAAGTCGTCGATTTCGTCGACACGCCCAGATGCGTCGGTACGGTAAATCGTTAGCATAATGTTCCTCCTACCTTAGCTCAACCTAATTATAGGTAGGGGATTGAGAGAGTGCAATCGGAAAAGGAGGAGTTTTTTTGTTTTTTCTCGAAAACATGCTACAGTGGGAAAGAATGGTAGTAGGATTGAGTCAAAGGAGGGATGGAGTTGTCACAAACGCCCCATAATGCTCTGTTTAACGAAGAAAAGTTGGCGGAGCTCCATCAAATCGCCAGCGGAAATAAAGAATTTTTGAAAAAGATTGCCGATACGTACGTGCGTCAATTCGAGGCGAAGTTCCCTGAATTGAAGCAGATGGTGCGTGAACAAAATCACGAACAAATCGAACAACTTGCTCACTTGTTGAAAGGGGCCTCTTATTCTGTCGGGCTCGATGAGACGGCCGCTCGATTCCATCAGCTCGAAATGGCTGGGGAGACGAACGAGACGTCGAACCTCGAACCGATTCTCGATGAGATTGAAGCCGATATGCATCGCTTCGATCAAGAATGGGACACCCACTTGAACGAGTTGCCATAGGAAAAACGGGATTCCGCCGCGAGGCGAAATCCCGTTTTTCAAATCAGGCTAAAAATTCGTCGAGTGTGGCGATCAACATGCCGATCTCTGGTTTTGTAATCTGGGCGTTCGCCCCGACCGCGTCGCCTTTATGCTTCAAATCATCCGAGATGAGTGAAGAGAAGATGACGATTGGCAGGTCGGCAAATTGGTCCATCTCACGGAGTCGTTTCGTCAAATGCAAGCCGTCCATTTGCGGCATCTCGATGTCGGTGATGAGCAGGTCGCAATGAACGTCGCTCTGTTCGAACGCATCGAGCGCTTCCTTTCCGTTGTTGAAGATCGTCGTGTTGAAGTAGCCGGCATCGTCGAGCGTGTCGATGATGAGCGTCCGTAACATCTCTGAATCTTCCGCGATCCACACTTGTTTGTTCGACCGTTCCCGGGCACCGAGCCGTTTGACCGATTCGCGGGCCATGATATCCTTTCGTGACAATTCGAGCGCAATCCGCTCGTAATCGAGAAGGATAATCATCTGGTCTCCCGTTTTGACGACCCCGTTCGTGATGCCTTGCATGCCGCGCGCGAGATCGGACGGCGTGTCAATCTGTTCCCATGAGATTCGTTTAATTTCGGTCACTTGATCGACGCGGAGCACCGACTTCTCTCCGTTGAACTCACAGACGATCAAGCGGTCGTTCTCTCCAACGTCACGCGGGTGACCGATGACCATTGGTAAATCGATGACGGTCATGACCTCGCCGCGAAGCTCGATGAGCCCCATGATCGCTTCCGGGGTACCCGGTAGCGGGGTGAGGGGAAGCATCGTGATGATTTCACGTACTTTCATGACGTTGATCCCGAAAATGAACGGGCCAGATTGGAAAATGACGATTTCTAATTCGTTCGTGCCTGCCTCAAGTAAAATATTATGATCCATGCTCACTGGTGGTCCCTCCTAGTTCACGTACTCTCTTCCTTTCTATCGGTCGATTTGATGAACATCTACAGTTGAAAGTGTCAAAGTCGAGGCGGAATTGACAAAAAATTTACGAGTAACCGTTTACATTACATAAACTGAATCTTTATAGTTGTTCTACCGATTTGATTTTGCATACAATGGGGGTGGCAACGAGATATCAAAGCTTACTCAGGAGGCAGATAGAGATTATGAGTATGAACACGTATCCATATTTAATTAATGGACAATGGCAGGAATCAACAACGAACGAAACAATCGAACTCGTTTCACCTTATACAGAAGAAGTCGTCGGACATGTCCAGGCGATGTCTCGTGATGAAGTCGATGAGGCAATTCACGGCGCGAAAAGCGCACAACAGGAATGGGCGGCGCTTCCGGTCAACAAGCGTGCCGAACTGTTGTATGCTTGGGCGGACAAACTCGAAGAGCGCGTAGATGAGATCGGTCAAATCATCATGCGCGAAGTCGGGAAAAACTTGAGCGATGCGAAGAAAGAAGTCGTCCGGACAGCAGAAATCATTCGCTATACGGCGGAAGAAGGACTTCGCTTCACAGGCGGATTCATGCAAGGCGACTCATTCCCGGGCGGTTCGAAGAACAAGATGGCGATCATCAAGAAAGAAGCACTCGGTGTCGTCCTCGCGATCTCGCCGTTCAACTATCCGGTCAACTTGGCAGCAGCCAAAATCGCACCGGCTCTTATCACTGGTAACGCGGTCGTGTTTAAACCAGCGACACAAGGCGCTATCAGCGGTGTGAAAATGGTCGAGGCGCTTCAAGATGCAGGTCTCCCGAGCGGTCTATTGAACCTCGTAACAGGACGCGGATCGGTCATCGGTGACTACTTGACGTCACACCCTGGCATCGACATGATCACATTCACAGGTGGTACCGGGACAGGTCAACACTTGTCGCAACAGGCATCGATGGTACCTGTCGTGCTCGAACTCGGCGGGAAAGATCCGGCCCTCGTCCTCGAAGATGCGGACCTCACCCTGGCTGCCGATCAAATCATCAGCGGGGCGTTCTCGTATTCAGGACAACGCTGTACGGCGATCAAGCGCGTATTCGTGCTCGAGCATCAAGCAGACGAACTCGTCGGTATGTTGAAAGAACGTGTCGAGAAGCTCACGGTCGGCTCACCGGTCGATAACAGCTTTATCGTCCCACTCATCGACAAGAAGTCGGCAGATTACGTCCAAGGTTTGATTGACGACGCCGTCAACAAACAAGCGACGGTCGTCCACGGAAACGAACGCGACGGCAACCTCCTTCATCCGACGCTCCTCGACCATGTCACGCGTGAGATGCGCGTCGCTTGGGAAGAGCCGTTCGGACCGGTGTTGCCGGTCATCCGCGTCAAGTCGCTCGACGAGATGATTGAACTCACGAACGAGTCTGAGTTCGGTCTTCAAGCGAGCGTGTTCACACAAAACGTGAACAACGCCTTCACGGTCGCCGACAAGCTCGAAGTCGGTACAGTCCAAGTGAACGGTCGCACAGAACGCGGCCCTGACCACTTCCCGTTCATCGGCGTGAAGCAATCAGGCCTCGGGGTCCAAGGGATTGGACGCAGCCTCGAGACGATGACACGCGATAAAGTTACCGTCATCAACTTATAAGTGATTGGAGAGGAGAAATCCTCTCCTTTTTTTGTGTGATTGAAATCCATTCTGATCGACAGGTATAATGAGTGAAGATAGGTGGAAGGGGTTGTGGGGACGTGGCGAACTGGATTTCAAGCCAACTGGCAAGACTCGATATACCGACGCCGTTCGAGGTCGGCAACGTGAACGTCTATGTCGTCGAACATATGAACCGTTTCTTCATGGTCGATTGTGGACCAGACACGGAAGAGGCGTGGACTTCATTGACGACACAATTGGCCGAGCTCGAACTGAATCTCGCGGATATTGATTTTTTATTTTTGACGCACCATCATGCCGACCATGCAGGGCAGGCCTGGCGTTTACGTGACGCCTCGATTCCTGTATATGGACACGAGAAGCTCGTTCGCTATTTGGAACAGACACCGAACTTCATCAAACGGGGCAACCAGTTCTTACACGACTTGGCGCACTGGTTTGGTACACCCGAGTCGATTGTGAACAAACTGCCTGATTATCGGGAAGCGCTTCGTTGGATCGGTCCGACGACCGTCACGATGACGTTCGAGGACGGTCAGGATGTGACGAGTGACGGGGCATGGAAGACGATCCATCTGCCTGGTCATGCGAGTGACCAGCTCGGTCTGCTTGGTCCAGGCGGTGTCTTGATCGCGGGTGATCATTTGATCGATACGGTTGAACCGAACCCGCTCATTGAACAACCGTACGAGGAAGAAGGGTTTGCCTCACCGGTCGTCCTGTATCTCGATTCGCTCCGAAAACTTCAAGATGTCGATTTAAAGCTCGTCGTGAGCGGGCACGGGGAACCGATTCAAAAACCGCGACCGTTGATCGAGGCGCGCATCGCCCAGCGTTATGAACGGAGTGAGTTGCTGCTCGCCGATTGGGTCGACGGGTTGAGCGTGTTCGATTGGTCGATGCGCCTCTATGGCCGCAAGATGCGTCGGGCGATGCCGCTCGTCTTCAGTGAGGTGTTCGCGCGCTTGACGTTGCTCGAGGAACGTGGCCGCGTCGTCAAACGGTTGAAGGACGGAAAATGGATCTATATGAGAGCGGAGGAATTTGTGGAATGAGACATATTGTGATCACGGGTGCGTCGAGCGGCTTTGGGGCCGCGCTGGCGCATTCTTTTTATGAGGCGGGTGCCCGCTTGACATTGATTGCACGAAGTGAGGACCGATTGCGTGAACTCGGCACGAAACTATCGGCCGATTGGCTCGTCGCCGACGTCTGTACCGAATACGAGACGCTCGTGGCAAACGTCGAACGAACATACGGGCCAATCGACGTCTGGGTGAACAATTCCGGTATCGGTGAGTTCGACCGGGTCGTCGATCAATCGACCGACGTCATCGAGGAGACGATGCGCTTGAACGCGATCGCCCCGATGATGCTCGCACGTGACTGTGCCCGGTCGATGCGCCGCGGCAGCACGATCATCAACGTCTGCTCGCAAGCGGCGAAAGTACCGACGCCGAAGTCGGCCGTCTATGCCGGTTCAAAGGCGGCGTTACTTCAGTTCTCAAACGCGCTTCGGTTGGAACTGAAGCCGGAAGGGATTCATGTGTTGACGGTCAATCCGGGTCCGATCGCTACACCGTTCTTTCTCCGGGCCGACAAGAGTGGACGTTACGAGGCGAGCGTGAAATCGATTATGCTCGACCCCGATCGTCTCGCAAAACGCGTCGTCGCTGCATGTGAGGCGACAAAACGTGAAGTGAACGCCCCATGGTGGATGAATCTTGGCGCAAAACTGTACGCAATGTGCCCGGTCATGTTCGAGCGGCTCGCAAAACGGGGATTTGACAGAAAGTAAATGGGTCAACACAGAGAAAAAAGGGGGAGACACGATGCGCCGATTGAAACAATGTGGCTTGATGCTGTCACTCGTCTTCCTCGCTGCCTGCGGGACGACGCGCGCCGAAATCGCACCGACGTTCGAACAGGCGGCTGAAGAAGCGAAACAGTCGACGGTCAATTTCTATATGTGGGGAGGCGATGACGGCATCAATCGCTATATCGATGAATATGTCGCGCCCCGTCTGAAAGAGACGTATGACGTGGAATTGAACCGCGTCCCGATGGACACGGCCGAATTCGTGCGCCAATTGTCGCTCGACAAACGGGCGAACCGAGAAGAAGGCACCATCGATCTGATGTGGATCAATGGGGACAATTTCCGTAACGCCGCCGAGGCGGAGTTGCTCCAAGGCGACCTGCTCGACAAAATCCCGAACGCTGCGCTGTTGAACGAAGAAGCCCAGGCAACTGATGCGGGCACCCCGACCGACGGGCTCGAGGTCGCCTGGGGGAACGTCCAGTTCGTCATGCACTATGACGCGGACAAAGTGAAAAATCCGCCGACGACGTTCGACGAATTACATCGTTGGACCGAAGAAAATCCGGGCCGTTTCACGTATCCTGAAGTGACAGACTTCACAGGGAACGCGTTCGTCCGCCATCTGCTCTACGCCGAGTATGGGGCTGCGGGCGGTGACGGTGAGATTCCAGACGCGTTCTGGGAGAAGCTTGCGACGTGGTCGCCGACCCTATGGAAACAAGGGTCAACATATCCGAAGTCAATCGCCCAACTCGACCAGTTGTACGCCGCGGGTGACGTTTGGATGACGATGGGCTTCAATGAGCGGCGCGCCGAGGCGGAACGCAATGACGGCGTGTTTCCGAACGGGACACGGGCGCTCGTGCTCGAACATTCAATCGCCTCGACACACTTTCTCGCCGTACCGTTCAACGCGACCAATCCTAACGGTGCGCTCGTGGTCATCAATGAGTTACTGTCACCGGAAGCCCAGCTCGCCAAACAAGATGCGACATACTGGGGGGACGGGACATCGCTTGATTTGACGAAACTCGATGCGTCCGACCGTGACGCCTTCTTGAAGCTTGATGACGGGGTCACTTATCCTGATCCGGAACGTCTCGCCGAACGATCGATTCCCGACTATGGGCCGGCCGTGATTGACGCAATTCGCGAGGAGTGGGAACGTGTCGCGCAGTAGTCTATGGATCAGTCTGTTCGTTCTGGCCTTGCCGTTCACCGGTGTCGCCTTCTTGATCTACGAGACCGTCGGCTTCGACTGGTCTGAGTTGAACGATGAGGCCTGGCGCGCCAGTCTCGCCGTGACGCTGTATGTGACACTCGTCTCGACGGCCATGTCCCTTGTCATCGGGACATGGCTCGCCCGGTCGGTGTACCGACGCCGGTCGACATGGCTCGCGTCGCTACTCAGATGGCCGATGTTCGTCCCGCACGTCGCGGCCGCGTATTTATTTTATGTCTTGTTCTCGAGTGGCTTCCCGTTCTATGGGGTGGTGGAGGCGAACGAACGTCACCACCTCGTCGTCATTTTGACGTACGTTTGGAAAGAGGTGCCGTTCGTGTTTTTGATGGTAATCGGGACGTATGCCCAACTGAATCGGGGTTACGTCGACATGGCGAAGACGCTTCAACTGACGCCGTTCGAACAATTTAAAGTGGCCGAATGGCCGTTCCTCGTCAAACCGCTCCTCGACTCGTTTTGGGTGCTCGTCGCGTTCATTTCGTTCGCTTATGAAGTTCCGGCCTTATTGGGGGTCACATTCCCCAAACTGCTCGGGGTGCTCGCGTATGAACGGTTGACGACCGGGCTGTTTTTAAATGCATTCGAGTCGTATGCGGTCGCGCTCGCTTGGACATTTTTCATCTTCAGCGGCGTCATCGCATCCTACGCTTTGACGGCTAAGCGGAGACGCCGAATCGAACGGGGGGTGAGACGATGAGTCGACTTTTCGTCGCTTGTTTCGTCGTCTTTCCATTCGTCGGGTTGTTTTTGACGTTCCCGACGTCGCTCACGTGGGACGAGGCGATTTTGAACACGGTCGTCTACGTGGTCGCCGTGGCGCTCATCAACGTTTGGCTCGGCATCGGGACGGCCTGGTGGCTCTTGTTCACCGAGTCGAAATGGAAGGCGTGGGTCGAATGGCTCACGTTTCTGCCATTGTTTATCCCCGTCTTGGCGAGCATGTTCGGCATGTATATCGCCCTCGCCCAAGTCGGACTCATCGGGACGTACACGGGGGTCGGGCTCGTCCTACTCGTCACGACGTTGCCGTATTCGATTCGATTGGCATACAACGCCATGTACGTGATCGGGAGACCGCTCCTCGAACAGTCACTGACGCTCGCGCCGCTCACCCGGATCGGGTTCGTCCTATTCCCGCTCATGAAAGAGTCGGTCCGGACGATCGTCTTGTTCTCGACCGTCATCGTGTTGAGTCAATTCGTGCTCGTCCAATTGATCGGGGCCGGACTCGTCCCGACGGTCACAACGCGACTGTATCAGGCCTACGCAGGCAATGACGTCTCATTGTCGTTACAAAATACATGGGTGCTCGTCTCGTTGCCGGCCTTATTTTATATCGGGCTCGGTGCGATGTTTGGCATCTGGATTAGATTGGTGAAGGGGCGTTTGCAATGAGCTTGGTATTGTCAGGAATACGAAAACGTTTTAAAGACCGCGATGTGTTGTGCGGCATCGATCTCACTATCCCGAACGGAGAAATCCATGCCCTCGTGGGTGTGAGCGGTTCCGGGAAGTCGACACTGCTCCGCATCGTCGCCGGACTTGAGACACTTGATGCCGGGTCGGTGACGTGGGAGGAGATACCGCTCGATGGGGTACCGCCTCACTTGCGCCGGATTACGATGTTGTCCCAATCCCCGCTCTTGTTTCCGCATCTGACAGTCGGCGAGAACGTGACGCTCGCCACGCCGAACCGGTCACGGGAAGAAGCGGAAGCGTGGCTCACCCGGGTCAAGCTTCCTGGCCGCTACGACGCTGAAATTCATGAATTGTCTGGAGGGGAACAGCAACGCGCGAGCTTCGCCCGGGCGCTCGCTGCCGCGCCTCGACTCATTCTGCTCGATGAGCCGTTCACGAACCTCGACCCCGGTCTCAAATCCGAGTTGCAACGACTGATTCGTGACCTCGTCCGTGAACTCGAGTTGACGGCGCTCCTTGTGACCCACGACCGGGAAGAAGCGATGCTCGTCGCCGACCGGGTGACATTACTCGAGACGGGTCGGGTTCTGGTGACCGGTACGCCGGGACGTTTATCCGAGACGGAGTCGACGTTCGGTGACTTTGTCGAAGTGAGCGGTACGCTGCTTCCGTCGACCGATATCGACGTGTCGACAGAGGCGACGTCCGATTCGATCGTGCTCGTCCGGACGTTCATTCGCTTCGGGCATCATTTCGGCGAGTACCGGCGCCCGACCGGGGAATATGTCATCTTACCGCGGAGCGAATCGTTCAAAGTCGGAGAGACGTATTATTTGCGACAGAAACAAGGAGGAATTTGATGTTAGACACATACGGTAGCCGCTTCGTCCGTCCCGTCATCGAGCGCGGGGCCGATCGGCTTTTGAAATGGAACTTTACCCCGAACGAGGTGACGATCCTCGGAGGCATCATCGGTGTCTCGGTCGGTCTGTTCATTTATAACGATATGTTGTGGACGGCCGTGTTGCTGTTATGGGTGTCGGGTCTCTTCGACGTCCTCGATGGGACGATGGCCCGGCGCTCCCAAAAGACGGGGTTCGGCACGGTGCTCGACCTCGTCTTCGACCGTATCGTCGAGATTGCCGTCGTCATCGCGCTCGCTCTACGACATCCTGAACATATGCCGATCTTCCTGCTCTTGCTCGGGTCGTTCGTCGTGGCGATGACGTTATTCCTCGCCGTCGGGGCGAGCAGCTCACGCCGTTCAGAGAAATCATTTTATTATCAGCCTGGTATTTTGGAGCGGACGGAATGTTTCATCTTGTTCACGCTCATGATTCTTTTCCCGACATGGATCGGCGTCATCGCGACGATTTTCCTCGTGCTTGAAGTGTTCACGATCCTCCAACGTTTGTTTGAAGCAAGGCGGATTCTAAGATGAAGCCGCGCCTTGTCTTGGTCGGGCTCGGTCATGGGCAGCTCGAGATTCTCGAACATCTCGATGCGCTTAACGAAAACTACGAAGTGTCGTATATCGGTGGACGAGAGGCGATTTATACGGGTGCGTTTCCTCAAGTGATCGCTGGCGAGATGGAATCGGCGACGACGCGGTTGCGTCGTGACGTCTCTCCCGTCGCCGAGCGCCTGATCGGTCTCGATCCGGATGCGCGCCTCGTCGAAACCGATCGCGGCCACGTCGCATATGACATCCTCGTGCTCGCGACCGGTGCGAAGAGTCGTGGGATCGGGAACCGGTTAAAACCGATGACGACAAACATGCTGGACGAGATTTTACAGAGTGATGCAATCACGATCGTCGGCGGGGGCAAAGCCGGAGTCGAACTCGCCTTCGCTTGCCTCAGACAGAAGCAACGCGTGACGCTCTATGCTCGTGACATCTTACCCGAACTTCCCCGTCATGTCGGGCGACAGATGGCGCGACGTCTCGTCCGCAGCGGCGTGATGCTCATTCTGACGTCGTTCCAACCAGGGACTCAGACAGAGGGACTCGTCTTAGACGCGACCGGTGTCGTTCCTGATGAGTTTTGGTCTGAGGCTGGACTTGCGGACGATGGGGCGTTCATCGACACGGAAGACGATTTGCGACACCCGGTCTACCGCGAGATTTATATCACCGGGGATATGGCGGCCCGATTGAACGGTGGTGTCGATGCCGTCCGTTCGGGTCGGCATGTCGCCCGTCAACTGCTCGGTACGCCACGCCGGTTCAAATCGCGGACGTCGCTCAATATTTTGTTGACGACCCCAGGACGGGCACTCTTGACGTTCGGGAAGCTGACATGGCACGGTCGTCTGCCGTTTTGGCTAAAGCGGCGCATCGACCGGCGTTATCTCGAGCGCTTCAAGTGAACAAAAAAAGACGACCACGACGGCCGTCTTTTTGTTTACGCGTTCAACGTATCGAGGAACGAGCGGATTTGCATCTCCGTCTTGGCGTTCGCCGAGTGGAGGTGTTCTTGTTTGACGCCTTCTTGATAGAAAAGAAGTGAGGGGATGCCTCGGACTTCTTGCGCGTCCGACAGTTCAGGCAACTCGTCGCGGTCGACGACGTACCAGTTGAACTGCGGATAATCTTTGACTAGTTCGTCGACGTACATATCAAGACGACGGCAGTCGGGACACCATGATGTCGTAAAGATGACCATACCTTTATTTTGGATGGCCTCTTGGAATTGTTGATCAGATTGGATCGGTTTCATAAAAATCTCTCCCTTCACATATATTGTCTGTGTATTCGTAACGGGCGTCAACCGATTGGCATTCTCGGTCGTATCGCAATATGTGATACACTTATAAAAATAGAACCGCAAGGGATAGGTGATGGTTATGGCGTTACGTCATGCACTACTCGGGTTATTGACCCATCAACCCGCTACCGGCTATGCCTTGAACGCGACGTTCAAAGCACAAATGATTCATTTTTGGCACGCCCATCATACACAGATTTATCGCGAACTGTTAAAGATGGAAGACGAATCACTCGTCTCCTCTGAGCACGTCGCTCAACATGACTTACCGGATAAAAAGATTTATTCAATCACCGAGGCGGGACGTCAAGAGCTAATCGACTGGCTCCGGCAACCGACCTCGTACCAACCGAAGATGAAAGATGAGAACTTGCTACGGGTCAGCCTCCTGCAACTACTCCCGCTCGACGAGGCGATCCGTTACGTCGAGGAGACGAAAGCGCATCATGAACAAGTCGCTCATCAGATTCGGGCGTTTCAAGCGGCGCACCAGTCCGAGGCTGACACGCTCGGTTATTTACTGACGAGCGAGTACGCCATCCGGATGATGGAAAATTACGCCGGTTGGGCTGATTGGGCCATCGAACAGATGAAACAGCGAGACAAACATGCGACCTGACGTTCAGGTCGCATGTTTTGTGTAGGGTTGGACCGGCAGCCGGTTCAACAGATCGTCGAGTTTGTGCGAATCGACGGCGTATTGATGAGCGGCGATCAAGTCGTTCAATTGGTCGACCGAGGACGCGCCCGGTAGGACGACGGCACATGTCCGCTCCGCGGCTGCGAGGGCGTACGCTTGAATCGGTTCGGGAATCGTCGGCATCAAGTCGCGCAACTCCGCTTCAGTCCAAGATTCAAAGCCCTTCTCCGACAAGCGGGCAGACCATTCGTCGGTCAGTATGCCTTTGGCGAGCGGACCGCGCCCGACGATCGGGATGTCGAGTTCGAGCGTTTCGATGCGGCGGTCGAGCAGGGAGTACGGGGTCATCAAGACATCGAGCTCTCCGTGTTCGAGCCAGTAGCGGATGACGTTCGGGCGAATCGAGGACAGTCCGATTTGGCGGATGGCGCCAGCTTGTTTCTGTCGACGCATGAAATCGATTGTCGCGTCCAGGTCGTCTTCCATCGTGCCGCCATGAACGTAATATAAATCCAAGTAATCTGTCTGTAAGCGTTCGAGAGAATCGTGTAGGGCCTGTTCTAAATAGGAGGGGGCTGGATTCCAACGCATTCCGTCCCCTGTCCATTGATTCCCGCCTTTACTGGTCAAGAACAGTTCGTTCCGGCGACCGGCGAACGTCGAGCCGACGAGTTTTTCGACTTCGAAGTGGTCATAGACGTCGGCCGTATCAAAGTGGCGGATGCCAGCCGCATAGGCGGCCTCTAAAATCTGTCGCGCTTCCGCCTCGCCATGTTTCAAAATCGACATAGTTCCTAATCCTAACTCTGCCATTGATAATTCCTCCTTGTTCCGTCTGTCAATATGAATCATAATTACAGTATATAGGAAAAGGTGAGGGGTACATACAATGGAAGAGAAAACGATTGAACGGGAAGTCATTTACGAAGGAAAGATCTTTAACGTGGAGAAGCACGTCGTGTCACTCCCGAACGGAGGGACGTCGGTCCGCGAACTCGTCTATCACAACGGGGCCGTCGCCGTCCTCGTCGTCGATGAAGACGACCGCATCGTCCTCGTCGAGCAGTACCGGAAAGCGTTCGAATCGATGTCGCTCGAAATTCCGGCCGGAAAATTGGAAGTTGGTGAGGAACCGCTTGCGAGCGCGAAGCGCGAGCTCGAAGAAGAGACCGGTTATACGGCCGAGAATCTTGAAAAAATCTTCTCGTTTTACGGGGCACCCGGCTTTTGTAGCGAACGGGTCGACGTCTACGTCGCACGCGGCTTGACGGCCGGTGTGATGAACCTCGATGAAGATGAATTTTTACAAGTCCAACGCTTTACGTTCGACGAGGCGGTCGACTTGTTAGCGAGCGGACGAATCACCGACGCGAAGACGATCATGGCGATTCAATGGTGGCAATTATCTAAATTGAAATGATTCTAAACTAGAGTGACATATGTTACACTTACATAGGAATCATTTTAATTTGAAAAACCGAACGAACTTCGGTATGCTTTGAATAGTGAATTATGCAAAGAGGGGGCGCCTTATGGAAACGCGAATTGAACGGATCAAACAGCAATTGAGCGCCAAAGGATATAAATTGACACCGCAACGAGAATCGACGGTCCGCATCTTACTTGAGAATGAAACGGATCATTTGAGTGCGGAGAACGTCTTCATGCTCGTCAAAGGCATCGCTCCGGAAATCGGGCTCGCGACGGTTTACCGGACGCTCGAGCTTTTGACCGAGCTCGGTGTCGTCGACAAAGTCAACTTCGGTGACGGCGTTGCCCGTTTCGACCTCAGACCAGAAGGCGCGAACCATTCGCACCATCATCTCGTCTGTGTCGAGTGCGGTTCGGTCGAGGAGATCATGGAAGACTTGCTCGTCGACGTTGAGAAGAAAGTCGAAAGCAAATACGAATTTTTAATCAAAGACCATCGCTTGACGTTTCACGGCATCTGTAAAGTGTGCCAAGCTAAAGGCGTCACGCTTGAGGGTCATAAAGCAGTCATCAACGGATAAAGCAAGACAGGCAGCCTCTTAAAGGCTGCCTGTCTTTTGTATGTCGTCACATCGTCAAATAACGGGACAAGCCGGTGGCGATGCCATCGCGATTGTTCGACAGCGTGATTTCGTTCGCAATAGCCTTGATGTCTTCGACGGCGTTGTCCATCGCGACCCCGATGCCGGCATACTCGATGATGGAGCGGTCGTTATGGCCGTCCCCGAACGCGATGACGTGCTCGCGGTCAATCCCAATCTCCCGGAACACGTGATCGAGTGCCCGGGCCTTGTCGATTCCGAGATCCGTGAACTCATAGTACATGGCTGCCGTGAACATGCCCGTCACGCGGTCCGTGAACGGTCCGGCGAGCGAGGCGGCATGGGCCTGTAGATAGTCCGGCTGTCCGGCGACGAGGATTTTATAGATCGGGAAGGTGATGGCGTCGGCGAGTCGCGGCTCTTCCCGCAATTGGAATCGTCCGCCGCGCGACTCATACTCGATGATATTGAACGGCTTACCATTTAACTCGAGCATGCCGCTGAAGACGTCATTAACGTACATATACGTCTCGTCATTGATCATCGGGATGACGTCGAATCCGGTCAAATGATCCAAGATGGCAATCGCGTCGTCCTGATTGATGGCCTGTTCGAACAGCGTCTCGTTCGTTCTGGCATCGGTCACACATGCCCCGTTCGAGGAGACGATGAGTCCCCCATTTTTATGGAGCATGAGCTCTTCGGCGAAAGGGTCGATTCCTCGCTTCGGACGTCCGGAAGTGAGCACCACTTTGACGCCGTTCGCCTGCAAATCGAGAAGTATCTGTTTCGTGCGCGGCGAGATCATTTTTTGATCGTTCAACAACGTCCCGTCAAGGTCTAGTAGAATCGCTTGGATCATCGTCGCGTCTCCTTAAATCGTCAATTCGAGTTTGTTTTGTTCGGGGTCGAGCAGGACGCTCTCATAATAACCGTCCCCAGTCGTGCGTGGGCCATCGACGAGTGGGTAGCCGTCGGTCTCGAGTCGTCGCGTCAAGCTGTCGACCGCTTCTTTGCTGCCGAGTGCGAACGCGATATGCGCATAGCCGAGCGTCTCACGCGAAGCGTCTTCAATGTCCGGACGGCGCATCAACTCGAAGCGGCATGAACTGTTTGGGAACGTCAGAAAATAGGATTCGAACTGTTTGCGTTCGTTGATATACTTCTCGTTCGCGGTTGCCCCGAGATACGTCTCATAAAAACGGCGCATCTGTTCAAGCTCGTTCACCCAGAGGGCGACGTGTTCAATCTTCATGGAATACCCCCCTTGGAATTGTTGTCGTATGCTGGGTGGTCAGCTTCATGACCGCTGCCTGGAATTCGAGCATTCGTCGTGTGGAGTGTATCAAATCCGGACAGGCTTGGTAAACTCGACATGAGAAAAGCGGCGTGAAAACCTCACCAATTCCTGTCACAAAAAAGCTTTAAAAAAAATGAGGTCAGACGTCTTCACAACGGTTTACATAAGTGATATGATGTAAGCGTATTCAGGTGTAGCGAGGAAGGAGGGGGATGTCATGCGTTCGCAAGTCGAGTTATTTTTGCAGTATATGACGGTTGAGAAACGAATGTCCACGAACACGAGACAAGCCTATGCGAGCGATTTGACCCAGTACTTATCGACACTTACCCAACTCGGGGTGACAGAATGGAATGAAGTCACGCGGGCACACATCGTCAAACATATGGAAGAGTTATCGCAAGCCGGTCGGGCTGCTTCATCACTCCGACGGGCCGTCAGTTCGATTCGGACGTTCCATCATCATTTGAAGATGACAGGTGGTGCAACGACTGACCCGGCACTTTATTTGGAGACGCCGAAAGCGGAACGGCATCTGCCAGACACGTGGTCTCAAGATGAAGTTGAACGGTTGCTCGACAGTGTGCCGACGTCAGACCCGCTCGCGCTCCGCGATCGGGCCATGCTCGAACTGCTCTACGGAACGGGCATGCGCGTCAGCGAACTTCTTGGGCTTGATTTGGATGATTTACAGTTCGAATTGGGGTATCTACAGTGTGAAGGCAAAGGCGAGAGCGCCCGGATCATCCCGGTGTCGTCTGTCGCCCAAGGTTTTGTCGAACGCTATATCCAACAGGCCCGTAACGGGCTCGGCGGTCGGGAGACCGAGGCGTTGTTCTTGAACGGGCGCGGCGGAAGGCTCAGCCGTCAAGGGTTCTGGAAGATGATCAAACGACGGGCCAAAGAGGCCGGCATCCAAAAAGAGATCACGCCACACGTGCTCCGTCATTCGTTCGCGACACACTTGCTCGAGAACGGGGCCGATCTTCGGGCCATCCAACAGATGCTTGGGCATGCCGATCTCTCCACGACTCAAATCTACACACATGTCAATAAGGCACGACTCCACGATGTCTATCGAAAACATCATCCGCGTGCGTAAAGACACTAAAGGAGGAACTTTTTGTGAAGAAATTTAAACGTATTTTCTTGGTCGTCATGGACTCGGTCGGGATTGGGGAAGCCCCAGATGCCGACCAGTTCGGAGACGTCGGTTCAGACACGCTCGGGCATATCGCTCGTGAACACGGTGGGTTGAACATGCCGAACATGGGCCGCCTCGGGCTGTCGAACATCAAGCCGATTGACGGCATCGAAGTGTCGACGACACCGAGCGCCTACGGACGCATGGAAGAAATCTCGGCCGGGAAAGACACGATGACTGGCCACTGGGAGATCATGGGCCTTCATATCGATACGCCTTTCCGCGTGTTCGAAGAATTCCCGGACGATTTGATCGACCGGCTCAAAGAGTTCAGCGGCCGTGACATCATCGGCAACAAACCGGCATCAGGGACAGAGATCTTGGATGAGCTCGGCGAAGAGCATGTCAAAACAGGTGCCTTGATCGTCTATACATCAGCTGACTCGGTGCTCCAAATCGCGGCGCACGAAGAAGTCGTCCCGCTCGACGAGTTGTACCGCATCTGCGAATACGCCCGTGAAATCACGCGCGAAGACCCGTACATGCTCGGCCGCATCATCGCCCGACCGTTCCTCGGAACGCCTGGCGCGTGGGTCCGGACATCTAATCGTCACGACTATGCGCTCAAGCCGTTCGGCAAGACGGTCATGAACACGCTCGAGACGGCAGGGAAAGATGTGATCGCTCTCGGGAAAATCAGCGACATCTATGACGGCGAAGGTGTCACGAAAGCGATTCGGACAAAATCGAACATGGATGGCATGGACAAACTCGTCGAATCGCTCGATGAAGAGTTCGAAGGTCTCTGCTTCTTGAACCTCGTCGACTTCGATGCGCTCTTCGGTCACCGCCGTGACCCAGAAGGCTATGCGATCGCGCTTGAAGAGTATGACGCCCGTCTACCGGAAGTAATGGAGAAGTTGCGTGAAGACGACTTGCTCATCATTACGGCCGACCACGGGAACGACCCGACGGCACCGGGAACGGACCATACGCGTGAATATGTGCCGCTCATCGTCCATCATCACGGTTCGACAGCGGTCGACCTCGGCATCCGCGGAACGTTCGCCGATATCGGCGCCACAGTGGCCGATAACTTCGACGTCGATGCACCAGCACACGGAAAGAGTTTCTTAAACGAAATTTGAGGAGGCATTACTCATGGTAAATTGGAACGAAACAAAGGCATTTTTACAGGAACGCATGAACGGAACACCAGAAATCGGACTCATTCTCGGCTCAGGTCTCGGCGTCCTCGCGGATGAAATCGAGAACGCGGTGAAAATCCCTTATGAGGATATCCCGCACTTCCCGGTATCGACCGTCGAAGGCCACGCCGGCCAACTCGTCTTCGGGGACCTCGAAGGAAAACGCGTCGTCGCGATGCAAGGACGGTTCCACTTCTATGAAGGCTACTCAATGGAACAAGTGACGTTCCCGGTCCGCGTCCTCAAATTGATCGGTGTCGAAACGCTCATCGTCACGAATGCGGCTGGTGCTTGCAACGAGTCGTTCAACCCGGGGGACTTGATGATCATTACGGATCACATCAACTTCTTCGGTACGAGCCCACTCATCGGTAAGAACGCGAGCGACTTCGGAACACGTTTCCCGGACATGTCAGAAGCGTACGATAAGGAGCTCGTCACATTGACGGAAGGCGTCGCCACAAAACTTGGACTTTCTGTTCAAAAAGGCGTCTACTTCGGGAACACGGGTCCGACGTATGAGACACCGGCCGAAGTGAAGATGGCTCGCCTGCTCGGAGGCGACGTTGTCGGCATGTCGACGGTGCCTGAAGTCATCGTGGCCCGTCACTCAGATATGCGAGTGCTCGGCATCTCGTGCGTATCGAACATGGCAGCCGGGATTTTAGATCAACCGCTCAACCATGAAGAAGTCATCGAGACGACAGAACGCGTCCGCCAAGACTTCCTTTCACTCGTACGCGGCACGATTCAAAGCATGTAACCACTACCCAATTAGGAGGACGAAACTTATGCGCATGGTCGATTTGATTTTGAAAAAACGTAACGGTGGCGAATTGAACGAAGAGGAGATTCGCTTCATCATCGAAGGCTTCACGAACGAGACGATTCCTGATTATCAGATGTCGGCCCTTTCGATGGCGATTTACTTTAACGGCATGACAGAGAAAGAGACGGCGGCCTTGACGATGGAGATGGTCAAGTCTGGTGACGTCATCGATTTGTCGAACATTCAAGGTAAAAAAGTTGATAAACACTCGACTGGCGGCGTCGGTGACAAAATCAGCTTAATCGTCGCTCCGCTCGTCGCGTCAATCGGGATTCCGGTCGCGAAGATGAGCGGTCGCGGTCTCGGCCACACGGGCGGGACGATCGATAAGCTTGAATCGTTCCCTGGCTTCAACGTCGAGTTGACGGAAGAACAGTTCACGAAGCAAGTAAACGATATCAAGATGTCAATCATCGGTCAGACGGGCAACTTGACGCCTGCCGACAAACGTCTTTACGCACTCCGTGACGTGACGGCGACGGTCGATTCAATCCCGCTCATCGCGAGCTCGATCATGTCGAAGAAAATCGCGGCCGGTGCCGACAGCATCGTCCTCGACGTCAAGACGGGTTCAGGCGCGTTCATGAAGTCGTTCGACGACGCGAAAGCGCTCGCTGAAGAGATGGTCGCCATCGGTAAGAACGTCGGCCGTAAGACGGTCGCCGTCATCACGGATATGGATCAGCCGCTCGGTTTCGAAATCGGGAACGCCAATGAAGTGAAAGAAGCGATTGAAGTCCTCTCGGGCAAAGACGTGACTGACTTGAAGACGATTGCCCTCACGATTGCCGGTCATATGGCGGTACTCGGCGAGTTCTATCAGACGTTCGAGGAAGCGTACGCTGACCTTGAGAAACGGATGGCCGACGGTCATGCCCTCGAAGTGTTCCGTCAGTTCGTAGCGGCACAAGGTGGCGACGCGTCGCTCGTCGATGACTTGTCGAAACTTCCGCAAGCGAAGTATGAGACGACGTTCGTCGCGAAACAAGCAGGTTACGTCGAGTCGATTATCGCTGACGAAGTCGGTGTGGCAGCGATGCTCCTCGGCGCAGGTCGGGCGACAAAAGATGATCAGCTCGACTTCGCGGCCGGTATCACGCTCGAGAAGAAAGTCGGTGACAAGGTCGAGGCCGGTGACGTGATCGCCGTGCTCCGTTCGAACAAAGAAGACATGACATCTGCGCTCGAGCGGATGGACCACGCGTACACGATCGGTGCGACAGAGCCGACGGCGCGTCCACTCGTCCACGCTGTCATCCAGTAAGCGGCAAGTCAGAACGTCTGTTTCCACAAAATAGTGGAGACAGACGGTTTTTTTTGATAGAATGGGCAATGTGTGAGTGAGAATGACAATATGAACATAAAGGGGTAACTTTTCATGAAAAAAGGATCTATGAAATTAGAGAACGGCGAAATGATCGAATTCGACTTGTTCCACGATGCGGCACCGATCACGGTCGACAACTTCGAGGAGCTCGCGAACAGCGGCTTCTATAACGGTTTGACGTTCCACCGGGTCATCCCAGGTTTCGTCAGCCAAGGCGGTTGCCCAGACGGGACAGGCATGGGTGGTTCAGGCAAGACGATCCCATGTGAGACATCGACATCGTTCCCATACAAACATGAAGCGGGTTCGCTTTCAATGGCACACGCCGGACGCAACACGGGCTCGTCACAGTTCTTCATCGTCCATGAGCCACAACCACATCTCGACGGTGTCCACACGGTCTTCGGAAAAGTGACGTCTGGCCTTGAGCACGCGGTCAAACTTCGTCAAGGCACGAAGATGGCCGAAGTTAAAGTTTGGGACGAGAATTGATTTCTGCCTGAACGTTATGGCACAATGAGCCATGTCTCTCACGTGTTCACTTAGTGAAACATGAATGACTAAAGGTGGTGAAACCAGCAATGCTGGTGAAATACAAACAATCGTACGAAAAGACGGCGATGGGCTTGCTCGCGTTCTCATGTAGCGACAAATCTCCGCTCGCCTTGCTCGAACTCGTCCGGTCCTACGAAGAAGACCCTGCCAAATTCCTCTATCTGTGGAGAGTCGGGGAAGACTTCGTCGGGATCATCGGGATGGAGCAACAAGAGACGACGATGTTCATCCATCATATCGCGCTGTCTCCGTCGTTCCGCGGCGAGAAGCGTTCTTACGAATTGCTCGATGAGACCCGGAACTTATTGCCGCTCGACTTGACGCTTGTCGGTCAAGGCAAAACCGGTGACTTGCTCGATAAATGGAACCAAGTCGTCATTTAAAAAAAGCTAGGCTCAGCGCCTAGCTTTTTTACGTGCCTCAAGCGCCCGGAGCCGTTCGGTGACGACGGGTGTCCGGTCTCGATACATATGTTTATGGACGAGCTCGTCAAACGTCAAAGTGGTCGGTTCGAAGGCGGGCTTCAAACGCTCGATGCGTTGTCGTGTCGCTTCATTGAGCGGAAGCGCCTCCGGGAGCGGCCAACGCTCCAAGTCACGGGCAAACGTCGCGGTATCGATTCCGAGGGCTTCGAGTTCGGTCACGGCCAACGTGAGCTTCTGCTGTAACGCTGCGATACTCTTTTTTGCACCGGGCGTGTTACCGCGACGGGCATGGTAGTGGGCAACGGCGTATTGAATCAAGGCAGCGTAACCGAGATCCTCTCGCCCCCCGTCCTGCCATGCTTCTTCAAGCACTTCGTGGCACTCGAAATAATCGGCATGACATTCAAATAAGAGCGTATACTGGATAAAAGGCGTCGACATCAAATTTCTCCTTTCGTGGTCACGGTACTACAAAACATGTTATACTAAAGCGCAAAAATGTAAATGGCAGGTGTCTCTATGGAAGCGTACAACGTCAAAATCGATACGTTCGAAGGCCCGCTTGACCTGTTGCTCCACTTGATTGGAAAAATGGAGCTCGACATCGCAGACATCTCTGTCTCCGAGGTCACGGATCAGTATGTCGCCTATATCCGGACGATGCAAAAATTTGAACTCGATGTGGCCAGTGAATATTTGGTCATGGCGGCGACGTTGCTCCAATTGAAGAGCAAGCAACTGTTGCCACCGGTTCCAGTTGAAGAAGATGACATTCCCGACTTTGGGGAAGAACCGACCCGAGAAGGGTTGATTCGACAGTTGATTGAATATAAGGCGTATAAAGAAGCGGTCGTATTCATGCGCGAGCAAGAAGAGTCTCGCCTCGAACTGTATAGCCGTCCCGGTGAGGATTTGACGCGCTACATGTCCGACCTCGTCCAGCCGTATGACGGTCCACTCAACTTTGCGGACTTATTACACGCCTATTCGAAAATGGTCGAACGCAAGCGGTGGAAAGAGCGTCGCAAAAAGACGATCAAACGTGAAGAACGGACGCTTGAAGAACAGATGACACGGTTGCACGATCACGTCTCGGCAAAGCGGACAACATCGTTCTTCTCGTTTTTTGAGGAACGTCCCGATGTGTCGGACCTTGTCGTCACGTTCATGGCGCTACTCGAATTGATCAAGTTGCGCGTCGTTACGACTAAACAGGAAGAGCGAGACATTCAAATCTCGTTCGTCGAATCGTCAAAGGAAAGGGATGAAGCCGTTGCTGTCTTATGAAACGATTATTGAGAGTCTATTGTTCGTCGTCGGCGAAGAAGGAATGGAAGTGCGGGCCCTCGCGGACACGCTCGACATTTCGGAAGCCGCTGCACGCGAACAGTTGAGCAAACTAGAAGCATCGTTCAAAGATTCGGGTCGTCCGTTCCAACTGATTGAATCCGCGGGCGTGTATAAGCTCGTGACGATTCCTGAAGTGTCGGAGTACATTCAACGCTACGTCGGCACGATGGCCGAACAGGCGTTATCACGTGCCGCGATGGAGACGCTCGTCATCATCGCGTACAAGCAACCGGTCACCCGGGCTGATATCGAGGAAGTCCGGGGCGTTAAAGTCGAACGTGTCATCCATACGCTGTTGTCTAAAGGATTGATTGAAGCGGCCGGCCGGGCCAAGACAATCGGCCGGGCCAAGTTATACCGGACGACCGAACATTTCCTGGACCATTTTGGATTCAATTCACTCGATGAATTGCCCCCATTAACGTTTGAAGACGAGCTCTCGGACGAAGGCGATTTGTTCTTCGGCCAGCCGTCTGCGATTACGCAAGATAGATTGGAGAATGAATAAATGGAACGTTTACAAAAAGTGATTGCCCAAGCAGGTGTCGCCTCACGGCGTAAAGCCGAAGAAATGATTTTAGATGGACGGGTGCGCGTCAACGGGAAAGTCGTGCGCGAACTCGGTACGAAAGTCGGTCCAAAGTCTGAAGTCGAGGTCGACGGTGTGAAAATCGAACAAGAAGAGCATGTTTATTATGTGCTCTACAAGCCGAGCGGTTACGTCTCGACGGTCGAAGACGATAAAGGACGGAAAGTCATCACCGATCTCGTACCGCCTGGATCGCGTGTCTTCCCGGTTGGACGTCTCGACTATAACACGACGGGACTCATCATTTTAACGAATGACGGTGAGTTCTCGAATATGATGACCCATCCGAAGTTCAAGATCCCAAAACGTTATGTCGCGAAAGTGAAGAACATTCCTTCGTATATCGCGATTAAACAACTCGAGTCGGGTGTCGAACTCGATGACGGCTACAAGACGGGTAGCGCCCAAGTGAAGATGAAGACGGTCGACCATAAGAAAAACTCGGCCATCTTAGAAATCGTCATCTCGGAAGGCCATAACCGTCAAATCCGTCGCATGCTCGAAGCAGTCGGTTCAGAAGTCATCAAACTGAAACGCGAACAGTTCGGTTTCTTGACGCTCGACGGTCTCACGACGGGCGAATGGCGTGAACTGTCACGCAAGGAAGTATCGAAGCTACGTGAGCTTGCCAACCCGACCGTACCACCCGTACAACGGGGCAAGAAAAAGAAAAAATAACAACTAAAAAATCGTCCTGAGATAGGATGATTTTTTATTTTGTGGAGATTGTGTGACAAAAAGATGAAAAAAGTCTGTTAATGTGCGTTTTTGGTGTTTTTTCAGTACAATAACAACTAAAGGATGGTGTGAACTCATGACGAAAGAAACAAAGTCGGGTGATCGCATGAACCAGGCGATGGCCCATAAGAAAAAACGGTCATTTTGGCGGCTCATGATTATGACGATGGTCCTGTTCGCAGGAGCGGTCGTTATCATGCAATTGTTTGAACAAGCCGGCAACGACGGACGTATCGAGGCCGGTGACGATGCGCCGAACTTCAAGCTCGTCAGTCTTGACGGGACGACGATGGTCGAGCGTGACACATACGACGGTAAAGGGTTGCTCTTGAACTTCTGGGGCACATTCTGTGAACCGTGTGAGAAAGAGATGCCGGTCGTCCAGGATAACTATGCCGCACTCCAAGACATGGGCGTCGATTTTTGGGCGGTCAACGTCGGCGAGACACCGCTTCGGGTCGATAATTTCGTGAACGGCCTCGGCGTCAAGCTCGACTATCCGATTTTGATGGACACGCGCAGCGAAGTCGAGAAGGCGTACGGGATTTATAACTTGCCGGTCACGTTCGTCATCGATGCCGACGGCAAAGTGATTGAAAAGTACGAAGGTGAACTCACGAAAGAGAAACTGATGGAGTTGGCCGAGAAGTCATTGTAAGCGAACGGGGGGCGCACAAATGCTAGATATGAAATACGACGGCGCCGATTTACGATCGAAGCGTCGTCCACGGTCATGGATTGACCGGGTGTGGAGCTTTTTTGCATCGGTCAAGGTCGGTCTATGGCTCATCGGGCTTATCATCGTCGGGTCGGCGATCGGAACGATTTTCCCGCAAGAGATGTATATTCCGCAACAGTTGCCGGCGAACCAGTATTACACGGACGAGTACGGGACACCGGGTACGATTTACTACACGCTAGGATTCCACAACCTCTATACATCGTGGTGGTACATCACGTTGATCGTGATGCTGACGTTATCGCTCATCGTTGTATCGATTGATCGATTTTTCCCGCTGTATAAAGCGTTGAAATTTCAACCGGTCCGACGTACCGATCGCTTCATGCGCGGACAACGTTTGATTGGTGAGGGAAAAGGGACGGACGAGCAAATCGATGCGTTCGGAGAGGCTTTAAAAGCCAAGCGTTATCAAGTGAAGCGTGATGGGGATGCCTTACTCGCCGAGAAATATCGATTCGGTCGCTGGGGTCCATACGTCAATCACATTGGGCTCGTCATCTTCTTCATCGGGGCGATGCTTCGCGTTTTCCCGGCATTCCATACGGATACGCTCGAATGGGTGCGCGAAGGCGATACGGTTCCGCTCGAAGCGACGGATGATGAATATTATCTTCGCAACGATCAGTTCATCTTAGAGATATATGATCCGGAAAATAACGCGGAAGATGCGAAATTTGCCAAGGCGATCGAGAAAGCGGGCGCAGTCCCGAAAAACTATGAGACGGAATTGACGCTGTTCAAGAAGACCGGGACGAACGAGGACGGATCGCCGCAACTCGAGGAAGTCGATACCGGTTCGACGAAAGTGAACCACCCGTTCAAGTTTGAAAAGTACGAAGTGTATCAAGAACAGTATTCGAGTCGCCTGGAATTCTTGTCGATGTCCTTTAACGTTGCCGATAAAGAGACAGGTGATGTGTATGGACCGTTCACGGTCGATTTGACGAACCCGGAGACGACGTATGACCTCGGAGACGTCACGGTCAAACTGAACGACCTGTATCCTGACTTTGAGGTCAAGGACGGCCAACCGAACACGAAATCGCCACGGGCACTCAACCCGGCCTTCTTCATGGCGATTGACACACCAGACGGCACGACGGAATCGAATTTGATTGGAATTCGTTTAAACGTGGCCGATGAAGATAATCGCTATGTGTTCCAGTTCGCTGGTACGGAGATGGCAAGTACGAGTGGTCTACGCGTCAAGAGTGACTCGACGTATCCGATTTTGATTGTCGGTGGAGTCATCTTCATGATTGGAATTGTCATGGGGATGTATTGGCCGCACCGTCGTATCTGGATTCGCCGACACAATGAGACGGACGTGCTCGTCGCTGGTTTCACCAACAAGAACCCGTCCTCGCTCAATCGCGAAATCACACCGCTCCTAGAGAAAAATGGCCTGCCGATCTGGGAAGATCAGGCACGGTTTGAAAAAAAGACGGACGACAACTCAACCAATGAAAGAGGGGAATCATAATGGAGTGGATTCAGTGGAGCAGTCGTTTGCTCTTTATCGCGTTCATCCTTTACGCTGTCGCGACCGTGTTATTCACGATCGCGGTCAGCGGGATGCGCAAAGGCCGAAACGTCAACCGTATCGCCTACGGCAAATATGCGTTCATTTTGGCCGTCATCGGCTTCATCGCTCAAATGACATATTTTATTTTACGTTGGGTCGGGGTCGGTTATGCACCGGTATCGAACCTGTACGAATACACGACGTTCTTCGGCATGATGATGGTGTTCGGGTTCCTCGTCGTGTACGGGATTTATAAAAATGACGTGCTTGGCTTGTTCGCCATGCCGGTGGCGCTTCTCGTCATCGCTTTCGCTTCGATGTTCTCGAGCGAAGTGGCACCGCTTATCCCGGCCTTGAACAGTGTCTGGTTGAAAATTCACGTCACGACGGCCGCGCTCGGCCAAGGAATTCTCGCCATCAGCTTCGCCTCAGGTCTCATTTTCTTATTGAATGAGACGTCGATGCGGGAACAGTCGAAGTCACGAACGTGGCTTGAGATTACGATGTTCGTCCTCATGTGCACGCTCGGCTTCATTCTCGTCTCGATGCTCTTCAAGGCGATCGGTGCCGGTGGCGTGGTCGAGTTCACGAACGACCGCGGGACACAAGAGTCGTATGAATACTTCATGCCGATGTTGTTCGTGCCGGAAGGGGCTCAGCTTCTCTCTGGTTCGGGCGGACTGTCACTTGAGTTACCGACGTTCATCAATACATTGAAGTTGAACACGCTCATTTGGTCGGTCATCGCCGGCGTCGTGATTTATGTACTGCTTCGTTTCGTCATCTTGCGAAAACGGATTGCCGAGGCGCTTCAACCGCTCGCGAAAAAAGTCGACCTTGATCTCGCCGACGAGATCAGTTACCGGTCGATCGCCATCGGCTTGCCGGTGTTCATCCTCGGTGGACTCATCTTCGCGATGATTTGGGCACAAATCGCCTGGAACCGTTTCTGGGGCTGGGACCCGAAAGAAGTGTGGGCGCTCATCACGATGCTCATCTATATCTACTATTTGCATATGCGCATCCAACGTGGTTGGACGGGAACAAAAGCCGCTTGGTTATGTGTCGGCGGCTTCGCCGTCATCATGTTCAACTTGGTGTTCGTCAACCTCGTCATCGCAGGTTTGCACTCATATGCGTAAAAAAAGAAGTCACTTCGGTGGCTTCTTTTTTTACGCCGCTGTCAACTGACCGTTGTGAAGCCAAATAATAGAGTGGTATAGTTATGAAAGAGAGCGAAATGTTCACAATTGTGCAACATTCGCTACATCTTGTAATGGTTCTTTAGGAGGTTTAGTGGATGGCTAATAAAACTAAAATTTTAGTGGTCGACGACGAGGAAAGAATTCGCCGCCTATTAAAAATGTATTTGGAACGGGAACAATATGTGATCGTCGAAGCGACGAACGGGGAAGAGGCGCTTCAGCTCGCCCTTGAGCACAATTTTGATGTCATCCTGCTTGATTTGATGATGCCGAAAATGGACGGGGTCGAAGTATGTACCGAGCTTCGGAAATCGAAGGCGACACCGGTCATCATGCTGACGGCGAAAGGCGAAGAAGTCGATCGTGTCCAAGGTTTCGAAGTCGGAGCGGACGATTATATCGTCAAACCGTTCAGTCCGCGTGAGGTCGTCTTGCGCGTCAAGGCACTCCTTCGCCGCTCGGGCTCGACGAAATATTTGCGTACGGCCGAAAAATCAAAAGACTTGATCGTCTTCGCGCATTTGACGATCGACAACGATGCGCACCGCGTCACGGTCGACGGAGAAGAAATCGCGCTCACGCCGAAAGAGTATGAGCTCTTGTTCTTCTTGGCCAAACAAGTCGACAAAGTATTTTCACGGGAGCAACTGTTGAAAGAAGTTTGGAACTATGAATTCTTTGGAGACCTTCGAACGGTCGACACACACGTGAAACGACTCCGGGAGAAGTTGAACCGGGTCTCTCCAAAAGCCGCGCAAATGATCACGACGGTATGGGGTGTCGGGTACAAGTTCGAAGTCGTCAGTGAGTGATGATTCGCCGGAATAGCATCGTCACAAAACTATGGTTGACGATTCTCGTATTGGTCAGTCTCATCTTGTTCATCGTCTCTGTGTTGATGCTCGAGTTTTTCAACTCGTTCCATATCGACCAGGAACGCGGCCACTTGGCCAAGCTCGGCGGGCAGGTCCAGTCGGTGTTGCTTCAAGAAGGGGACGCGTCACGGACGGTCGACCAAATCATTGAAGTGTACGGTGCGAACTATATATTAGAGAACGGGACGGTCCGTTCGAACTTTGGAACGGAAGTCGACGGTCTCATGACGGAGCTCGGCCGTCAGGATTGGGAAACGTATCAGGCAGTCGGGGAGACCGCGATTGGAAACTTTTCGTCATTTGACGATCAGGCGGCACTCGCGTATCGGACGACATTCTCACTCGAGACAGGGGAATACACGCTCTATTTGATCGAACCGCTCGACGCGATCTCGAGTGCGAACGAAGGGGCCCGGACGATCATCTTTTGGACGGTCGCGTCGGCCATCATCGTCACGACCGTATTTGCCTTCTTCTTATCGACTCGGATTACGGCACCGCTCCGCGAGATGCGTGACGCGGTCAATAAGACAGGAGAAGGACAATTCGACCTCCGTCTCGTCCAGAAGTCGAACGATGAGATTGGGGAGTTGGCCGGGTCGTTCAATGCGATGAGCAGCCAACTGTCGACATACGTGAATGCGCTCGATCGAGAACGGCTCCAACTCGCCTCGATTTTACGATCGATGGCCGACGGGGTCATCACGCTCGATCGTCATGCGAACGTCATCGTCACGAACCCGCAAGCCCAACCGCTCCTCATCGACGAACAGCCGCATGAAGTCGTCCTGTCTCTCTATGAGGACGTCGTTGCCGGGGCACCGGAGAAGACGATCGAAGTGAAACAAGACGATCATTATTATACGTTGACGGTGACACCGCTTCTCGGCGAGGACGATTTTGAAGGTGCGGTTGTCGTCATCCGTGACACGACCGAGAGCCATCGTCTTGACAAGATGCGAACCGATTTTGTTGCCAACGTCAGCCACGAGCTACGCACACCGCTCGTGACGCTTCAAGGGTATTCCGAGGCGATTATCGACGGCATGACCGAAAGTGATGACGCGACGAAAGAGTTCGCTTCCATCATCTACGATGAATCGCTTCGATTGGCCCGTCTCGTCAACGATTTGCTCGACCTGGCACGAATCGAGTCAGGCAAAGAGACGATGCAGTTCACGACGTTCGACCTCGGTGAATTCCTTCCGCGCGTCATGCGCAAATTCAACCAAATGGCGAACGAAAAAGGCATTACGCTGTCAACGGAGGCCCCGCGTCATGCCATCGAGGCGGACGGGGACCGATTGGAACAAGTGTTCACGAACTTGATCGGCAATGCCATCGCCCATACCGAGTCGGGATCAATCCGGCTCGAGGCGAGTGAAGAGGAGGCCGGCTTCGTGATCCGTTTGTCGGATACGGGCAGCGGTATCCCGAAAGAAGATTTGCCGTTCGTGTTCGAACGGTTCTACAAAGCGGATAAAGCGCGGACGAGCGGCGGCAAGACGGGTACCGGCATCGGTCTCGCCATCGTCAAAAACGTCATCGATGCCCATCAAGGCACGGTCGACGTCTCGAGCACGCACGGGGAAGGAACAACGTTCACGATTCATCTTCCGTACACACAACCGCACGCATAACGACAATGGTGACTCCTATGGGTCACCATTTGTGGCATCAAGGAGGAAATGACATGAAACTGTACACACGAGGCGGGGACAAAGGGGAAACATCACTCATCGGCGGACGTGTCTTAAAGATTCATCCGCACATCCAGGCGATGGGGCTGTTAGATGAATTGAACAGTCAGATCGGTCTCGCGCTCGTCCATCAGACAGACGAGACGCTCCGGTCCCAGCTGACGAAGATTCAACATGATCTATTCGATCTCGGTTCCGAGCTCATGTATACTGAGACGCCGCCACAACAAGTCGATTTGACAATCGTCACCGAGCTCGAGACGTGGATTGACGAACTTGAACCGAAATGTCCGGAGCTCGTCCGCTTCATCTTGCCGGGTGGCAGTGTCGGTGCGGCGAGCCTGCACGTCTCACGTACCGTCTGTCGCCGTGTCGAGCGAGAGCTCGTCAACGTCGACGCCGCCGCTCGTCAGCTCCCGTACTATAACCGGCTGAGCGACTATTTGTTCACCGCGGCCCGTTACGCCAATGTCGTGGCCGGAGTTCCCGATCAAGAATACGCCCGCGGTGCGGACGTGTTCAAAACGAAAAAGAAAAAGGAGTAGATCAACTTATGAAAGGAATCGAACAATTCCAACAACGACTGCATTATTCGGTCTACCCGACCCAAAAATTTAAAACGACGACATGCCTCGTCTCATTTGCGGCCCCACTGTCGGCTGAGACGATTGCCGACCGGGCTTTACTGCCGTATGTGATGGAGAAAGCGACCGAAGCCTATCCGTCGATCGAACTGTTTCATACGCCGCTCGAACAATTATATGACGCGAGCCTTTACGCCGGAGCGTCGAAAGTCGGCAAAGAACATGTCATCCAGTTCCAACTCGAAGTCGTGAGCGATGCGCTCGTCGGCGAACCGGTGCTCAGTGAGGCGATCAAGCTGCTCGAAGAAGTACTCCTTCGTCCGAACGCCTATGACGGGGCGTTCCAACCGCTCATCGTCGAACAGGAGGCCCGTCTCCAGCGTCAGCGCATCGAATCGGTATACGATGACAAGATGCGCTTCGCCCAGCAACGTCTTCAAGAACTGCTCGGCGGCGAACTCGCCATCCAGTCGCTCGGTACACTCGAACAGTTGGAGCACGTGACGCCTAAGACGCTCTTTGATGCCTATACCTCGATGATCCGTCACGATCGTGTCGACGTCTACGTCGTCGGCGACGTGAGTCGTGAGCAAGTGACTGCCGCGTTCGCGCCGCTCGAAGGGCTCGGGGAACGACTCGTCCGTGAGTATCCACAGCCGGTCGACCGTGAGTTTCAGCGTCTCGAGGAACATCAAACGATCAATCAGAGCAAATTGCACCTCGCCTATCAAGTCGACGTCGACCCGCGCAGTGAAGACGCTGTCCGGATGCAAGTCGTCAACGGCCTGTTCGGCGGCTTCCCGCACTCGAAACTGTTCATGAACGTCCGGGAGAAAGAGAGTTTGGCCTACTATGCCGCCTCGCAGTACAGCTCACTCAGCCGGATGTTATTCGTCTATGCCGGGATCGATGCCTCGAACCAGGCGAAGACCGAGGCAATCATCGCCGACCAACTCGCCGACCTCCAGGCCGGGACTTTCGAGGACGAGACACTCGAACAGACGAAAGCGATGCTGTACCATCAACGTCGTCAACTCGGGGATAACCCGCGCCAATTGATCGCTTGGATGAGCGGCTCGGACATCCGTCCGTTCTCGCTCGAGGAAGAGATGGCCATCATCGAGCGGACCTCGCGGGATGATGTGGCCGCGCTCGCTAAGGGCCTGGATTTACAGGCTGTCTATTGTTTAAAGGGGGGAACTGTATGAAACTCGATTTTCCAAACGTCGGAGAAACGCTCCATCACACCGTCCTCGAGAACGGATTGACGGTCTATTTATTGAAGAAGACCGGTTATGAGAAGACGTATGCCACGTTCACGACGAGATATGGTTCGATCGACCGTCGCTTTAAAACGGAAGATTGGGTCGACGTGCCAGACGGGATCGCCCATTTCCTTGAGCATAAGATGTTCGAGAAAGAAGACGGCGACGTGTTCCAACAGTTCGGACGCCTCGGCGCGTCGGCGAACGCGTTCACGTCGTTCACCCGGACGGCATACTTGTTCGGTGCGACGTCGAACGTCAGTGAGAACTTGAAGACGTTAATCGACTTTGTCCAAACGCCGTACTTCACGGAGGCCTCGGTCGAGAAAGAGAAAGGGATCATCGGCCAAGAGATTCAAATGTATCAGGACAATCCGGGCTGGCGCCTCTACTTCGGTTTGATTGAGGCGATGTATGCCGAACATCCGGTCAAAATCGATATCGCCGGCACGATCGAATCGATTAGCGCCATCACGGCCGACGATTTATATCGCTGTCACGAGGCGTTTTACCATCCGAGCAATATGGTGCTGTTCGTCGTCGGCAATATCGACCCTGACGCTGTCCTTGCCGAGATTACCGCCAATCAGGCGGCGAAGACGTTTGATGAGCCGCTATTGACGGCGCGTGAGGTGGTCGAGGAGCCCGAGACGGTCCATATGACGGAACGGGTCATCGAGATGGATGTCTCGGTCCCGAAAGTGATGATCGGCTATAAAGATACGCCACGCTCCGGCAAAGAGGGCATGAAGCAAGAGCTCATCGTCGAACTTCTCATGCACGCCTTGTTCGATACGACGGCACCGCTCTATGCGGAACTGTATGCCGAAGGATTGATTGATGACGCGTTCTCGTTCGACTATACGTCAGAAGAGACGTTCGCCTTCGCCGTCCTGTCAATGGAGACGCCGCACGTCGAGCCGTTCGTCGACCGGATCACGTCCGCTCTCGAGCGTCCGCTCGAACTCGGCGGCGAGACACTCGATCGCAAGAAGCGCATGATGAAAGGACAGTTTTTGAAGGCGCTCAACTCACCAGAGTTTATCGCCAACCAGTTCTCACGCTACGCGCTCAGCGGCGGCAACATGTTCGACATCCCGGACTTGCTCGATACGATCACGCTTGACGACCTGTATGCGGCGTACGACCGTCTGTTCCAAGCCGATCATCGGACGGTCTGTGTCGTCAAGAAACCGTGACGACGCTCATCACGGGAGCGAGCGGAGCGATTGGCCGTGCCGTCGCGCTAGCGTTTCGAGACGATGCACTCATTTTGCAGGCGCATTCGCAAACGGAGTCGCTTCGTGCGTTCGTTTCACACGAACAGTTGACGGCCGACGTCGTCACGTGTGACCTCGACGATGAGGCAGGACTCGAAGCTTGGCTCGAGACGCTCGGACCGGTCGACCGCCTCATCTATGTCGCCGGTAATCATGCCTACGGTCTGCTCGTCGATCAGTCACTCTTCGAGCTCGACCGGCTGTATCGCATACATGTCCGCTCGATGGTCCGTCTCGTCCAGCACGTTGTCGGGCTGAAACCGTATGACCGCCCGCTCGACATCGTCGTCGTCTCGAGTGTCTGGGGCGAGGTCGGTGCGGCCGGAGAAGTCCTCTATTCAACGGTCAAGGCCGCCCAGCTTGGATTCGTCAAGGCGTTCGCGCGTGAGGCCGGACCGTTTCACGTCCGCATCAACGCGGTCACGCCGGGGTGGATTGACACCCCGATGAATGATACGGTAGAAGAGACGAAACAAGACGTTCGGGATGAGATTCCGCTCGGCCGGTTAGGAGGCCCAGGGGAAGTAGCGGAGACAATCCGCTTCCTCTGCTCTCCGGCAGCCGCATACATGACCGGCACCGTGCTTCGGATCGACGGCGGTTGGGTGTGAAACTTTGTTGGCTCGGTTGAAACGAGTTCTTTTCAATTCTTCTAAAATAATTTAGAATGAACAAGGTAGCGAGCACACATCAGAAAGGATGGACGAGATGGATCATAAGTTCGAAGAATGGTATCTCGAATATGAACTTTGCCAAAATCGACCCGGTATCCTCGGGGATATCGCCTCACTGATGGGGATGCTTCAAATCTCAATCGTGACGATCAACGGCGTCGATCTACAGCGCCGCGGCATGCTGTTAAAGGCACCGGCGGCCGATCACGTCCATCGTCTGGAACATATTTTGCGCAAGATGGAAGCTATCGTCGTCATCAAGCTCCGGCGCCCGAAACTCCGGGACCGGATCGCAATTCGACACGGACGTTACATCGAGCACGATAACGATGACAAGAAGACGTTTCGTTTCGTGCGTGAGGACCTGGGTGTCCTCGTCGATTTCGTCGCCGAACTGATGAAAGAAGAGCGGCATTTGTTGATCGGCGTGCGCGGCAACCCGCGTGTCGGAAAGACCGAGTCGATTGTGGCAGCGAGCGTCTGTGCGAACAAGCGCTGGCTATTCCTGTCCTCGACGCTCATGAAGCAGACGGTGCGGACTTCGCTGTTCGAGGAAGAACGCGAAGGAGACCACGTCTACATCATCGACGGTGCCGTCTCGACGCGGACGATGGATGAACGCCATCGGCAATTGATTCGCGAAGTCATGCGACTTCCGTCTGTCAAAGTCATCGAGCACCCAGATCTTTATGTGCGCAACACCGACTGTGTGTTCGAGGACTTTGATTACATCATCGAACTACGGAACTCACAAGATGAGGAGATCATTATTCCTCAAGAGACACATCGTGAGGCAGAATGGTTTGAATAACTACTTGAATGGAAGGTGTGGACCCCTGTGACAGAACTAGGGACTTTTTTGAAACAAAGGCGTGAGGCGAGCGGTTTGACGCTCGACCAAATCCAGCAGACGACGAAGATTCAAAAACGCTATATCATCGCGATCGAGGAAGGTGATTACAAAAATCTCCCTGGCTCGTTCTATGCACGGGCGTTCATCAAAACGTACGCGGAATCGTTAGGGCTTGATGTCGATGAACTGTACGAGACGTATGCGAAAGACTTGCCGAAAATCGAGCCGCAGCCGACCGTTCAATTGTCGCGAAAACAAACCTACTCGAAAGCCTCGGAAACGTCGAGCCGTGTGTCGCGTTGGGTACCAAAAGTTATGCTCGTGCTCGTCGCCTTCCTCTTGATGACGGCCGTCTATTACGTCGTCCGAAACCTTGATTTTGGTGATCAAAACGCGTCACCGGCCGAGCCGTCGAACTCGGGTGTGACGATTGACCAAAATAAGGATGTCCCGAAAGAGGAACCGGTTGAAGAAGAACCGGTCGAGGAAGAGCCGGTCGAAGAAGAGCCTGCTGAAGAGACGGGGCCGATTGCGGTCGCGTCGACGAGCGGAGCTGATCTCACGTACGAGATTGCGACAGCCGATAAGTTGACGACGGAGATCCATGTGAAAGAATCGCCGGCGACGTATGTCGGCGTCCGAGACACATCACTCGAAGGACCGTTCCTCGCGCCGGAATATCCGAACCAATCGAAACAGAACCCGATTGTCATCGAGGACGCGGAGACGGATACGCTTCGCATCCGCATCGGCTTGATCGGTGGGGTCGAGAAAATTGTTGTCAATGGCCGGGAGCTTGAATTAGCCGACTCGCCGGTCACACAAAATATATTTGTAAAGAGAGTCGACGCAGAATAAGTTGACTCTCCTTCTAGAGGAGGAGTTCTCGATGAACCTACCTAACCGCTTGACGATGTTACGGGTGTTGCTCATCCCTGTTTTCGTCGTCTTGCTCGCCGTAGATTTTGATTGGGGAGACATCGCTTTCCTCGGAGCGGACGTTCCGCTCCAACAATTCATCGCCGGCGTCGTGTTTACGATTGCCGCTATCACTGACTGGCTTGACGGACATCTCGCCCGCAAGCACAACTTGGTCACCAACTTCGGGAAGTTCATGGATCCGCTCGCTGACAAACTACTCGTCACGGCGGCACTTGTCCTGCTCGTCGAGATGGACCTCGTCGCGGCTTGGGTCGTCGTCGTCATCCTATCGCGTGAATTCGCGGTGACGGGGCTACGTCTTGTGGCTGCCGATGAAGGCATCGTCGTCGCGGCCGGGAAGTCGGGCAAAGCGAAGACATGGGTCCAACTCTTTGCCATCATCTTCCTGTTGTTCGGTAATCCGATTTTCAGCTATGTCGGCATCCCGTTCGGTGAATGGGCCATGTGGCTCGCGCTCGTCTTGACGATTTACTCAGGGGCCGAATATTTTGCACAAAATTACAAGATCATTGTAAAGTCGATGTAACCGTCGGCACAGACGAGTTGTTCAGCTTGGCCGAACAGCTCGTTTTTTTATTTGGGGGGAGGAATTCGGATGAAACGGACCGAAATCATTGCGGTAGGCTCTGAACTGCTCTTAGGGGAAATCACCAACACGAACGCCCGTTACTTGTCAGAACAGCTGTCGAAATACGGACTGTCCGTCCTGTATCATGTAGTCGTCGGGGATAACAGGGAGCGCCTGAAAGCGACGCTCGAAGAAGCGAAGTCCCGTAGCGAGCTCGTTATCGTCACTGGCGGACTTGGCCCGACGGCCGATGATATCACGAAGACGACGCTTGCCGACGTGCTCGGCCGCCCACTCGTCCGTGACGAGGCCTCGCTCGAGACAATTCGTCGTTTTGTCGCCTCGCGCGGACGGACGATGAACGAAGGAGATGCTCGTCAGGCCGACATCTTATCCGGGTCCGAAGTACTTGACAACCCGGTCGGTCTTGCGCCCGGCATGTGGATTGAAGGGGAGACGACATGGCTCTTACTGCCTGGCGTACCGTGGGAAATGAAAGCGATTGTCGAGTCGACGTTCCCGAACAAGTTCACGGGTGCGACGATTCATTCCGAGTCGCTTCGGTTTTATGAAATCGGCGAGTCCGCGTTAGATGAGGCGGTGGTCGATTTAACGACCGGTGCCAATCCGACGGTCGCCCCGTATGCCGAGTCAGGCGAGGCACGGCTTCGGATCAGTGCTCGGGCCGAGACGGAATCCGAGGCGCGGCAAATGGTCGACCGGGTCAAACGGGACATTTTAAATCGGGTCGGCCGGTATTACTTTGGTTCCGATGAGGAGACGCTCGCTACCCATTTGATTCGAGAGTTGCAAGCGCGCAAGGCGACGCTGTCGATTGCCGAGTCGCTTACGGGTGGTCAAGCCCAAGCGATGCTCACGGCCGTCCCGGGGGCGTCCTCGGTGTTCAAGGGCGGGGTCGTCACGTACTCTGACGAGCTAAAAAATAGGTTTTTAGGGGTGTCCCTTGATACAATTGAGTCACACTCGGTCGTCTCAAAAGAAGTCGCCTTTGAAATGGTCCTCGGTCTGACGCGTCAGACCGGGACGGATTATGGACTGGCGTTCACCGGCGAGGCCGGCCCGACTTCAAGTTCGGGTCAACCGGTCGGCAAAGTGTTTATCGGTATCCGGTCACCGGCCGGGATTGACGTGATTGAACGCAACTATCCACATCAAGAGCGGCATGTCATTCAAGCCCGGGCTACGAAAGACGGAATGTGGGCGCTCCTGCAACAAATGAAAAAAGGCGAATAAACGTTCGCAAAAAACTTGTGTATCGTCTTCGCTTCGCTTATAATGAAAGTATCAATCAAAGGAGGCTCATTAATCTATGAGTGATCGTAAACAAGCGTTAGAAATGGCATTACGCCAAATTGAGAAACAATTCGGTAAAGGCTCAATCATGCGCCTCGGTGAAAATACAGATCAGCAAGTTTCGGTGACCCCGTCAGGCTCAATCGCCCTCGACATCGCCCTCGGTGCAGGTGGTTATCCACGTGGTCGTGTCATCGAAGTGTACGGACCTGAATCGTCAGGTAAGACGACGGTAGCGCTTCATGCCATCGCTGAAGTTCAAAAGCGCGGCGGACAAGCTGCCTTCGTCGACGCTGAGCACGCGCTCGACCCGAAATACGCACAAAACTTGGGCGTCAACATCGATGAGTTGCTCCTATCACAACCGGATACAGGGGAACAAGCCCTTGAAATCGCGGAAGCCCTCGTCCGCTCTGGTGCGGTCGATATCCTCGTCGTCGACTCGGTTGCGGCACTCGTTCCGAAAGCCGAGATTGAAGGGGAGATGGGTGACTCACACGTCGGTCTTCAAGCCCGCCTCATGAGCCAAGCGCTCCGTAAATTGTCTGGTGCGACGAACAAGTCGAAGACGATCGTCATCTTCATCAACCAAATCCGTGAGAAAATCGGAATCATGTTCGGTAACCCGGAAACGACACCTGGTGGTCGTGCCCTCAAGTTCTACTCGTCGGTCCGTCTCGAAGTCCGTCGTGCTGAAACGCTCAAACAAGGCCAAGACATGGTCGGGAACCGGACGAAAATCAAAGTCGTCAAAAACAAGATCGCGCCTCCGTTCAAGACGGCGGAAGTCGATATCATGTACGGCGAAGGCATCTCGCGTGAAGGCGAGCTCATCGACATCGGGGCCGACCTCGATATCGTTCAAAAGAGCGGCGCGTGGTACTCGTACAACGAAGAGCGTCTCGGTCAAGGCCGTGAGAACGCGAAGCAGTATATGAAAGAGAACCCGTCGGTGGCCGCATCGGTCGAAGAACGAATCCGCGACCACTACGGTCTCAACGGTGAAAAGACGGTCACAGTCGAAGCTGACAACGATGACGTCCTCTCACTTTTAGACGAAGAGTAAGCAACGTTTCTCGCCTGACATGGTTCAGGCGAGATTTTTTTAGTATAATTTTTTTGATGAATTGGTAGTTCTATCCTGTCCGTGCATTGCATTCTAACAGGTAAATAAGTACAATAAAGCTATACGCGGGCTCGCTCGCGTTTTCATTCATGAAAAAATAAAATAACCTTGCGAAAGGGAGGTGAACATGATGGAATGGCTATTAGAGCTTATTCTGATCCTCCTTTTGCCGATAGCTTTTGTTGCAGGTTTTTTTGTGCGTAAATCGATCGCCGAAGCGAAGATTCAAGGTGCCGAGACGGAAGCGACCAAGATTGTAGAGCAAGCGCGCCAACAATCGGAAGCGATGCAAAAAGAAGCACGGCTTGAAGTAAAAGAAGAGATGATTCAACTTCGCAATGAAACCGAACAAGAATTGCGCGAACGACGTGAAGAGCAGAAAGTGAAAGAAAATCGTTTCGTCCAAAAGGAAGAGCTTCTCGACCGGAAAGCAGACATGCTTGAACGGAAAGAAGACGCCTTGGATGAACGTGAGGCTGCACTCGCGAAACGGAAGCGTGAAGCGGAAACGCTCGAGAGCAAAGTGGAGGAATTATATGAGGAGGCACGCCAAGAACTAGTACGCGTGGCAGCCTTGTCGAAAGAAGAAGCACGGACCATCATCATGGACGAAGCGAAGCAGGAAGCGCTTCACGATGCTGCTCTCCTTCAAAAAGAAATCGAGCAAAAAGCAAAATTAGAAGCTGATAAAAAAGCGAAACACCTCTTGTCTCTCACGATGCAACGTTATGCGGCCGAACACGTCGCCGAGACGACCGTATCAGTCGTCAACTTGCCGAGTGATGAGATGAAAGGACGCATCATCGGACGTGAAGGACGTAACATCCGCACGCTCGAGACGCTCACCGGCATCGACCTCATCATCGATGACACGCCGGAAGCGGTCATCCTGTCTGGATTCGACCCGGTCCGTCGTGAAATCGCCAAGATGACGCTCGAGAAACTCGTTCAAGACGGTCGGATTCACCCGGCCCGCATCGAAGAGATGGTCGAGAAGTCGCGTCGAGAAGTCGATGAGCGCATCCGTGAATACGGAGAAGAAGCGACATTCTCAGCCGGCATCCACGGTGTCCACCCGGACCTCGTCAAGACGCTCGGTCGAATGCGTTACCGGACGAGTTACGGTCAAAACGTGCTCGCCCACTCGGTCGAAGTGGCCCATCTCGCTGGGATGATGGCCGCCGAGCTCGGGGAAGACGTCACGCTCGCCAAACGAGCGGGTCTCCTCCACGATATCGGGAAAGCCATCGACCATGAAGTCGAAGGCAGCCACGTCGAAATCGGTGTCGAGCTCGCCACGAAGTACAAAGAGCATCCGGTCGTCATCAACTCGATCGCCTCGCACCACGGGGACGTCGAAGCGACCTCGACGATCGCGGTTCTCGTCGCAGCGGCTGACGCCTTGTCAGCGGCGCGTCCAGGAGCCCGTCAAGAGACGCTCGAAAGCTATATCCGACGCCTTGAGCGCCTCGAAGCGATTTGTGAGTCGTTCGAAGGAGTCGAGAAATCATATGCCATCCAAGCGGGACGTGAAGTCCGGATCATCGTCCGCCCAGACGTCGTCGACGACGTCGTGGCGAACAAGATGGCCCGCGACATCTGTAAACGGATCGAAGATGAGCTTGATTATCCAGGCCAAATCAAAGTGACGGTCATTCGCGAAACGCGTGCCGTCGATTATGCGAAGTAACAAGAGCGGAGACATTCTCCGCTTTTTCTATTGGAGGAGGACAAAACTATGAAAATTTTATTTATCGGCGACGTGGTCGGAAAACCGGGTCGCGACATCCTGAGTGCCCAAATCGGACGCTTGAAGAGCAAGTATAGCCCGACGTTCATGCTCGTCAACGGTGAAAACGCAGCCAACGGACGCGGTATCACAAAAAAAATCTACCAACAGTTCCTTGAGCTTGGGTTCCATGGCGTGACGATGGGGAATCATACTTGGGACAACCGTGACATCTTCGACTGGATCGATGATGCCGACCGTATCATCCGTCCGGCCAACTATCCGGAAGGCACACCTGGTGTCGGCATGATGGTGTTGAAACAAGGTGGGAAGAAGCTCGCCGTCATCAATGCGATGGGGACGGTGTTCCTGCCATCGCTCGACTGTCCGTTCCGCACGGTCGATGCCCTCGTCGAAGAAATCCGTGGTGAGGTCGATGCGATCTTCGTCGATATGCACGCTGAAGCGACGAGTGAGAAGATTGCGATGGGCTATCATCTCGATGGACGCGTTCAAGCCGTCGTCGGCACCCATACGCACGTCCAGACGGCTGACAACCGCGTATTGAACAACGGCACGGCATACATCACCGACGTCGGGATGACCGGCCCGCTCGACGGGGTGCTCGGCATGGATGCCGAGGTCGTCTTGAGAAAATTCATGACACAACTCCCGGTCCGGTTTGAAGTTGCCGAGGGACGGGAACAACTTAATGGAGTTTTAATCACTATCGATGACCAATCGAAACGAGCCACAAAAATCGAACGCATACACCTAGATGATCAGACCGTATGGTTTGATTGAACAACCTACCCGAGGGGGAAACAAGAATGGACGTACTCAAAGTTTCGGCAAAATCGAATCCTAACTCCGTGGCGGGTGCACTCGCTGGCGTACTTCGTGAAAAAGGAACGTGTGAGATTCAAGCAATCGGCGCCGGGGCGCTCAATCAATCCATCAAAGCGGTCGCGATCGCGCGTGGTTTCGTCGCGCCGAGCGGGCTGGATTTGATTTGCATCCCTGCGTTCACCGATATTATGATTGACGGAGAAGAACGAACGGCAATCAAGCTCATCATCGAACCACGATGAGCTTGCGGTCGGGACATAGGTCCTATTCTTGTAAGAGAAGCCATCGGCGCGGATGGCTTCTCTTTTGTGTCTGAAAATATGACGTTCTATCTTCTCAGGTTCGTCATTTTATGACAAGATGAAAGGGAACGTGAAGTTCGATCAAGAGATGAAGAGGGGGACGTTTTCAATGGAACAGCTCGTGTCTATGACAGAGAAGGAAGCAACGACACCTGTGATGAAAGCGATTCAAAAACATACGGCCGGATTCGGGGCGAAGTTGGTCGAAGTGCCAATCCCGACACCAGGAGCCGGGCAAGTGTTGATCAAAGTGAAGGCGACATCGATTTGCGGGACCGATGTCCACATCTATGAGTGGGACGACTGGGCGAAGAGCCGAGTTAAACCGCCATACGTGTTCGGTCACGAGTTCGCGGGGGAAGTCGTGGCGCTCGGGGAAGGTACGAAACGCATCCAAATCGGACAGACCGTGTCGGCCGAGACGCATATCGTCTGTCATCAATGCAAACAATGTTTGCGAGGGCAATATCACATCTGTAAGAACACGAAAATCATCGGTGTCGACACGCAAGGCTGTTTCGCCGAGTACGTCGTCATGCCGGAAGAGAACTTGTGGGTCAACCCCGAGTCGATGCCGTCGAAGCTCGCCTCGATTCAAGAACCGCTCGGTAACGCTGTCCATACGGTGCTCGCCAGTGACGTGTCGGCCAAGTCGGTCGCCATCGTCGGTTGTGGGCCGATCGGACTCATGGCCGTCGGTGTCGCCAAAGCAGCGGGCGCGAGCCGGGTCTATGCGATCGATGTCAACCCGTATCGGTTGAAGCTCGCCGAAGACATGGGGGCGGACGTCGTCATCAATAGCCTTGAGCAAAATCCGCTCGAGCTGATCATGGATCAGACGGAGGGGGACGGCATCGATGTCGTTTGTGAGATGAGCGGGCATCCGGTCGCCATCGACCAGGCGTTCAAGATGGTCACGGCCGGCGGCGATGTCAACGTGTTGTCACTCCCGGCCAAACCGGTCGCGATCGACCTGACACGTGACGTCGTCTTTAAAGGGGTACGCGTCCAAGGCATCACCGGACGCAAGATGTATGAGACGTGGGGCCAAGTGTCGACGCTTCTCGCGACGGGTCAGCTGAACGTGGAACCGATTATCACGCACGTGTTCAAGCTCGAGGAGTTCGAGCAAGGTTTCGAGCTCATGCGGGCCGGGAAATGTGGAAAGGTCGTCTTATTACCATAAACAGGGGGAATCAATATGGCATTTGAACATATTACAGAAGCAGTCAATGAAATGAAACAAGCGGGCACGTTCCGCTCGCTCGTGCCGCTCGAATCAGCACAAGGGAACGAGGTCACGATCGGTGGCAAGTCGCTCGTCCAGCTATCGTCGAACAACTATCTCGGTCTCGCCAACCATCCGCGCTTGAAGCAAGCGGCAATCGAAGCGGTCGAACAGTTTGGTGCCGGCACTGGGTCGGTGCGGACGATCGCCGGGACGTTCGAGATGCATGAGGCGTTCGAACGCGAGCTCGCCGAGTTCAAGCATACGGAAGCGGCGCTCGTGTTCCAGTCGGGCTTCGCGACGAACCTCGGCGTCTTGTCGGCGCTACTCGGCCCAGAAGACGTCGTCATCAGCGACGCGCTCAACCACGCTTCGATCATCGACGGCATCCGGTTGACGAAAGCGGCCCGCCGCATCTATAAACACGTCGATCTCGAGGACTTAGAAGCGGCCTTGAAAGAGACTCAAGATTACCGGACACGTCTCATCGTTACGGACGGCGTCTTCTCGATGGACGGCAATATCGCGCCTCTCCCGGAAATCGTCGAGCTCGCCGAGAAGTATGACGCGGCGGTCATGGTCGACGACGCCCACGCTTCGGGCGTGCTCGGGAAGAATGGTCGCGGTACGGTCAACCACTTCGGTCTCGACGGACGGGTCGCGCTCCAAGTCGGGACGCTATCGAAAGCGATCGGCGTCCTCGGCGGATACGTCGCCTGCTCGAACGACGTGCGTGACTTCTTGATTCAAAAAGGACGCCCGTTCTTGTTCTCGACGTCACACCCGCCAGCGGTCGTTGCGGCGAACCGTGAAGCGATTCGTGTCATGAAGGAAGAAGAGAAACTGTTCGATAAGTTATGGGCGAACACCGAGTTCTTTAAGACAGGACTTCGTGATCTCGGCTTCGATATCGGGCATGCGACGACACCGATCACGCCGGTCATGCTCGGTGAAGAGACGGTCGCACACACGTTCTCGGACAAGCTGAAAGACCACGGCGTGTTCGCACAGAGCATCGCCTTCCCGACGGTCGAGAAAGGTAAGGCCCGGATTCGGACGATCGTGACGGCGGAACATACCCGTGACGACCTCGAACGTGCGCTCGCTGCCTTCAAGGCGGTCGCCGAAGAATTGAATGTCACGCTTCACGCGTAAGATTGAACTGCAGACGATTCGTCTGCAGTTTTTTTGTTGGGGTGATGTAGACGTGAGATAAACCATCATGCCCATCCGTTCATTCATTTGCAGTTTTTGGTAGACATATAGGAGGGCAGGCTCTAAAATTTGAACAGTTAAGACATGATGAATGGTTATCGTTTATTTCAAACACCGTATTTTGATCAAAAAATCTTAAGAAAGATATTCGGAGTAGGCTAACCTTCTTTTGATTGTCTGAACATATTTTTTTCTTGGCTGGGGTCCGTGTGCATCTGGGGAACAAATATTGTTTCAAGATTTAGAGGAGCCAACGCTGATGGGTGATATAGTTCCCAGTCATTTTCTTTTGGCTATCCACATCAAAAAGCAAGGCCCGTGGCCCTGCTCAAAGAATCAACATCCCGCGGAATCCACGGGCCGCATAATACGAATCGGCACCATTATGATAGAGGAAGATATGGTCGTAGCGGCGGTCGCAGAATAAGGCGCCGCCTTTTTGACGAATCGTTTCTGGAGTGACAATCCAGCTCGATGTTTTCAAATCGAACGAACCGAGCGTCTGTAGATGACGATACGTTGCTTCGTCGAGTAGCTCGATTCCCATCTCCTCAGCCAATGCGACAGCGCTCCCATCCGGTTTGTTCTTCTTCCGTGCCGCCAACGCCGAAGCGTCATAGCATAGGCTGCGTCGACCACTCGGACTTTCTGGAGAGCAGTCGCAAAAAGCTAAGGCGCCATTCGGAAGTCGAATCACATCAGGTTCGCCGCCGGTTCGTTCCATCTCGGCAAGCACGACGAGTTTCTGGTCGTCCTCTTGAAGGCGAGTCAAGACGTCGGGCCAAGTGAGATCAGGATGTCGTTCGGGATGGGCGTTAAATCGTACATGTAGAGTTTGCAATATCTCGTCCTTTTCCTGGTTTGATAACGTGTTCATATTTAGATTCCTCCTAACTAGTATTTTCTTTTAGTATACGTGATGCGGAATGAATCTGTTGTAACCAAAGGAATTGTAAATCATATAAGGGGGCGCCTTTTTGTTATGAAGATTGGACCACATCTCCCATCTGGTCGATTTGTCGACCGACCCAGACGAGCGGAACGGTCAACGCTGCGCCAATCAAATAGACGATGGCAATCGGCAATCCGTCCGCGAGTAGTCCGAACGTCAGGCTGCCGATGCTGAAGGCGAGGGTGTAGGCCGTCTGTTGGACGCTATACACGTACGGAAGTTGCGAGGCAGGTGTCATTTCTTGGAGCACCGTGTTCGTCTGGATGATGCGGAGCTGGGTGGCGTATCCTTGAACCGCGAGCGCGATGAGCGCGAACGCGATATGAGATGTCATGCCGAACAATAGGGCCGCTAAGACAGACAAGATGGAGCTGACGGCGAGCGAGCTGTTGCGCTTTGCGCGATACAGGTAAGCGCTGGCCAGAATCATGCTAATCAAGAAGCTCGCGTTCATCGTTCCCCACCAGCCCGTATCGATGTGGAGGTGGCGTTCCAAATAGACGAGCAAGAGCGCCGAGATCCAGAGTGTGCTGACGAACGACTCGAACGTGACGAACACCGTGATTAACCTGGCGAAAGGAGCAGTGCGCACGAAGGCGAGGCTGTCCTTAAGCGATATGTCTGATTCGCCATCTTCTACCGTCACGTCGCGGTCGAGTGAACGGACGAAGCGAAGCGTGACGAGCGTCGAGAGCATGAACAACATCAACGCGATCATCAGAGCGAGCTCGCTTGAGAAGGAAGCGACGACCATCGTGCCGAGAGGCCACATCGCCAGCTGAATGAACTGGTTCGACCCTTGGACGAGACTGTTCGCTTGTTGGCGATTCGTCGTCAGCCTGGGGATGAACGACGCCTGGACCGGACGGGCGAACCCATCCAAGAAGGCGATGAGCACGACGAGGCCGAGGACGAGAATCGACTCCGACCAAATGACGGCCCCGAGCAAGACTGTCTTCAACAGTTGTGTGACGAGCAACATCTGACCGAAGGTGAACCGAGATAAGATGCGGGCAAAGAACAGACCGCTCACGGTCATGCCGAGCGTGACGGCAATCGGGAAACTGGCCGCAGCCAGGGCGGAACCGGTCTGTTGATATAACAAAGCGATTAAGGCGACGATATAAAGCACGTCACCAATATTGGCCAGCCATTGACTGACCAGCATCAGGTAAAACGACTTCATCATGACTCTCCTCCGGAACTATTCAATTTTGGGTGGATGACATGAGGTCGAATTACATACTTTCACCGCTTTCAAATTATTTACAAATAGTTTACGATGAAATGATGAAGAACACAATAATTGGTAACTTAACGGGGGAAATGACATGTTACGCTATGACATCAATGATCAGCTTCAACTACGAATGTTCACCATTGACGACGCGGAGGCGTTGTTCCAATTGACGATGGCATCGAAGCCATACCTTCGCGAGTGGCTCGGGTGGCTCGATTACACCGAGACGGTCGAAGATTCGCGGCAAAACATCGAAGGACGAATCAAAGGATTGATGGAGACGGGCGGCTATCCGAAATCGTTCGCGATTGTGTATCAGGACGAGCTCGCCGGGACGATCGGCTTCAATGACATCGACCGGGGCATCAAATGCGGGACGGTCGGCTATTGGCTCGGCCAAGACTTTCAAGGCAAGGGCATCATGAGTCAAGCGCTCGAGACGGTCATCGATTATGGGTTCCGTGATTTGAAACTCGATAAAATCGAGATTCGGGTCGCAACTGGGAACGTGAAGAGCCGGGCGCTGCCCGAGCGATTCGGTTTCCTCGAAGAAGGGGTGCTTCGCAATGCGGAGTGGCTCTATGACCGCTACGTCGACCACGTCGTGTACGGGCTGTTGCGAGATGAATGGGCCCATTAACATACAAAACCCCGTCCTGTTACAAGGCGGGGTTTTCGTTTGGGATTTGTTCGCCGTAGAGTTCGCTACCGAACTCCGCGTACGCCTGTTCGTAGCGCCGGAGTGATGACTCTTTATGCATACATGTCACATTCATCCGCTCGAGTGACGTCATGTCGGTCGCGTACGTCTTCAAGACGTGGGCGTTCCGGAGCATCGATGGTGTGACCGAGCGGGTGAGACCGCTCCGTTCGTTCAATTGGCGCATCATCTTCGTGATCATGACGATCGTCAACTGTTTCGGCTGGTTCTTCGCATACACCCAGCGGAATGTCATTCGGGCGAAATCGAAAGAGACGAATACAGGATCATCCGAGTACCAGCGCGGACGGACCGGCGTCGGGATGTCGGCCAAATAGTTCATGAGAAGTGCCTGGTCCTCTGGACTAAGTTTCAACGTGAACCGGTTGCCGAGCCGGTCATAGACGTCGAACTCATGGCTCGCGAGGTGCAGGTCGTTCATCCGGAGACGAATGATATGGTGGACCCGGAGACCGTATTTATAGAACAGCGTGACGATCAACTCGTTTCGGTTGACGAGGTATGGGTGCGCCTGGAGCTGATTCTCGCTCAGACCGCTTGTTGAGCGGATCGTCTGGACGAGCTTGTTGAACTCGGCAGGCAAGGCGATCTGGTCGACGGTGAGCGTGTGGGCCGGTTGCGCATACGTCAGCATCTTCTTACGAAGCGGGTTCAAGAAGACGGTCAGGCTATTGATGACGGTGACAATCCGGGCGACCGTCGCCTGTTGATATTGCTTCTCCTCGATGAGGAAGTCGTTGACGAACGTCTTCCACGATTCGAGCGGGACGGCGAGCCACGCCTCCGGGGCATCGAGCTCGACGTTATGGTCATGAAAGTATTTGTGCACATCGATCAAATCGTACCGATAGCGTTTCAGCGTCGACGGTTGACGGCCGCTCGCGCCGAGATGGAACAAGTACGCCTCGATATATTCAGGCAATGGATACTCTTTTCTACGTTTCGTCATGGACGTTCCTCCTTCTCCTCATATCGTACCACAAACGGACGTTCTCCATTCGTCGTTTCGTGGTAAGATGGAGGATGAGACTTATAGGAATGAGGGATTTTTATGCAACGAGAGAAAGTCATTATCGTCGGGTGTCAATTACCGACCGTCGACGATTGGACATATGAACAATCGATGGGGGAACTCGTCGAATTGGTCGATACGGCACGAGGTGAGGTCGTCGCCCGTCTCGATCAGAAACGGCAACAAGTCGACCGCCGCACATTCATCGGAAAAGGGAAAGTCGAGGAGCTCGCGGTGCTCATCGAACAGTTCGAGCCGGACATCGTCATCTTCAACGCCGAGCTGTCGCCGGCCCAATCAAAGAATATCCGCATCTCGCTGAACGACCCGGACGAGATGAAACTGATTGACCGGACGCAATTGATTTTAGACATCTTTGCCGGACGGGCCCAATCGAAAGAAGGGAAGCTCCAAGTCGAGCTCGCTCAGATGAACTACCTGCTTCCACGTTTGATCGGACAAGGCACGCAGTTGTCACGTCTCGGTGGCGGAATCGGGACTCGGGGACCGGGTGAGACGAAACTCGAGTCCGACCGTCGTCACATCAAGCGCCGCATCGATGAAATCAAGAAAAATCTCGAAGGCACGGTCGCGCACCGTGACCGTTACCGGGAGCGTCGGAAAGAAAACCGTGTGTTCCAAGTCGCGCTCGTCGGTTACACGAACGCCGGGAAGTCGACAATCTTTAACCGCTTGACGGATGCGGATACGTACGAACAGGACGAACTGTTCGCAACGCTCGACCCGCTCACGCGCGAGCTCGAGTTGCCGCGGGGCGGTAAAGTGCTGATCACGGACACGGTCGGATTTATCCGGGACTTGCCGACGAAACTCGTCGCCGCGTTCCGCTCGACGCTCGAGGAAGTGCTCGGGGCCGACCTCGTCTTGCACGTCATCGACGCATCGAATCCGCATTACATGAACCAAATCGACACGACGAATTCGGTCTTGTCGGAACTCGGGGCGAGTGAGGTACCGCAGCTCGAGGTATACAATAAGAAAGACCGGTTGACCGAAGACTTCGTCGGCGGACCGCTCGTCATCTCGGCGCTCGATTCGACCGATATCGAGACGCTCATCGGCGCGATTGAAGATAAGATTGCGGATGTGTTGACGAAAGTACACGTCGTCTTGCCGGTCCGCTCGTTCGAGCATTACCATCCGGCCAAAGATTCGATGTATCGTCTCGAGGAGAAGTTCCTCGATGACGGTTCGGTCGAACTCGTCGGATATATGAGAGAAGACACGCGTCTATATGCGACGCTGAAACCATTTGAGGTGTGAAACAATGATGTGGCAAGAAAAGATTGCGTACTATGATGAATTGGCCCCGTTCGTGACCGAGGCGGAAGAACGGGTAAAACCATATTTTGAAACGATCGAGGCGACGGCGGAGTTCAACCAATACCGTGTCCTCGAGTCGTTCAAGAAACACAAAGTGTCGGATTTCCATTTCAATCCGACGACCGGGTACGGCTATGACGATATCGGGCGCGACACGCTCGAGTCGATTTACGCCGACGTGTTCGGGGCGGACCTCGCCCTATGCCGTCCGCAAATCATCTCCGGGACACACGCCATCGGGATTGCCTTGTTCGGTGTGTTGTTGCCAGGAGATGAGCTGCTCTATATCACCGGCAAGCCGTACGATACGCTCGAAGAGATCGTCGGGATTCGGGGAGACGGCCGTGGGTCGCTCAAAGAGCTCGGTGTCGGCTACGACACGGTCGAGTTGAAAGAGGACCGAATCGACGTCGAGACCGTCATCGGACGGATTCGTCCTGAGACAAAGCTCGTCGGCATCCAGCGCTCGAAAGGTTACGCCAATCGTCGCAGCATCCCGGTCCAAGAAATCGGTGAGGCGATCAGGAAGATCAAAGCGGCACATCCGCACGTCTTCATCTTCGTCGACAACTGCTACGGCGAGTTCGTCGAGACGATCGAACCGACCCACGTCGGGGCCGATCTCATGGCCGGCTCGCTCATCAAGAACCCGGGTGGCGGCTTGGCGAAGACGGGCGGCTATATCGCCGGGACGAAAGAACTCGTCGAACGCTGTTCGTTCCGCATGACGACGCCAGGCATCGGGAGCGAGGCCGGTCCGTCACTCTACTCGCTCCAAGAGATGTACCAAGGGTTTTACATGGCGCCACATACGGTCGCCCAAGCGTTGAAAGGGGCACACTTGACGGCGAGCCTACTCGGATTGCTCGGTTTCGAGACCGACCCGCATTATACGACGCCCCGGACCGATTTGATTCAATCGGTGACGTTCCGCGACCGTGACAAGATGATCGCCTTCTGTCAGAGCATCCAAATGGCGTCACCGGTCAATGCCCACGCGTTGCCGGTACCAGCCTATATGCCGGGCTATGAGGATGACGTCATCATGGCGGCCGGGACGTTCATTCAAGGATCATCGATTGAACTGTCGGCCGATGGACCACTCCGGGCTCCATACACGGCCTACGTCCAAGGCGGATTGACTTACGCCCACGTCAAGGTCGCGCTCATGCTCGCCTTGAGCCAATTGCGGACGAAAGAGCTCGTCACATTTGACCGTGACAATATCTCACAGAAGTTGTAACCGAAATGTCATGTTAACTTTCTTAACATCTATTGACAGGTAAGTTGTCATGTATTATTCTCACAGTGTGAGACAGAAAAGGAGGGATAAGAGATGGCCGATCAATTTCGTCGCTCCAACCCGTTGTTTCCGATTGGAATCGTTCAAGATTTGACACAGCTGACAGGTAGACAGATTCGGTACTATGAAGAACAGGGTCTAATTTCGCCTAGTCGGACGGAATCGAAACGACGGCTCTATTCCTTTAATGATGTCGAACGTCTACTCACGATCAAGGATTTTATCGACCAAGGCTTCAACTTGGCGGCGATTCGTCATATGCTCGACAACACGGACGCCAAAGATGCGGAGTCACCAAAGGCACCGGTCGATGAAGCACCGAAAATCTCTGAACAAGAGTTACACAAATTATTGAAAACACAGCTTCAAGAAGCTGGCCGTTTCAATAAGACGTCGCTCATTCAAGGTGAGCTGTCACGTTTTTATCGATGACGCCAGTACACTAACCATTACACAATGTGAGAGGGGACATTTCACCATGGCCAGAAAAACGTTCACGAAAGAAGACATCAAACGCATCGCACAAGAAGAGGACGTACGCTTTATTCGTCTTCAATTCACGGATATCCTCGGTACGATCAAAAACGTCGAGGTTCCGATCAGCCAATTGGACAAAGCACTTGATAACAAGATGATGTTCGATGGCTCTTCAATCGAAGGGTTCGTACGCATCGAGGAATCAGACATGAACCTCTATCCAGACCTTGACACATGGGTTGTCTTCCCGTGGACAGACGGCAGCGGTAAAGTCGCTCGCTTGATTTGTGATATTTATACCCCGGACGGCAAACCGTTCAGCGGTGACCCGCGCGGCAATTTGAAGCGTAACCTCGAGCGCATGCAGAAGCTCGGCTTCACAGCGTTCAACGTCGGACCAGAGCCTGAGTTCTTCCTCTTCAAGAAAGACTTGAACGGCCAACCGACACTCGAACTCAACGACCAAGGCGGTTACTTCGACTTGGCACCGGTCGACCTCGGCGAGAACTGCCGTAAAGAGATCGTCATCGAGCTCGAAAACATGGGCTTCGAAATCGAAGCATCACACCACGAAGTCGCACCAGGTCAGCACGAGATCGACTTCAAATACGCAGATGCGGTCACGACGGCCGATAACATCCAAACGTTCAAACTCGTCGTCAAGACGATCGCAGCAAAATACGGTCTTCACGCGACGTTTATGCCGAAGCCACTCTTCGGTGTCAACGGTTCAGGGATGCACGCCAATATGTCGCTCTTCAAAGGTGACACGAACGTCTTCTACGATCCAAACGGCGAAATGGAACTCTCTGACACGGCTCGCGCCTTCACAGCAGGGATTCTCGAGCACGCTCGTGCGTTCACGGCTGTCTGTAACCCGACTGTCAACTCGTACAAGCGCCTCGTTCCTGGTTACGAAGCACCTTGCTACGTAGCATGGAGCGCGCGCAACCGTTCACCACTCGTTCGTGTACCAGCGGCCCGTGGCCTCTCGACACGGATCGAAGTACGTTCGGTCGACCCGGCGGCGAACCCGTACCTCGCTTTGGCCACGCTATTGGCTGCAGGTCTTGATGGAATCGAGAAAGAAATGGCGGCTCCGAAGCCGATCGATAGCAACATCTACGTCATGGACAAGCCAGAACGTGTTGCTAACGGGATTGACGACCTTCCGGCTACGCTCTTCGACGCGCTCGAAGTACTCCGTACCGACAAAGTCGTCATGGAATCACTCGGTGAACATATCGGTGAGCACTTCCTCGAGTTGAAAGAAATCGAGTGGGATATGTTCCGTACGCAAGTGACAGAGTGGGAGCGCGATCAGTACATGACGCTCTACTAAGTCGACTAATGAGGGATATTCCCTTTAAAATCAGAGTCCTGAACGAGTCTTCGTATGAAGTGCTCATTCAGGACTCTTTTTCTATAATTCGCTTCAACTAATCAATATAATGAGGGAGAATGTATATCACTATAAATGTAATGGAATGGGATAGGGGGACGAGAAGTGGCAACACCATTAAAAGACGTGTATGATGAGACCTTTTTGTTGGAATTTGGACGACGTATTCAAACCGTGTATCCGTCATTTGACGTACAGGCTTTTATCGCATCAATCATAGATGAATCGTGGGAAGCGTTGGCACTCAAAGGGCGTACTCGACGTATTTCGATAAAACTAGGTCAGTATTTGCCACAGAATTACGAATCAGCTTTGGACGTATTGGTTGAAATTGCAGATGACTGCGTCGGCTTTCCTTATTTGTTTTTCCCGGACTTTGTAGCAGTGTACGGGCAGGCAGAAGAGCATTGGGAACGCTCGATGTCAGCGCTCGAACGCTTCACGCAGACGTCGTCTTCTGAATTCGCCATCAGACCTTTTTTGTTGCGGGATCCAACACGTGTGATGCATCAAATGACAGCTTGGGCCATTCATCCGAACGAACATGTACGGCGTTTGGCGAGTGAAGGCTGTCGTCCTCGCCTTCCGTGGGCAGAATCGCTACCGATGTTCAAAGAAGACCCGGCTCCAGTGTTGGAGATTTTAGAGTTGTTAAAAGAAGACCCATCATTATATGTGAGAAAAAGTGTGGCCAACAATCTCAACGATATCTCGAAAGATCACCCAGAAGCCGTACTCGCAGTCTCGCGACGATGGCAGGGCGAGCATCCTCATACCGATTGGATCATTAGACACGGATGCCGGACACTGATCAAGTCAGCCCATCCTGACGCGTTAACGATATTCGGTTATACGCAGGAAACAAATTTAACCGTCGACTCATCGATTTCTATACATCCGAACGTGATCCGCATAGGGGAGGCGTGCGAGATTCAATACGATGTGTCCATTCGTCCAGGGGATACTGCTTATGTTCGTATCGAATACGCGATTGAGTTTATAAAGGCCAACGGGAAAGCGAGTCGTAAAGCATTCCTGCTAGCGAATAGAACCGTCGCTGGGGGCGCGCGACTTGCAGCGACCAGAGTGCATGACTGGTCAGATTTGACGACCCGTCGGCATTATCCAGGGGAGCATCGTGTCGTCTTGTTGGTAAATGGACGAGAAGTGGCTGAAAATCATGTCATGTTGCATAAAAGTTGTTGAACTTCTATATAATAAACGGTTCAAAAAAAGGGCAACCCTGTCTATTTAGACGGGTTGCCCTTTTTGGGTGTGTAGCATAACGATCTGATTAAAACGCACGTTTGAAGAACGTGGACGCATAGTCGAGCGTCGTATGTAGCGTCGTCGCGAAAACGAGTCCGAAGAAGCATGCTGCCCCGTTCAGGTCGAGCCACGATCTGATAGCTTCCTCATACGGCGTGACCGTGAGCAGAAGCGTGAGCGGGAAACCGAGATAGATGACCCGGATCAGATCGCTCAAGAGCGGAAAATGCGAGAATAACGACCGATGGGGCATAATCTTCACATAAGGGAGCCAAAAGCCCCGAAGCGGTCCCCATCGATAATAGGCGTCCGACTTCAAATCGAGATCCGGGGAGAGCCAGAACGTCCCGATGAGGGCGCCAAGCAGGAACACGGTCGGAACATCGATGTCAATAAAAGGCGTGGCAATCGCAAGAGCACCGATTGCCACGAGATTCGTACGGGTATGTGTCTTGCCACTAGCCATTAGTGAATCGTGCGGTATACACCGATGACCTTCCCTAAAATCGACACGTTATCGAAATACATCGCTTCGAGTTCGTCGTTCTCCGGTTGAAGACGCACTTTCGAAGCTTCTTTATAAATCCGCTTCACGGTCGCTTCACCTTCATCCGTCATGGCGACGACAATCTCTCCATTGTCGGCCGTGTTCTGTTGACGGACGAGGACGCGGTCCCCATCCAAGATCCCCGCGTTAATCATCGAGTCTCCTGAGACAGAGAGCATGTAGACGTTGTCGGAACCGACGACGTGAGCCGGGAGCGGGAAGTGTTCTTCCACGTTCTCGATGGCCGTGATCGGCGTACCGGCTGTGACTTTCCCGATGACCGGCACGTACATGACGGCATCGTGGTCTTCGACGACGGACATCTCTTCATCCAAAATCTCGATGGCGCGTGGCTTCGTCTTATCACGTCGAATCAATCCACGCTTCTCAAGACGGTCCAAGTGACCGTGTACAGTCGAGCTCGATGCGAGCCCGACAGCCTCGCCAATTTCGCGGACCGAAGGGGGATACCCTTTCGCCCGAACCTCAGCTTTTATAAAATCAAGAATCTGTTGTTGTCTTGCTGACATTTTTTTCAATGGATTTCACCTCGATTATGTCGAATAACCTGCGAACGCATCCTATTCTTTATGGGTTTAGTTTAACACAAGAACACATGAGCGCACAAACATTCGTTCGTTTTTTTTGCTTGACCGAACAGAAGTTCTTGTTTTATGATGAGAACAGATAAACGAACAGACGTTCTCGAGAACGTGTATTCTTATTCCCAGGAGGCAATGATTATGAGAGACACAATCAATGGAATCATCTTAGTCGGCATGTTGGCACTCGGTATGTTCGTATTTTTCGCGGTCGGAGAGCTTCGCGACAACGAAGCGGTCGTCGTGACCGAACAAAAAGTCGAACACAGTATTGAAGAAGAAGTTGCCTTGAAAGAGGCGGAGACGCTCGAAGCGCACATTCTCGCTAAGCGAGATGATGAAAAAGACGACAAGACGACGTGGTTCGCCGCCGAATAATCGTTTCTGATTGCGAACATCCCTTCATCCTGTGTATCGTAGAGGGCGAATGGAAAGAAAGGAAGTGACGCGATGCGAGTCGTCATTTATTGTCGCGTATCGACGAACAAGTCCACCCAAGAGACGTCGCTCAGTCGTCAGGCGGATGAATTGAAGCAGATGGCGAGACGTCTTGAGGCTGAGGTTGTCGATGTGATCAGTGAACAAGAGAGCGGGTATGAGGTCAATCGGGCGGGACTGCTCGATCTATTGGAGCACGTCTCGACGTCCGATCTCGATGCCGTGCTCGTGAGCGACGACAGTCGTCTCGGACGGGGGAATGCAAAAATCGCTATCTTGCATACGCTCATGAAACATAACGTGCGCTTGTTGACGATGCAGTCGTCCGATGAATATATCGTCTCCGACGCCGAGAAGATGGTGCTCGAGATCGTCAGTGTCGTCGAAGAGTATCAACGTAAGATCCATAACGCTAAAATTTCACGCGGAATGCGTCGGGCGGTCGCGAACGGATTTAATCCGCATCGGAATATCCAGCACCATGACCAGGGAGGCCGGAGCCGAATCGAAGTTCCGATTGAAGAAATCGTCCAATTACGTGAACGTGGACTCACGTTCGCTGAAATTGCCGCCACCCTCCGCGGTTTTGGTTATGAGGTATCGAAAGCGACCGTGAACCGGCGCTACTTGGAGCACGTGTCGGTACCAGAAACTTGATTCCTGCTCGCTGATTTTGTACAGTAGAAGGACAAATTCAGTAGAGAGGGGGCGAGCCCGATGCTAGCACCTGAACAGTTGGAGCGAATCAATTTCCTCGCCAACAAAGCAAAGACAGATGGTCTGTCACCACAAGAGATGGATGAGCAGCAAGCGCTGCGCCAACAATATTTGCAAGCGTTCCGCCAATCATTCAAATCACAAATGATGGGAATGAAGGTCGTCGATCCGGAAGGAAACGACGTAACGCCAGAAAAATTAAAAGATGAGCAGGAACGTTACCGCTCAGAATGACCATGAATGCACATCCTATTTCATATAGGATGTGCATGTTTGTTATACGCGAACGTTGATCAGGGGGACTCATTGATGCGTTTTCAAACGAAAGGAAGTAAACGATTCCATTTAATGTGTTATACTAATTAATTAGTTGTGACACACGAATGAGTGTGCTAAAATATGACGGGTAGAAACTTTGTTAACAACAGAGAGGATGAAATTAGTGGAAACAACTACTAAAGAATTATTAGCGATTAACTCGATTCGGACACTCTCAATCGATGCGGTCCAAAAAGCGAACTCAGGTCACCCGGGTATGCCGATGGGTGCGGCTCCGATGGCGTTCACACTTTGGACGGACAAAATGCGTCACAACCCGAAAAACCCGAACTGGTTCAACCGTGATCGGTTCGTCCTTTCAGCGGGACACGGTTCGATGCTCTTGTACTCGCTTCTTCACTTATCTGGTTACGATCTCTCAATGGACGACCTCAAATCGTTCCGCCAAATGGATTCGAAAACGCCTGGACATCCAGAGTACCGTCACACGGCAGGTGTCGACGCGACGACTGGACCGCTCGGACAAGGGATCGCCATGGCTGTCGGGATGGCAATGGCAGAGAAACATTTGGAAGCGACGTACAACCGCGATGAGTTCAAAGTGGTTGACCACTTCACATACGCGATTTGCGGAGACGGTGACTTGATGGAAGGCGTATCGGCAGAAGCTGCTTCGCTCGCTGGTCATTTGAAACTCGGCAAACTCGTCGTCCTTTACGATTCAAATGATATCTCGCTTGACGGCGACCTTCACAAATCGTTCTCGGAAAGCGTTGAAGATCGTTTCAACGCCTACGGTTGGCAAGTGATCCGTGTCGAAGATGGTACGGATATCGATACAATCGCGAAAGCGATCGACGAAGCGAAAGCTGAAACGTCGAAACCAACCCTCATCGAAGTGAAGACGGTTATCGGCTTTGGTTCACCGAACAAGTCAGGCAAATCGGCATCACACGGTGCGCCACTCGGCGAAGCTGAAATTGAACTCACGAAGCAGTTCTACAAGTGGGAAGGCGAGAACTTCTACGTACCGAACGAAGTATACGACTTGTTCAACGATAAAGTCGTTGAGCCAGGCGCGAAGCATGAAGCGGACTGGAACGAACTCGTTGAAGCTTACAAGTCAGCACACCCTGAACTTGGTGCCCAGTTCGAACGTGCGATGAACAACGAGCTCCCAGAAGGTTGGGACAGCGAATTGCCGACGTTCGAAATCGGTTCGAAAAAAGCGACTCGTCAAACGAGCGGTGAAGTATTGAACGCGATCGCCAAAGCGGTTCCGACTCTCTTCGGAGGCTCGGCTGACCTCGCTGGTTCGAACAACACGATGATCAAAGGCGCTGCGGACTTCGATGAAGATCCAGCCGGCCGCAACATCTGGTTCGGAGTCCGTGAATTCGCGATGGCAGCAGCCGTCAACGGGATGGCGCTCCACGGTGGGGTCCTCCCATACGGCGCGACGTTCTTCGTCTTCTCGGATTACCTTCGCCCGGCAGTTCGACTTGCTGCGCTCATGGGAATCCCATCAACGTTCGTCTTGACGCACGATTCAATCGCGGTCGGCGAAGATGGCCCGACGCACGAACCGGTCGAGCACTTGATGAGCTTCCGTGCGATGCCAAACTTGTCTGTTCTCCGTCCAGCTGACGGAAAAGAGACGATCGCGGCTTGGAAGCAAGCAATCACGACGAAAACGTCACCATCACTTCTCGTCTTGACGCGTCAAGCATTGCCAGAACTCGAAGGCACGTCGATCGAAGACGCAGCTAAAGGTGGCTATGTCGTCGCCGGCAACTCAAGCGAGGCAGACGTCCTCCTTCTCGGTACAGGTTCTGAAGTACACGTCCTCGTCGAAGCACGCGAAGCACTCGCGGCTGAAGGCGTGAACGCGGCTGTCGTCTCGATGCCTTCGTGGGAATTGTTCGAAGCTCAATCGGCAGAATACAAAGAATCGGTCCTTCCGTCGTCAATCACGAAACGTGTCTCGCTCGAAGCGGGCGCGACGCTCGGTTGGTACAAGTACGTCGGTTTCGGCGGAAAAGTACTCGGCATCGACAAGTTCGGCGCCTCTGCTCCTGGAGATCTCCTCATGAAAGAATACGGCATGTCGGTCGACAACGTCGTCGCAGCTGTCAAATCACTTTAATCGCATATTGTCAGTGGTGGCCCGGAGGTTTTGGGTCACCACTTTTTTTTCAGACGACTAGCGAATTAGCGTAATATAGTGTATAGTAAAAAACGATGTTTCATATGGTAGAGGAGGTTAAGCCTTGAGTACATTATTCTGGATTCTTCTTGTCGTGGCAGCACTAATCGGGGGTATCGCGATCGGTTTCTTTATCGCTCGTAAATACATGATGAACTACCTCGAACAGAACCCACCGATCAACGAAGATATGATTCGTACATTGATGATGCAAATGGGTCAAAAGCCGTCACAGAAGAAAGTCAACCAAGTGATGCGCGCCATGAACGTTCAAATGAAGAACGAAAAGAAATAAACTCGATCGGCCGAAGCACTTTGCGCCCGCAAAGTGCTTTTTTCATCCAGTTTTTGTTAGACAATCGAACAAACTTTCGCTAATCTAATAGAATAGTCTGAATTCAAGACAACATAGGGGGTGTTTCCAATTCGTGAATTCAAACAACTAGCTTGGTTCTTCAAGCTCGAGTGGCGGACGTATGCGCTCGGCATCGTCTTACTCATGTTCGTCGCGGGGCTCGAACTTATACCGCCGCGCATCATCGGGCGAATCGTCGATGAGATCAACCGGGGAACGCTTGGAACAGATTTATTATGGATGTTGCTCGGCGGGCTCGCGGCCGTCGGGATCGGGAACTATGTGGCCCGTTTCTTCTGGCGATACTTCATCTTCGGGGCTTCGATTCGCCTCGGTCGGATGTTGCGGAGTCAGCTCTATCGTCATTTCACCGATTTAGATCAACGGTTTTATAAGAAGTCGCGGGTCGGGGATTTGATGGCCCATGCGACAAACGATGTCCAGGCCGTCTCGACGACGGCGGGTGCGGGGATTTTGACACTCGTCGATAGCATCACCATGGGAACGTTCGTCATCATCACCATGGTGACGACCATCAGTTGGAAGTTGACGGTCGTGGCATTGTTGCCGCTGCCAATCATGGTCGCGTTGACGACGCGATACGGCAAACTCTTACATAATCGGTTCGGGGTCGCTCAAGCGGCGTTCTCTGAACTGAATGATAAAGTCCAAGAGAGCGTCAGCGGTGTCCGGGTGTTGAAGTCGACCGGGGAAGTCGGCCGTGACGTCGACTCATTCGAGAAGCTATCCGACGAAGTCATGGCGAAAAACGTACGTGTCGCGAAAATCGACGCCTTGTACGACCCGACCATCTTCGGGATTGTAGGCCTCTCGTATATCTTGTCGATCGGTTATGGGGCGTATTTGATTGAACAAGGAGAGCTGACCATCGGACAGATCGTTAGTTTCACCGCCTATCTCGGCTTGCTCACATGGCCGATGCTCGCGTTCGGCTGGCTGTTCAATATCGTCGAACGAGGGCGGGCGTCTTACGACCGGATCGAGCGGATGCTCGCCGTCAAACCTGAGATTCAGGATGACCCGATGGCGGCGACGAAACTCGCCCATTCGGAGATTGAAGCGGATATACGTGCGTTCCGCTATGACGAGACGCCCGTCCTGCAAGACGTCACATTCCGCCTCGAACGCGGACGGACGCTCGGACTCGTCGGCCGTACCGGTTCTGGTAAGACGACGATTGTACGCTTGTTGACACGAGAGTATGACGTACATGATGGGACGATCAAAATCGGTGGTGTCAACATTCGCCAAGTGAAAAAATCACTTCTGCTCGATAAAGTCGCTGTCGTCCCGCAAGATCATTTCTTGTTCAGCGATTCGATTGCGAACAATATCGCATTCGGCAAACCGGAAGCGAAACTCGACGAAATCATGGAGGCGGCCAAAATCGCCGAGGTTCATGATGACATCATGCGGCTGCCGGAAGGATACGCCACGCTCGTCGGGGAACGGGGTGTGACGTTATCGGGTGGTCAGAAGCAACGGATTTCAATCGCACGTGCCCTCATGATTGAGGCGGACGTGTTGATCCTCGACGATGCCCTCTCGGCTGTCGATGCGAAGACGGAAGAAGCGATTATCGAGCATTTCCGGACCGGGAACCCTGACCAGTCCCGCTTGATCGTGGCGCATCGACTGTCTGCGGTCGAGCATGCCGACGAGATTCTCGTCCTTGAGGACGGTCGAATCATCCAACGCGGGCGTCATCAGGACTTGATTCGCGAGCCCGGTTGGTACAAAGACACGTACGATCGCCAACAACTCGAGGCGATTGTCGAAGGAGGTGGCCACCATGAAGCATGACGTTCAGGAATGGGCGGTCATCAAACGCCTGTTGGCCTACACGAACCGCTACGCACGTCCGCTCGGACTCGCTTTTGTGTTCTTGTTGCTCGCCACCGGCGCAAAACTAGCAGGACCGTTCTTAATCAAAGTGTTCATCGATGAGTTCGTGACGCCTGGCGTCTATCCGACAAACTGGGTCGTCACCTTGCTCGTTGTTTATTTGGTCTTGCATGTGTCGGCGATCATCTTCGACTACTTGCAGTCGATCTCGTTCCAAAAGATTGCCTTAAAGATCGTGCAAAACATCCGGATGGATATCTTCCGTCACGTGATGGGGATGCGGCTCGCCTACTTTGACCGAACTCCGGCGGGAGTGCTTGTCTCTCGAATCACGAACGACACCGAGGCCGTCAAGGAACTGTACGTCGGGGTAATGAGCACGTTCGTACAGTCAGCGGTTCAATTGGTCGGGACGTACGTGTTCCTTTATATCCTCGAACCGACGCTCGCGACGATGGGGCTCGTCCTTGTTCCGCTGTTCTGGCTCATCATCTGGGCGTATCGCCGCTATTCGACAAAATATTTTGCCCAAGTGCGTGACTTGTTGTCACAACTGAACGGGCAATTGAATGAATCGATCAACGGGATGGGAATCGTTCAACAGTTCCGACAAGAAGAGCGGCTCGTCCGCCAGTTCGAAGAAACGAACAAGGCCCACCAAGAGGCACGCTATCGAAACTTGAAGCTCGACAGCATGTTGCTGCGACCGATCATCGAGCTGTTGCTCGCCTTCTCCATCATTGGACTGCTCGGCTATTACGGCGTCTTGTCGACGACCGAGCAAGTGCAGGTCGGGGTCGTCTATGCCTTCATCAGCTACATCGAGCGCATCTTCCGTCCGGTGCTCGACATCATGCAACGCTTGAGCGAGTTTCAACAGGCGGTCGTCTCGGCGGACCGTGTCTTCAAAGTCTTGGACACGGATGAACCGGCTCCAGGAAAGAGTCTTGCCGGTCCTGCCGAAATCGGCTCCGGGGAAGTCCGGTTCGAGAACGTCACGTTCAGCTACGATGGGGAAGTCGATGTATTGAAACAGATATCATTCGTCGCCAAACCAGGCGAGACGGTCGCCCTCGTCGGTCACACGGGTAGCGGAAAGAGTTCAATCATCAACCTGTTGACCCGGTTCTATCCGTATCAATCAGGCCAAATCACGATCGACGGGTATCCGATCGAGCAGTTCGAGGAAGCCGAGCTCCGAGCCAAAGTCGGGCTTGTGCTCCAAGATCCATTTTTGTTCACAGGGACGATCGAGGATAACTTGAAACTGTTCAATCCGACGATCGACTCGGACAAAGTCCGGGAAGCGGCCGAGTTCGTGCAAGCTCATACGTTCGTCGAGAAGCTTGAGGCCGGTTACGGACATACGGTCGGTGAGCGCGGCGCGACATTCTCGAGCGGGGAACGGCAACTGCTCGCCTTCGCCCGGACGGTCGCCCGTGACCCGAAGATTTTGATTTTAGATGAGGCGACGAGTTCGATTGACACCGAGACCGAGGAGCGTGTCCAGCTCGCCCTCGATCGGATGAGACGGGGACGGACGACGATTGCCATCGCTCACCGTCTGTCGACGATTCAAGATGCCGACTTGATTCTCGTCCTTCATCGGGGTGAGATCGTCGAACGAGGTAACCATCAGGCGCTTTTAAAACAGGATGGGCTGTACAAAAAGATGTACGAACTTCAATCTGGCCAACGTCTGATGTCATAAATTACAAAAAAGACACCGTCAAGGTGTCTTTTTTCCATGGAAAAAGCCCGCCACTTCAAGGAAGGACGGGCCGTTTGGTTCGATTAATTTATGTGGTCTGAAGCGTGTATGGCTAGGACGTGACGTGTAATCAGCTTGTCCAATTCTTGGCTGACATGAATCACTTCTGGAGACGTCCAACTGTGCTGCGAGGCGATTTCATACAGTTCATCGCGTTTCTGTTCAATGGCATAATGTAAGTTTTCAGCTGTGATGACCGCCACGGTGTTTCCCCCATCGTTGTAAGATCGATACTGACTAATAAGAATATCCAAATCTTAGCATCTAACACTACCGTTTACAAGTTTCATTTCCATTTCAAAGATTACAAATTCAATCATGTAAGGTGCTCGGAAAAAGATGCGAGCATTTTGAAAAGGTTTTCGCTATAATGGGGCTGAAAGGTGGAAGATCGCATGGAAGTCACACTTTGGCTCGCATTTGGGGCGGGCGTCTTATCATTTTTATCGCCGTGCACGCTACCGTTGTATCCAGTCTTTTTATCGTATATCACTGGGGTCTCAGTCTCTGATTTAAAGAGCGAGGGACTGCGACAACGCACGGCCTGGTTTCACACGTTCTCATTCTTGATTGGTTTCTCGATCGTCTTCCTCGTGCTCGGTCTGTCGACCTCGCTCATTGCCGACGTATTCATTCAATATAAGGATAGTTTGCGCATGTTCGGTGCCATCCTCATCTTCGTATTCGGCGTCTTTTTGGCGGGACTTTGGCAACCTAGTTTCATGATGCGCGAGAAAAAGCTCGCTTTAGGGGAGCGTAAAAGCGGCTACTTTGGAACGGCATTGATTGGAATTGGATTCGCGGCGGGATGGACCCCGTGTACCGGACCGATTCTTGCCGGTGTCATCGCGCTCGCGGCCTCGAACCCGAGTCAAGGGATGGGCTATATGTTGGCGTACGTCATCGGCTTCGCCATCCCATTCCTCATCATGGCGAGATTTGTCGGGAAAATCAAATACTTGGCGCGCAACAGTGCCAAGGTGGCAAAATTCGGAGGTTATTTGATGATGGCCTTCGGCGTCGTATTATATTTTGATGGCATGAATCGCTTCGCTGCTTGGATGAGCGAATTAGTAGGATTCACCGGATTTTAAAAGGGGTTGACCGAATGTCGATATTTTGGGGATCGACCCTCGTCGCACTAATGATGGGCCTGATTGCGAGCTTCGTTCGCGTCAAAGCATCAGCACGTCCGACGAATGCTAAAAAGATCTTGATTCCGCCCTTGGCGATGTCGACCGGGATGTTGCAATTTCTCGTCCCGGCGTTTCGATTGACTTGGCTCGAGGTCGGAGAAGCTTTAATCGTCGGATTGATTTTCAGCGTATTTCTCATCAAGACATCGAACTTCGAGAAACGTGATGGTGAGGTGTACTTATCCCGCTCGAAAGCGTTCTTTATCGTCGTCTTCGTCTTATTGGCGATTCGGACGGTCATGAAGGCGTTTCTCGGAGACGAAGTCAATATTTTCGCGACGGGCGGACTGTTCTATTTGATTGCCTGGGGCATGATCGTCCCATGGCGCATCGCCATGTACCAAAAATATAAACAAATCGCTTCAACATGAACGGCGTCCCTCGCGAGGGACGCCGTTTTGTCGATTATGAAGATTTTTTCGTCATGGCAGCTTCCGTCTCGGCATCGATCCCGGTGTTCGCTTTGACGAGGATGCGTTCGAAGTTTCCGGCGACTTCGTCCGACTTCGTCACGTACGTCCCGACGATGGCGGCCAGGAAGCCGAGCGGGATCGAGACGATTCCCGGGTTCGTGAGCGGGAATAACGCCTCACCGATAAAGATTGCCGAGCCATCCGGTGCCCACACGTTCGGGCTGATGGCGACGAGGAAAAGCGACGAGAATAATCCGACGACCATGCCGAACACGGCTCCGTCCGTATTGAACCGTCTCCAATAAATCGTGAACAAAATGACCGGCAAGTTCGCGCTGGCAGCGACAGCGAATGCGAGAGAGACGAGAAATGCGACGTTCATCGATTGGGCGAAGAAGGCGAGTCCCATCGAGACGAGTGCGACCGCGATTGAAGCGATCCGGGCCGCTGTGACTTGTTCTTTTTCGGTCGCTTCGCCCTTCCGGATGAAATGACCATAAAAGTCGTGGGCGAACGCCGAGGCCGCCGATAAGACGAGTCCTGCGACGACGGCAAGAATCGTGGCGAAGGCGATGGCGGCCACGAAAGCGAACAATAAGTCACCGCCGAGCACTTGGGCGAGGAGAGGCGCGGCCATGTTCCCGGCCGGGTTGGCGGCGACGATGGCGTCCGATCCGACGAACGCGGCGGCCCCAAATCCGAGGAAGATCGTCAGTATGTAGAACGCACCGATGACCCATGTCGCATAGACGACGGATTGTCGTGCCGTCGGTGCATCCTTGACCGTGAAGAAGCGGATGAGAATGTGCGGTAGACCGGCCGTCCCAAGGACGAGTGCCAAATTGAGTGAAATCGTATCGAGCGGGAGCTTGAACTTGTTGCCAGGGTTCAAGAAGCTCTCCCCGAGCGGTGTCGCCTTACTGACCTCGGAAAACATGGTGAAGACGGAGAAGTCAAAGCGGGCGAACACGAGGAATGAAATGATGGCGGTCCCGATCATCAACAAGACGGCTTTTGTGATCTGTACCCATGATGTCGCGGTCATCCCCCCGAAAACGACATAGACGGTCATTAAGATTCCGACGACGATGACGCTCGTCGTGTAGGGGATGCCGAGCAAGAGCTCGATGAGTGCCCCGGCGCCGACGAGTTGGGCGATCATATAAAAGATGGAGATGACGATAGCATTCATGGCGGCAACCCCTCGCACGCGCGGCTTGTTGAAGCGTGCCGCAATCATATCGGCCATCGTATACTTTCCAAGGTTACGGAGCGGCTCGGCGACCAAATATAGGACGACGAGGTAGGCAACGAGGAAACCAATCGAGTAAAAGAACCCATCGAACCCGGCGAGGGCAATCATCCCGGCAATCCCGAGGAATGAAGCGGCCGACATATAATCACCGGCGATGGCCAGACCATTTTGGAATCCGGTCAAACCACCGTCGGCCGTATAAAAGTCGCTTGCGGTCTTTGTCTTTTGGGCGGCGAAAAATGTGATGACGAGCGTGAGTCCAACAATCGCGACGAATAGAAGAATAGCTGTCCAGTTCATCGTCCCTCCTCCTCTTGTTTGATGGCTGCGACGAGCTCGTCGAAGCGGCGGGCCCGGCGGCTATACATGACACAAAACGTCCAGGTCATGAAGAATTGAGCGAAGGCGAGCACCCAGGCCCAAGTGATCTCACCGGCGACAGCGATGTTCAAGAACGTGAAGTAGCTCGTGGAGATTGGTAACGTAAAATAAAAGATGAGTGAGAAGATGATGGATGGAACAATGAACCGGTTCTTTTCTTGCATCAACTTGTGGAATGAAGGGCTCTCGACGATTGTTTCGGCGGAGCGAGTGCTGTCAGTTCGCGTGACGTGCGTGACATCATGCATCGGAAAACCTCCTTTTGGAATCAAGATACGTACATTATAGAAATGTAAATAAAGGAAAAGCTATCCATTTTTATTGCTAAAACCCATGCATGTTATACTAATATTGGTCATACCACTTTATTGTAATCGTTTTTAATATTGTCTATATTATGAACGGTATTTAAGAATAATTAATCCGTCCAAAAAAGGTACTTTGGACTTAGTATTCGTATGGCACAATTTCCGTTTCGTATAACTTAGTTGAACTGGTGAAGACAAAAAAAGATGCCAAGCCCAAGGCCGGCATCTCGTTTCATCATTGTTGGAAATAATGTTGATACATTTTCCAGTCGATTTGTTCTTCTTCAAGCGCCTTTTTTAAAAATTTATGGTCCCGTTTCGGTGTCGCGGCGATATAGCCTTTGACGACGAGCTCAGTCGTCATTTCACGGGCCCGCGTCTCGAGAGCGAACTGTCCGATTTTGCCCGCAATCTTTCGGATGGCGACGTCGCGGAACAGCTCCGGTACCGGTGTGACGAGACGATCAAGCAATGTACGCGTCTCCGGTGTCCATAAGTGGCGTGTCTTGTCGATGTAATCATCCTCGATGTCGAGGAGTGAGCGCCCGTCTTCTTTCGGCATTCGTTTTAAAAATTTGCGGAACATGAAGTAGCCGCCGATCGACATCAACCCGATCATCACGAATCCCCAGAAGACAATGAAATACATCACCAAGTTTTCTGGCATCGTCTTTCCCCCGTTCTGTCATTTCACGATCATTCAAGCTAAGTATACAAAAAAGGGGCGCGATACAAAAGCTACAGCTATCCGTTCCTTACTATAAAGATGGACGAAACGCGCGGGCTTCGTTAGAATAGATAGCGTTGCAATGAGCAAGAGCCAGTGTAAATCGTAATGTTCAGAAAGGAAAGAGCCATACATGAACCAATTAAAACAAGAAGTTGAGAAGCGGCGTATTTTCGGCATCATCTCGCACCCGGATGCCGGTAAGACGACGCTCACCGAGAAATTGCTCCTTCACGGGGGAGCCATCCGTGAAGCGGGGACGGTCAAAGCCCGTAAAAACTCTAAACACGCCAAATCTGACTGGATGGAGATCGAGAAACAACGTGGAATTTCGGTCACGTCATCGGTCATGCAGTTCGTCTATCAAGACAAGGTCGTTTCGATCATGGACACACCAGGACACAACGATTTCGGGGAAGATACGTATCGCGTCTTGACTTCGGTCGACAGTGCCGTCATGGTCATCGATGCGGCCAAAGGGATCGAGACGCAGACGAAGAAATTGTTCCAAGTCTGTCGGATGCGCGGGATTCCGATTTTCACGTTCATGAACAAGCTTGACCGACAAGCGAAAGATCCGCTCGAGCTCATGGAAGAACTTGAAGAAGTGCTCGGCATGCCTTCGGTCGCCGTGACTTGGCCGATCGGGAGCGGAATGCAGTTCGAAGGGGTATACGATCGCTTAAAAAACGAAGTTCACTTGTTCCGTGGTGACAAAGGGACGCTCACGTTGAACGAAGATGGGGTCAATGATCCAATCCTCGCCGATCACTTGACGGAAGAGAACTTGACGAACCTTCGAGATGAAATCGATCTTCTCGACGGTGCCGGCAATGAAATCGACGTCGATGCGATCCAGCACGGGAAATTGACGCCGGTCTTCTTCGGGACGGCGCTCGTCGACTTCGGGGTGACGTCATTCTTGAATCACTACCTTGATATGTCACCGGCGCCTGAGGCACGTAAGTCGAACGTCGGTCCAATCGACCCGACGTCAGAGGACTTCAGCGGCTTCGTCTTCAAGATTCAAGCGAACATGAACCCGGCCCACCGCGACCGCATCGCTTTCGTTCGCATCTGTTCGGGCGTCTTTGAGCGCGGCATGGATGTCACGCTCACACGGACGGGCAAAAAGATCAAGTTGAGCCAGTCGACACAGCTCATGGCTAACGACCGGGAGACGGTCGACAAGGCGTTCGCTGGAGACGTGATCGGGATTTACGATTCGGGAACGTATCAAATCGGTGATACGATCACGACATCGAAACAAAAAATCGCGTTCGAGGCGTTGCCGACGTTCCCACCAGAACTCTTTATGCGCGTCTCGCCGGTCAACTCGCTCAAGTCGAAACATTTCCACAAAGGTGTCGAGCAGCTCGCCCAAGAAGGAGCGATCCAAGTGTACCGTAACGAGTATAACGAGATTTATCTCGGTGCGGTCGGTCAACTCCAATTCGAAGTGTTCGAGTATCGCTTGAACAATGAGTACGGCGTCGACATCCGCATGGAGCCGGTCTCATACAGCGTCGCCCGTTGGGTGAAGGACAAGGAATTAAAGGCGCTCAAGCCGTTCCAGGACTCACGCAACATGCTCGTGACAGACCGCTGGGAGCGTCCCGTGTTCTTGTTCGCCAACGAGTTCACGTTCGACCGCTTCAAAGAACGCTATGAAGACGAGCTCACGCTCGTCGACGCCCTCGACGTCAACGTCGAGATCGGCGCAGAATAATAGATGGACGGCTCTTCATAGGGCCGTCCTTTTTTGTTTCAGAGACTTGGTTGATTTTGATAAGTTTTACTTATGACTAATTTGTGACGGAATGTATTTTACGTCACGCTATAGTTGTATTATGATAAACATGTGATAAGTAAGCGATTACGGCACATGCCGAAGTCGCCGCTTTCAAAAAGGGGGATATCGTATGGAACAGACGAACGTATTAGACGCTTTCAAATCTCGGACGCAGTTCGAGGTCAATGGCAAAGCGTACGATTATTACCGGCTCAAAAAGCTTGAAGAAGAAGGGGTGACGGAACTTAGTCGACTTCCGTACTCGATTCGTGTGTTGCTCGAATCTGTACTTCGCCAGCAGGATGGCCGCGCCATCACGAAAGAACATGTCGAGAACTTGGCTAAATGGGGTACTGCCGAAGTCTCGAAAGACATCGATGTTCCGTTCAAACCGGCTCGCGTCGTCCTTCAGGACTTCACGGGTGTACCGACGGTCGTTGACCTCGCTTCACTTCGTAAAGCGATGGCCGACCTCGGCGGAGACCCGAACAAGATTAACCCGGAAATCCCGGTTGACCTCGTCGTCGACCACTCGGTCCAAGTCGATGCGTACGGTTTCGCCGGCGCACTCATGAAAAACATGGACATCGAGTTCGAGCGTAACGAAGAGCGCTACAAGTTCTTACGTTGGGCCCAGACGGCATTCGACAACTATCGTGCCGTCCCGCCAGCAACAGGGATCGTCCACCAAGTCAACTTGGAATACTTGGCTTCGGTCGTGCTCGAAAAGAATGATGGAACGGGCAATGTCGCCTATCCAGACTCGCTCGTCGGAACGGACTCGCACACGACGATGATCAACGGACTCGGTGTCCTCGGCTGGGGTGTCGGTGGAATCGAAGCCGAAGCGAGCATGCTCGGACAACCGTCTTACTTCCCGGTACCAGACGTCGTCGGCGTCAAAATCATCGGTGAAGTCAACCCGGGTGTCACAGCGACAGACGTCGCGCTCGTCGTCACAGAGATGCTCCGTAACGAGAAAGTCGTCGGCAAGTTCGTCGAGTTCTTCGGTCCATCGCTTCATACGATGCCGCTCTCAGACCGCGCTACGATTGCCAACATGGCGCCTGAATATGGTGCGACGTGTGGCTTCTTCCCAGTCGATACAGAGACGCTCAACTACATGCGCACGACAGGTCGCCCAGAAGAGTTGATTGACCTCGTCGAAGCCTACTCAAAAGCGAACGACTTGTTCTACACGCCAGACCAAGCGGATCCGTCATTCACGAAGACACTCACGCTCGATTTGTCGAAAGTGGAACCGTCACTTGCTGGACCGAAACGTCCACAAGACCGCATCAACTTATCAGACCTTCAGTCAGCGTTCGTCGACAGCGTGACGGCGCCAGCCGGACACAGCGGCTTTGGTCTTGAAAAAGCTGAGCTTGAGAAGACGGCAGTGGTCAACTATACAGATGGCGCTGTCGACATGCGCACGGGTGATGTGGCGATCGCAGCCATCACGAGCTGTACGAACACATCGAACCCATACGTCATGGTCGGCGCAGGTCTCGTCGCGAAGAAAGCCGTCGAACGCGGTCTCACGGTTCCTAAATTCGTGAAGACGTCGCTCGCACCGGGCTCGAAAGTTGTTACCGACTACCTCGACAAAGCCGGTCTCACGCCATACCTTGACCAACTCGGTTTCAACACCGTCGGTTACGGCTGTACGACATGTATCGGTAACTCGGGTCCACTCGACCGCGAAGTCGAAGAAGCGATCACATCGAACGATTTGCTCGTCTCATCGGTCCTCTCGGGGAACCGTAACTTCGAAGGCCGCGTCCACCCGCTCGTCAAAGCGAACTTCTTGGCGTCACCGCCACTCGTCGTCGCATACGCGCTCGCCGGGTCGGTCAACTTCGATATCATGAACGAGTCGTTCGGAACGGACAAAGATGGCAATGAAGTCTTCTTCAAAGACATCTGGCCATCAAATGATGAAATCAAGATGGTCGTTCAAGACGTCGTCTCACCGGAAGCGTTCCGTAAAGAGTACGACACGGTGTTCACAGGGAACGAGCGTTGGAACGCCCTCGACGTGCCAGAAGGCAACTTGTATGACTTCTCGGACGATTCAACGTATATCCAAAACCCGCCATTCTTCGAAAACCTCGAGCCGGAAGCGGGCGTCGTCCATGCGTTGAACGGACTCCGCGTCATCGGGAAGTTTGCTGATTCGGTCACGACCGACCACATCTCACCAGCCGGAGCATTCTCGAAAACAACACCAGCTGGCCAATACCTTCAATCAAAAGGTGTTGCACCGCTCGACTTCAACTCGTACGGCTCACGCCGCGGAAACCACGAAGTCATGATGCGCGGTACGTTTGCGAACATCCGTATTCGTAACCAAGTCGCACCAGGCACTGAAGGCGGCTTCACGACGTACTGGCCGACTGGCGAAATCATGCCTATGTATGATGCGGCCATGAAGTACAAAGAGCAGGGCACAGGCCTCGTCGTCTTCGCTGGGAACGACTACGGAATGGGCTCGTCACGTGACTGGGCAGCCAAAGGAACGAACTTGCTCGGCATTCGTGCCGTCATCGCGCAAAGCTTCGAACGGATTCACCGCTCGAACCTCGTCATGATGGGCGTCTTGCCACTCCAGTTCATGGACGGGGAGTCGGCCGACTCACTCGGACTCACAGGTGAAGAGGCGATCGACATCCAAGTCGACGAATCGGTTCGCCCACGTGATATCCTGAACGTCAAAGCGACTCATGAGAACGGTACGGTGACCGAGTTCCAAGTCGTCGCCCGCTTCGATTCTGAAGTCGAAATCGATTACTACCGTCACGGTGGAATCTTGCAGATGGTCCTCCGTAACAAATTGAAGTAAGCCAAACACCTTCCTTTGAAAAAAGGAAGGTTTTTTTAGTGAATGTGCGAATATAAGGTGAGACGGTGCACGATATCGGGAAGAGAATGGGGAGAGGGGGGAGTGTATGGAGCGACAAACGAAATCAGGCAAAAACTGGTGGCAACGGCTGACGCAAAAAGAGGAAGTGACGGAACAGGAAGTCGACATCACGCTTCCTCAGTTGCGGGAGGCGATCCACGAATATGAGCAGACGTTGCCGAAAGGCGTCAATCGGACGGTGCTCCTCGATGAAGCACAGGAAATCGATCTTGCGCGTTTGAAGAAACATTTACCCGGCAAACCGAGGCAGCGATTTTACATGTCCAAAGAGACGTTTCACATCGTTCCCGAAACTGAACGGGAAGTGGTCTATGAGATGGATCAAGTCCAGCGGGCGCTCGATTTATATTTCGAACAAGAAAAAAAATTACCGCTGCGAAAATTCCAACAGACGTTACAACTTGATTTGACACGATTACGTGAAGGCGGGTATTTAAAAGTGTTGCCGAAACGGCCTTATTACGTCGTGGACGAGACATTGATCGTCTCGCTAGAACCGAAGCCGCAAGAGTGACGAAACCGAATCGTCACTCTTTTTGTCAGCGGCGCGATTACACGCCGAGGGGTTGAGTCGGGTTTATAAACTATGTTACGGTGGAAAACGTATATGAAAATAAGAAAATTGAATAGGAGTGAGATTATGGAAAGAAAAAGCCAAGTGACGACCGTTTTCCTCGTTTCAGCCATCATCACGGTCTTGTTCACGATTTGGGGTATCTTCCCTGAGCGCCTCCTCGGTAACGCGAGTCTCTTGAACGTGACGACGAAGTTACAAGGTTGGCTCTCGAACGGGATGGGTTGGTTTTATTTGCTCAGCGCGACTGGGATTTTACTCGTCGCCGTCTTTTTAATTTTTTCGAGATTTGGTTCGATTCGACTCGGCAAAGATACGGACCGACCAGAATTCAGCTATTTGACATGGTTCGCCATGTTGTTCAGTGCCGGAATGGGGATTGGCCTCATCTTCTGGGGGGCGGCAGAACCGTTGTCGCATTTCCATGCACCACCGTTTGAGTCGCCGACGCCGGAAGGCGATGCGCGCACTGCGATGCGTTATTCCTTCTTCCATTGGGGCTTCCACCCGTGGGCGATTTATGCAATGATCGCGCTCGCCATCGCCTACTCGACGTTCCGCAAAGGTCGTCCGGCGACGATCGGAGAGACGATCGGATCGCTCGTCAATGACCGCTATGAACGTCCTGTCAAACAGACAGTCGATATTTTAGCAGTCATCGCGACCGCTTTCGGTGTCGCGACCTCGCTCGGATTCGGGGCCCAGCAAATCGCTGGTGGTCTGCATTACTTGATTCCAGGAGTGCCGAACGCGTTCTCGACACAACTGATCATCATCGCTGTCGTAACGGTGCTATACATGATTAGCGCTTCGACGGGTCTCGAGAAAGGGATTCGGATTTTAAGTAACACGAACATCTTCCTTGCCATCGTCTTGCTTGGAGCAACACTGGTGGCCGGACCGAGCGCGTTCATTCTCGATTTGTTCACGCAGACAATCGGGACATATTTGCAACAGTTGCCGTCGATGAGTTTCCGTACGGGTGCATTTGAGCCTGTCGAACGGGAATGGATCAACGATTGGACAATTTTCTATTGGGCATGGTGGATCTCTTGGTCACCATTCGTCGGAACCTTTATCGCCCGCGTCTCAAAAGGACGTACAATTCGTGAGTTCATCATCGGGATTCTGCTCGTACCGACTTCATTCGGTCTGCTTTGGTTCTCTGTCTTCGGCGGATCGGCCATTTGGGCCGACTTGTTCGGTGGCGCAGCACTGATCGACCAAGTCAACGAAATCGGGACGGAAGTCGGGTTGTTCGCCTTGTTCGAGACGTTCGGCGGATTTGGGATGGTACTCAGTATCCTGGCCATCTTCCTGATTTCGACATTCTTCATCACGTCAGCAGATTCGGCCACCTACGTGCTCGGAATGCTGACGACGAACGGGAAACTGATCCCGCCGATGCGCATCAAGTTGATTTGGGGCTTCATCCAGTCCTCGATCGCTGCCGTCCTCTTATATGCAGGTGGGCTCGGAGCGCTGCAAGCGGTCGCCATCCTCGTCGCGTTCCCGTTCATCTTCGTGTTAATCCTGATGATCGTCGCCTTGTTCAAAGATTTGTCTGACGAACCAGACGAACGGGACAAGTATATTGAAGCGTATAAGCAAGAAGAAGATAAGCTCGGATAAACGGAAAGGGTCTCGATTGAGGCCCTTTTTTGGTTGTAAATGTTTTGCAGGACCTTCTCGCTAGTGTAGGATAGTAAGTGAAGAAGATTGGGAGGGCATTTTATGAAACAACACGTAAAGAAGCGATTGAGTTGGGTGATTTTTGCCGGTATTCTCATTGTCGGCGCCCTGCTCGCCTATAATTTTTATTTGGTCACCAATTTAAATGACGACGACGGCCGCACCAATCGGGCCGAGCCTTTCTATACGTCTGTGGTCATCGGCTATGAAGAGAAAAAGTTGCCGGAGGACGGGGAGACGCTTGAAGTTCGTGAATATAAAGTGACATATGACGAAGACGGACATTTCGTGTCCGAGGTCGTAGAGGGCCCGAACGTCGGTGCCCGTGCCGAGTGGGACGGGACCGTCTATCGTGAGTTCAATCAGGACGGTGAGGAGACGAACAGTCAAGAGACGAGCTCAGGCGCGGTCGCCCCGCACCCGTTCTTGTCACGGGCGACGAACGAACAGATTCGTAAATGGCTAGACGACGGAACACTTGGCTCGAGCGAAGGCGATGTCGATATCATCGGTCGTACGGCACAAGCGTTCGTCAAGAAAGAAACACCGGAAGCCGTCCCAGCAGAATGGGTCGAGAAGTATCCATCGATTTTCAGTGAAGATGAGAATGAAGAAGCGGTGACGTACTATGTCGATGCGAACGAGCGCATCCTGCTCGCCGCCGAGTCGCGTAACAACGGAAAGTTGTTCCATTCGATTCGCATGACTTCTTTTGAATCACGATAATCCGGCGAGGAGCAGACTGAGACGTCGGCTCCTTTGTCGTCTAAAAAGGAGAATATTATGAAACAGATCACCTTGGAGCAAGTCCAAACCGATTTGACGGCTTGGGAAGAAGGTGGGCGCGTCGATGAAGCGGCTCTCCTGTCTTACGCCCATTGGTCACGCGCGACCGGGCATCGTCAAGAATTGATTCGCACACTGACACTACTCGCGACGAGACGGTTACAGCACCGTCAGTCGATCGACCCGCTGTTAACTCGTTGGGTGAAAGAGTTGGAGTCGCTCGGTGCTTTGCCGCCAGCCCTTCGTGTCAGTCAATTGTATGATCTTTTGCGGCGCCACAAGCAACAGCTGCATGTCGAGTGGCCGAAGCTGCGCGAGACGGATTACGCGTCGATGAAAGTTCAAATATTGACCGAATATGAGTCGAAGACATCCGAGTTGCTCGAACATCTCGAGCAGCTTCACGATGAGATTGACCGCGCCAAATCTGATTTACGGGACTCGGAGTTTAAAGGGCAACTCGAACGTTTGTTCATCGTCGTCATCGAAGCGATGCAAGAAGTGGCCGCGCTCGAAGACGACACAGCCTCACTCTTGGCGTCGATGCAAGGGAATTATTTCAGCCGCGAGGCGTTTCACCGCTTTGGCGAACGAGTCGGTCTCGTCAAGGAACGACTCGACGCGATCGTTGCGTTGTTACCAGAACAAACTGAAGCGACACGGTCGAGTGCGATTGAGTCGCTTGAGTCGATGATTGGCTTGTCTGACGTGAAGCAACGTGTCAAAGCATGGTATCGGTTCTTGTTGTTCCAGAAAGAGCGTGAGAAAGCGGGGTTCTCGTCCAAACACCAACCTTCACTCCATCTCGTGTTCACCGGCAATCCAGGGACCGGCAAGACGACGCTCGCGCGTCTCATGGCCGAGATTTATTTCGAGCTCGGTCTGCTCGCACGTCCCGATGTCGTCGAGGCGGACCGGTCGAGTCTCGTCGGTGCGTTCGTCGGTCAAACGGAAGAACAGGTCATGAACAAGGTGAAGGAAGCCGAGGGCGGTGTCTTATTCATCGACGAGGCGTATGCCTTGAAACGTCAAGATGCGAGTGGGAGTGACTATGGACAAGCAGCCATCGACACGCTCGTCGCCGCGATGACGAGCGGGGAGTATGCGGGAAAATTTGTCGTGATTCTCGCCGGTTACCCGGAAGAAATGCGTCATTTTCTGCTTGCGAACCCAGGACTTCGTTCCCGCTTCCCGGAATCCAACCATTACGAGCTCCCGAATTACAGTGATGACGAACTCGTCGCCATCGGTGAAAAAGTGGCGGCGGAGAACAACTACGTCCTGACGGTCGAAGCGAAGCGCGCCTTGATTGCGCGAATCGACCGGGAACGGGTCGACGCGACGTTCGGCAACGCGCGGACGGTGCATAACATTCTACTCGACGCCATGTTCAAGAAAGGGTCGCGATTTGGTGCCGATGCCCCACTCGACGAGATGGCCCTCCTGACAGAAGTCGATTTTGATATGGATGCGACCGAGGATACGTCCGGTCCGACACTCGACGATTTGGTCGGGATGGATGAGGCGAAACGTCAACTGCGCGAGATTGAGGCACTCGTCACGATTCAGAAGCGTCGGCGTGAACTCGGGTTGAAGACGGCACCCGTCCAGCTCCATGCCGCCCTCGTCGGGAACAGCGGGACCGGAAAAACGACGTTCGCCCACCTGTACGCCCAGCTCTTGAAGAAGACGGGCTATTTAAAACGCGGACATTTGAAAGTCGTCAGCCGGGCCGATCTCGTCAGCGGCTATGTCGGACAAACGGCACAAAAAACGAAAGCCGCGATTCGCGATGCGCTCGGTGGCGTGTTGTTGATTGATGAGGCATACAGCCTGAATGGAGGGCCGAACGACTACGGGCGTGAAGCGATTGATACGCTCGTCGACGAGATGCCAAAGCATGGAGACAACCTCGTCGTCGTGATGGCGGGCTATGAGGCACCGATGCGTCGCCTGATCGACTCAAACCCAGGGCTCAACAGCCGGATCAAACGGACGATTCACTTCGAGGACTACTCGCTTGAACAGCTCGTCGATATCGCCAAGAAGTATGCCGCAAAATTCGGCTATACGTGTGATGAAGATGTCAGTCTGGCACTCCTTGACCGTCTAAAAGAAATCGACCGACCGAATGCACGGACGGCCCTATCGTTGATCGATGAAGCGATCGCGAGACAATCATATCGTTTGATCGAAGCATCGTCACAAGACAGTGAATTGAATCGGATTTTAGTAGTAGATATTAAGACCAAGTTATAATATAATCAAGTTGAAAGTGAGGACGATTCAATGCATACGATTCAGATTCCGGTCCGCTATCAGGAGACCGACATGATGGGCATCGTCTATCATGCAAACTATTTAGTATATCTTGAAATGGCACGCACCGAATTGTTGCGCCAGCTCGGGGTCGAATATAAAGACATGGAGGAAGCGGGATTTGTTTCCCCAGTGACGAACGTCTCGGTCGATTATAAGAAGAGCGTGACGTACGGAGACACAGTCCACGTACGAGTTTGGGTCGATAGTTATTCGAAGGTCCGGACGGTCTACGGCTATGAGTTGACTGATCAAAACGGTCATCTCGTCGGTTCGGCGAAGACCACACATGTCGTCGTCAAACGCGGTGACTTCAAACCGATTCGACTCGACCGTGAGTTTCCTGAGTGGCATGACATGTATATGCGCGTCATGAGTCCCGTCTTATAACAGTGGTTCTTTTGTACCGTCAGTATGGTATCATATCTTGACGGTATTTTTTGTACAATGAAAGGGGAAGATCGCATGCGAAAACCATCTATGCTGATGGTGTGCTGCGCCTTGACGCTCACATTAGTGGGCTGTACCACAAGCGACCAAAGCAAAACGGAAGAAACCGAGAACAAACCGGCCGAAACCGAACAACAAACAGAAACTCCGGCCGAAACGCCGACGGATAAAGAAGACGAGCAAGCAGAACAACCGACTCCGGAAACGGAGGAACCGACAGCGGAAGAGCCTTCCGAGGATCAGCCTGAAGAAGAAGTGCCGGTTGCCGAGGCCCCTCCTGTAGAGGAGCCGACTGAAGCGCCGAGCGAACCGCTTGAACAGAATGGGACGGCGAATTTGAAGCTCGATACACTCATCCTTGTCAATAAGCAAATCGCCTTGCCAGCGGGCTATAAACCAGCCGATCTCGTGACGGCGAATATCGATTTCGTCGAATCGGCGACCGGGGAGCGGAAGATGCTTCGTAAAGAAGCGGCACAGGCCATCGAGAAGCTCATGACGGGCGCGAAAGCGGCCGACATTGAGTTGAAAGGGACGAGTGCGTTCCGTTCCTACGATTATCAAGTGCAACTGTTCAATAACTATGTCGCCCGGGACGGGAAAGAACAGGCGATGAAATATTCGGCACCACCAGGACACTCGGAACATCAGACCGGGCTCGCCATCGATGTTTCGAGCGCCTCGGTCGGCTATCAATTGACACAAAGTCTAGATCAGACGAAAGAGGGCAAGTGGTTGGCCGACAATGCCCACACGTACGGATTCATCGTCCGTTATCAACGTGCATATGAGGCCGAAACCGGTTATATGTACGAACCGTGGCACTTACGCTATATCGGGGTAGAGCATGCGACGGACGTCCACAAGGCGAACGTCCCGCTTGAGCACTATCTCGAGCAATTAATGGATTAAGGGGAATTGCGATGCCTTACATGACAGAAATCATCATCATTTTAATCAGCTATTTACTCGGTGCGATTCCGTTTGCTCTTATCGTCGGAAAACTCGGCTATAAGGTCGACGTCCGGGAGCATGGGAGTGGGAATTTGGGCACGACGAACACGTTCCGTGTGCTCGGCAAAAAAGCCGGCACGCTCGTTCTGCTCGGGGATATGGGTAAAGGGTTGGTGGCAGCGCTATTACCGCTCCTCTTCGGGAGCGAGATGAGCTTGCTCCTCGCCGGGATCCCGGCCATCATCGGTCATTCGTATCCGGTGTTTGCCAAGTTCAAAGGCGGAAAATCGGTGGCGACGAGTGCGGGCGTTCTGCTCGCGGCGTTCCCATGGTTTTTCGTCGTCGTCGTCGGGACGTTCCTCTTGACGCTGTTCGTCTCGAAGATGGTATCGCTATCTTCGATGGCTGCCGCAGCCGTGGGGATCGTGACCGTCGTCACGTATGGTGTCATCGCGAAAGATTGGCTACCGCTCATCGTCATCGTTCCGCTCGCCTTGTTCATCATCATCAAACACCGCACGAACTGGCAGCGGATTCGCTCCGGCACTGAACCGAAAGTACCACTGTTCCAAAAACGAAAATGAATGTTTCGATGACCGGCAAGCTCTCGGAGGACACGGAGAGAAGGTCGGTCATTTTCATGAGATGCGCTCGGGATTGAAAGCAAGATGTCAACGTTCGACTGTCTTTTTTGTGGATTTCTGTTGATTTTCGTCGAAATGAGCGAAAAATCTGTTGGATTTGCCCGTTCTTTACTTTCTGTTTACGTTAAATTTACATCCGTTCGCTACACTGAGAAAGGAAGCGATATTTGCGGAGGAGGCAGGGAAGTGTCTTTAATTGGAGAAGAACGTAAGCAAAAGATTGTGGAATGGATTGAACGAGAAGGCAAAGTGAAGACGAGTGAGTTGATTGAACGGTTGAACGTCTCTGGGGAGTCGATCCGCCGCTACTTAGAAGAACTTGAAAAAGAACATCGCATCAAACGGGTGTATGGCGGGGCGGTGCTGCATCAAAGCGTATCGTTCCAACCGATGATGATTTCAAACATGGACGGGATTCGTCGCATCGCCTATACGGCGTTTCAGCTCGTCGAGGATGATACCCTCCTTTACATCGGTCATGGGGTCGCCCCGGAACAAGTCGCCGCGAGACTTCGCGGACGAAATTTGACGGTCGTCACACCGTCACTCATGGCGGCAAAGGCCCTCTTCGAGCAACGGGCCAAAGGCGTCTTCACGGGGGACATCCAACTGCTCGGCGGCACGATTGATCCGAAGCATCTCGTCACCGTCGGCGAACACGTCTTGCAGCAGTTAAAGACGTACATGTTTGACATGGCGATTTTCTCTGTCGAGGGGGTCGATCCCTCGCTCGGTTTGACGTGTGATGCTCACGGTCTCTCGACCGTGACGCAAGCGGTACTCGACCAAAGTAGACAATGTTTTCTACTGGCCGACCATACCCAGTTCAACCAACAAAAGCGGTATCGGGTCTCCGATTTTTCCAAGGTGACGACAATCATCTCGGATTTCCCGGAGCCCGCAGATTGGAAACGTGCGTTAGCGGAGCACGAGGTCGAATGGCGCTTCGCACCTTAATAAGGAGGCAGAAGACATGATTGAAGTGATCGTGACCACATTGAAAGAAGCGAAACAGGCAGAGCGTTACGGGGCGGACCGTCTCGAATTGATTGCGGATATGCGAGCTGGCGGGACGACACCAAGTTTCGGGACGATTCGAAACGTGCTCGAACAAGCGACGATTCCGGTCCACGTCATGATTCGTCCGCATGCAGACTCATTCGTCTATGATGAAGCGGACGCGGAGACGATTTTGGCAGACGTCGGTCTGTGTCGTGAGCTCGGAGCCGATGGCATCGTGTTCGGTGCTTTGACGAATGACGGGCGCATCGATGAGGCACTGCTCGGGGAAGTGATTAAACATAAGGGCGAGATGGCATTGACGTTCCATCGGGCCATTGATGACGCGGTCGATTTGATGGACGCCATCACCGTGTTGAATGATTTCCCTGAAGTGGACCATGTGCTGACGTCTGGCGGTCAAGCGACGGCATTAGAGGGCTTAGAGCGGTTGAGCGCGATGCACGACGTCGCGGAAATGAACATCCTTCCAGGCGCTGGGATCACGGCGGACAACGTGTCCCAACTCGTCGACCGATTAGGCATTGACTTTGTCCATGTCGGTAGTGGTGTAAGGACCGATGGACAGCTAGATGACCAGAAGTTCAACGCCATCAAGGAAACGATGACACTCTAAAAACAGTCGGATGACTGTTTTTTTGCTATAATGAAAAAAACGATACAGTAGGTGAAGTCATGCAATCATCAGTCTATAAACAATTTTCCCTTCGGATGTTGTCCGGGAACTGGGGCATCTCGTTCCTTGCGGTCGTGGCAACGATGCTCGTTCAAGCGGTCATCACGACGCAGCTTGATTTAGAATCGACAGACCCGAGCATCCTGTTCGTCTCGATCGGTTTGCTATACACCGCGACCGTCTTGCTCGCTCCGCTAGAACTTGGCCGCAACTGGGTGTTCCTTGACATCGCCAAAGCCGAGAAACCGTCGTTCGGTCTGCTGTTCGAAGCGTTCGGTTCGCTCAAAGATTACATGCGTGCCGTCACGTATTATGCCGTCTTTTATCTCGGCTTGAACGTGCTCATGCTGTTCTTGATCGTGCCGGGAATCTGGTTCTATTTGACGTATCGGATCGTCCCGTTCGTCCTACGGGACCGGCCGGAACTATCCGCTTTCGGCGCGATGCGTGAAAGCCGCCGTCTCATGTTTGGACACAAGCGCACGATGCTTCGTCTATATGCGAGTTTCATCGGTTGGTATGTGCTCGTGTTATTCACCGGCGGATTGGCCTATATCTTCGTGCAACCTTATATCAACACGGCGCTCGCCGGACTGTACGTCGAAATCAAGGCAGAAACAGAAGCAAACGAACAACCGGTCGGCTGAATGAGCCGACCGGTTGTTTTTATGTCCCGTGCCGATCCGACTTTTGTGGGTCGGGAGCGTCACGGAACTCGTCTTTCTCTTCTTTTGAGGCATGTTCATGCCATTTTTTCGCTTGTTCCGTGGCGATCGGAATCGCCTTTTGATCGGAGTAGCCCTGGGCGAGCAAGGCGTTGGCGATATCAATGGCTTTCTTTTTGACGAGCGGGTCGAAGTTTTTCAGTGATTCCGGATAATCTTTCATATTCCATGGCATCTTACATCGCTCCCTTCTGTACTACTAATTCCACGAGCGAGCCGATTCAAACGTCCTGGTGCATGTAGTATTCGATGAGCGCCTGCGTCCCGTTCTCGCCGTAGCCGTTCTCTTCGAGGATCGAGTACAGTTTATGCGCCAACTCGAGGCTCGGCAGTTTGATATTCAACTGGTCTGCGCTCTCGAGGGCAAGTTTCATATCTTTGATGAAATGTTTGATGAAGAAACCAGGAGCGTAGTCCTCGATGATCATCCGCGGGACAAGGTTCTCGAGCGTCCAGCTGCCGGCTGCGCCGCCTCGGATCGTCTGGCGCAGTTGATCGGGATTGAGCCCGGCTTGTTTCGCAAAGGCGAGCATCTCGGCGTTGCCCATCATGATGCTGGCGATTGCGATTTGATTAGCGAGCTTTCCATATTGGCCACTCCCGGCATAGCCCATCCGTTCGATCGATTGGCCCATCGCCTCGAACAGCGGTCGTGCCTTCGTGAAGGCGTATTCGCCGCCACCGACGAGAATCGACAACGTCCCGTTCTTCGCACCGACATCGCCACCCGTGACCGGTGCGTCGAGCGGGAGTAAGCTGCGATCGATTGCCGCCTCAGCGATACGTTCGGCAAGCGTCGGCGAAGACGTCGTCATATCAATCACGAGCGTTCCCGGCTCGGCCGACTGCAAAATCATACCGTCCCCGAAATAAAGGCTCTCGACGTCAGACGGGTAGCCAACGATGGTGATGACGGCATCGGCGTTTTGACAGACGGCTTCGACCGAATCACACCAGCGGACACCTTCCGCCAATAAATCAGCCGCCTTCTCTTTCGTCCGCGTATACGCTTGGACTTCGAATCCCGCCTTCATTAAGTTTCTGACCATCGATTGACCCATCACACCGAGTCCGATAAATCCGATTGTCTTCATAATTGATTGCCTCCTAAAAGTTGTTGTTTCACGAGTCGTTCATAGAGTTTGTTGTCCCGAAGCAACTCTTGGTGCGTCCCGAGCCCGCTGATGCCGCCGTCCTCGAGCACGACGATTTGGTCGGCATGTTGGACGGTCGAAAGGCGGTGGGCGATGACGAGCGTCGTCCGGCCTTTCATGAGCCGGTCGAGCGCTTCTTGGACGACACGCTCAGATTCCGAGTCGAGACTTGATGTCGCCTCGTCGAGCAATAAGATTTGCGGGTCGCGTAACAGCGCCCGGGCAATGGCGAGTCGTTGTCGTTGACCACCCGACAAGCGGACGCCGCGCTCACCGATCTCTGTATCGAGCCCGTCCGGCATCGACTCGATGAACGACCAGGCGTTGGCCATGTCGCAGGCTCGTCGAATCTCGTCCTCGGTCGCTGTCCGGGTCAAGCCGTACAAGATATTTTGCCGCACCGTCCCGGATAGGACGGGCGAATCTTGGGCGACGTAGCCGATGACTTGCCGCCATTCGTTGCGGCCGTAGGTTGAGATATCCCGGTCCCCGTAATAGATGTGACCGCTCGACGGAAGGTAGAACTGCTCGACGAGGGCAAACAGTGTCGTCTTGCCGGCACCGCTGCGTCCGACGATGGCTGTCGTGGCACCGAACGGGACAATGAGGGACACGTCGTCAATCACAGGTTGGTCGCCATAACGGAACGTCAGGCCCTCGAACGAGAGCGACGACTGTCGAATCGTCGACGGCTCAGCCGTGTATGGTTCCGGCTCGACGGCGAGCAGTTCCGAGATTCTTTCGGTCGCCCCGCGTGCTTTTTGAAGCCGGGTGATAAACTCCGTCATCGTGATGAGCGGCGTGATGATTTGGAACAAGTACAGCATGAACGCGAGCAACGAGCCGGTCGACAGGGCGCCGGTCGAGACCCGATAAGCCCCGAAGCCGAGAATGGCGATCAGCATCGCCGTCAACGTGACGTTCAAGAGCGGAATCAAGATTGCTTGAATCCGTCCCTCGCGCACACCGAGACCGAAGAGCCGCTCGATGCGGCGTTTTCCTTCTGCGACCTCGACGGATTCGGTCGCCTGTGATTTCACGAGCCGAATCTCCCCGAGCAGTTCGGCGAAAAACCCGGACAAGTCACCGAGTTCATGTTGGGTCGCCTTGGCGATTTTCCGAAGTTTACGCCCGAGCGGGATGACAATCAAGAGTGTCGTCGGCACCGAAAACAAGATGACGAGCGTCATCTGCCAATCGAGTGTGAATAAGATGCCAACAGCGCCGATGACCGAGACGAACGACGTCAACAAGCGGACGCTCTGTTCGGACAAGAGCTGCTGCAACGTCGTCGTGTCATTGTTGAGCCGCGAGACGAGATCCCCCGATTTGACGCCGTCATAGAACGGAATCGGAAGCGCGACGAGATGCTCCCATAACGTCGTCCGCAGGTTGGCGACGACGCGTTGTCCGACGATATGTAACCAATAGATCGAAATCGCGCTCGAGACGACTTGAATCAGAAACGCGACGACGAAGATGGCGACGAGACGGGCGTCAAGCGCGGCCTCGCTCCAATTGTCGACGACGCGTTGCAAGATGAGCGGGATGGCGAGTGACGCCATCGCTTGGAGCAACGAAATCAATACAGCGCCGATGAACAGACCTTTCGGTGGTCGAGCGACGCGGAACAAGCGTAGAAAGGCTTGCCATGTGGATGTGGACTCCATGATACGTCCCCCTTTCCTTTTAACTTTCGCTGTTTCGAAAACAAGTGTCAAGACGTCGAATCGTACACCGGAATAATGCTAGAATGGAATCAGAGGTGAAGTCGCATGAAATGGATACATACGGCCGATTGGCATTTAGGTAAAATCGTCCACGGCCGCCACATGACAGAAGAACAACAAATCATTTTATTTGAATCATTTTTACACATCGTCGACGAGGAGAAGCCTGATGCCATCGTCGTCGCCGGTGATTTATATGACCGGGCCGTGCCGCCCGTCGAGGCCGTCGACTTGCTCGATGAGATGTGGCGTGCGCTCGTCCTCGAGCGGGGCATCCCCGTGCTCGCCATCGCCGGCAATCATGATTCGGCCGAGCGGCTCCAATACAGCTCCAAACTGTTGACGAAAGTCGGTCTCCATATCGTCGGGAAATATGACCCGGGAACAGGGCCGATTGTCGTGAATGACATCCCGTTTTATTTGATGCCGTTCCTCGAGCCGGCGCGCATCCGTTACGCGTTCGGCGACGAGTCGATTCGGACTCACCATGACGCGCTCGCCGCAGTCGTCGACTCTTATGGGGCGATCGACGCACGAGCGGTCGCCGTCGGCCACAGTTTCGTCGCCGGCGGACTCGAGACCGACTCCGAACGGCAACTGTCCGTCGGGACGGCCGGGCAAGTCGCCAAAGGACTATACGCGCCGTTCGGCTATACGGCGCTCGGACACCTGCATAACCGTGACGCCATTCGCGACGACCGGATCGCGTACAGCGGGTCGCTCATGAAATATTCGTTCTCCGAGGCGACGCATGTGAAATCGGTCGACGTCATCGAATGGGACGGGACGTGGACACGTCGACGTCGTCCACTTCAGGCGCGCCGTGACTTGCGCATCTTGACCGGGACGTTGAACGAGCTGCTCGATCCGTCGTTTTATCAAGACGAGGCCGTCGACGACTATTTAAAAATCGTCTTGACCGATGAACGTGCGTTATTCGACCCGATGGCGAAGTTGCGGACCGTCTATCCGAACATCTTACACCTCGAACTTGAGTTGTTGCGTCGCCAAGACCAGACGTCCCGCTTCGAACGGGAGAAGCTCGAACGGCAATCGGTCGAGGATGTATATATGGACTTCTTTAAAGCCGTCCACGGCCGCGATGCCGATGCGACGGTGCAACGCTTCTTAGAAGGGGAGGAATCGATTTGAGACCGGAACAATTGACCATCACCGCCTTCGGTCCTTACGCCGAGACAGAACAAATCGATTTTACGCAGCTTGAAGGCCGTTCGATGTTCGTCATCAGCGGCCGGACCGGTGCAGGGAAGACGACGATTTTTGACGCGATGACGTTCGCGCTGTACGGCCGGGCGAGTGGGACGCTCCGAAACGCGAGTGATTTTAGAAGCCAATATGCGGACCCGGAGCGAAAGACCGAGATCGACTTTTCGTTCACGATTCGCGACGAACGATATTGGATCGTCCGCCAACCACAACAGCCGCACCCGAAAAATAAGACGCCAATCCCGCACGAGGCGGTGCTCTACGAATGGAAAGACGCTTGGAAACCGATTGCGACGAAAGTGAACGACGTCGAACAGACGATTGAATCGTTGTTGCAACTGAGCTATGAGCAGTTCAGCCAAATCTTGCTGTTGCCGCAGAACCAGTTCCGTCAGCTCCTCGATTCCGATTCGACGAAGAAGCAACAAATTCTGCAATCGATCTTCAAGACGGAGGCGTACCGTGCCTTTCAGGAAGATTGGATTGAACGTTACGGCAAATACCGCAAACGAGTCGAATGGGCGGTCGAGACGACGCGCTTAAAACTGTTGGAACTTGAAGACGAGGCCGTCGAGGACATGTCGACCCGTAACTTGCCTGAAATCGTGACGTGGCTCGACGCCCGGGAGGAGCGGCTCTTGGCGGCGAGAGACTCGCTACAGGCACAGCGCCGGACTGGTGAAGAACGGCTCGAGGCGCTGCGTCGAGAAGTGAATCAGGCGACCGTGCTCGCCGAGTTGATGGAAGAGCGGGACGTGCGCGCGACCGCGCTCCAAGCATTCCGCGAAGCGACACAGGAGCGTGAAGAACGCCAAGCGCTCATCCAACGACTTGAACAAGTGGCGAGCGTCAGCCCGCTCTATCAACGTACCGAAACGGTGCGTCACGACATCGAACGGTTGACCCGTGAACGCGGTGTATCCCGTCAACGAGACGAAGGCTACACGAAACAGCTGGAAGAGTTGAAGGCAGAAGCAGAAGCCATCACATCCATGCGCCAGGAGGCAGATCAAGCCACAAGTCGCGTCAATGCGATTGACGAGATGTTGCCCTACGTCGACGAATGGCACCGGGCCACGAGACGTCGGGATGACTTGAAACGCCAGTTGGAGCCGCTCAGCCTGTTCTCAGAAGAAGCGCGTCTCCAGGAGCTACAAGCGACTGAAGGCGAACTTGCGGCTAAGCTGGAACACGCACCGGCCCCAAACCAACTCGTCGAGGCCGAACGGCTGTATAGTCAGCTCCAACATCAGGTTCAGCTCGAGGCGAAAGTGGCAGAGGTCACGGAACGACTCGGTGCCTGTGAACGCAACGGGAAGGAAGTCCAGCGACAATTCACTGCCCAGACGAAACAAGTCGACCAATTCGTCGAGGCCGAGCATGCACTCATGGCCGACACGCTGCGCGAGCAACTCGAAGCGGGGGAACCTTGTCCGGTCTGCGGTTCATTGACCCACGGACACGTGGAGCGAACGGGGACGTCCATCGACCAAGCCGGTCATCGCTCAGCCATCGAGACGCTGAAACGAATCGAGGCCGACCTCCATGAAGCACGGGCGGATTATCGGGCGCTCAAACGCCAACTCGATGAGCTGATCCGTGAACGTGATCTCGCTCGACTCGAATTGAAGCTCGATGGTGCGGCTGACGCTGCGATGCAACACCAAGACGCCCGCGTCCGGCAGTTGCGTCAAGAAGTCGAAGAACGACAACGGATGGAGCGTCTCTTGCGCGCGACCACGACCGAATTGAAGCAACTCGAGACGGCGAAGCGTGTGCAGGCAGATGAACGACAGAAGTTGTTCGAACAGCTCCAGACCGTCCAAGAGCAGCTTCAGTCGATGCGTCAACCGGATGGGACGACGTTAGAAATGTTGCAGACCGAGCGGAATCAGCTCACGACGCGACTCACTCACATCGAACGGCACGTGGGGACGTATGAACGTCGGCTTGAAGAATTGAATCGATTGAAGTGGGGGGAAGCGGAGCGACTCCGTCTCCTTGGTGAGCAACTCGAGTTCGAGGATGTTCGTCTTTCCGAAGCGACGGCTGAACTGGAGGCTGCTCTCGAGAAGATTGAGTTGACTGAAGCTGTGTTCAAGGAGTATCGTGCGCGCGTCGAGCAACTGCCCGAGCTGCGCGAACGCCAAGCGACCGAGCTGGAGGAAGGTGTCCGGCTCGAACACGCCGTCAAGGCGCTGAACGATAAAATCGGGGACCGTCCGCGACCAGACCTTGAACGACTCCAGGAGAAGTTGCACGAGGAGAACCGTTCGTTCGAAGCGCTGTCCGAACAACTCGTGACGGCGGACGGGCAATTGAAACGTCATCGTCACATCGTAGCCGAATGGAACGCGCTTCGGGAGAAGACGGATGAAGATCAACGGAATCTGGAGACGGTCAAGTTGATCGCCGACACCGGTCGAGGACTGAATCCGCAAAAGTTAACGTTCGAGACGTACGTGCAGACGGCGTTCTTCGATCAAATTCTCCATGCGGCCAACGTCCATCTCGATCAAATGACGAGCGGACAGTTCCAATTGGAGCGGAAAATCGAGACGGCGAGAGGAAATGCCAAGTCCGGTCTCGAACTATTAGTCTTTGACGCCTATACGGGTCAGTCACGCCGCGTCCAAAACCTGTCGGGTGGGGAAGGGTTCAAAGCATCATTGTCGCTCGCCCTTGGACTCGCCGAAGTCGTCCAGCAACTGAGTGGCGGGGTCAGCCTTGAGACGATGCTCATCGATGAGGGGTTCGGGACACTCGACGCTGAATCGCTCGACCAAGCGATCGAGCTTCTCATGTCGCTCCAATCGAGCGGGCGGCTCGTCGGGGTCATCAGTCACGTTCAGGAATTAAAGGACCGGGTCGACGCCCGGATTGAAGTCAAAAAATCAAGGAGCGGGTCGACGATCCAGCTCATCGTGGAGTGAATCCGATGAAACATATCGAAACGAAAACAAGTTTAGTTGCCCACTTACAGGATGCCGGCGTCAAGCCGGGGGACATCCTATTCGTCCACACGTCCTTATCAAAGCTCGGATGGGTATGTGGCGGGGCTCAGACCGTCATCGAGGCGCTCCAAGATACGGTCGGTCCGGACGGGCTGATCATGATGGCGACCCAGAGCAGTGATAATTCAGACCCGGCTGAATGGGAAGCCCCACCCGTCCCAGTCGAGTGGTGGCCAACGATCCGGGAGGAAATGCCGGCGTATGACCAGGAAAAGACACCGACTCGAGGCATGGGCCGTGTCCCGGAACTGTTCCGTACGTATCCGAACGTGTTTCGGAGCGATCATCCGATGTGGTCGGTCGCTGCGTGGGGGAATGGTGCCGAGGAGATCGTGGCAGGACATACACTTGAAGTCGGTTTTGGGCCGGGTTCGCCAATCGAACGCATGATCGAGCGTAATGCAAAAATCCTACATCTCGGTTCACCCCTCGATGCGACGACGTTATGGCATTATGCCGAGTATGGAATTGACGGACCGGTGAAGTCGTTTGGGTGCGCGCTTTATGAGGACGGGGCGCGGGTGTGGAAGACATTCGACCATACGGATGTCAACAGTGACCCGTTCGGTCCAATCGGTGAAAATATCGTTCGACGTGCCGATGTGACGACGTTTCACATTGCGGAGGCGACGTGTTACGTCATTCCGTCTGAGACATGGGAACCGGTACAACATGCGTTAATCGCTTTACGGAGTTGGCTCCGATGAGTCAACTGAAAGCAAGTGGACAATGGAGAGGGGCAGTGCGATGAATCGTTGGGTTAAATATATAGGGGTGGCGACCGGTGTGTTGCTTCTCATCGTGTTTCTCGCCGTCGTGGGCATCTCGGCCCACATCGGCGATCAGTTGACGTCGCCCGAACGTGAGACGTTGACGTATACGCCGAAGACGTTAGGTGTCAAATACGAGAATGTGACCATCGAAGCCGAGGATGGTCACGATTTGTACGGGTGGTGGATCCCGCACCCGACACCGCGCGCAACGATCGTGTTCGCACATGGTTATGGGAAGAACCGCGAGCAGTCCGATTTGCCGCTCAAAGAATTGATTCCGGAGTTTCATGAACAAGGATATCAGTTCTTGACGTTCGATTTTCGTGGGTCAGGCATCTCGGAAGGTGACCGTGTGACGGTCGGGGCGAAAGAACAAGCGGATCTCGCTTCCGCAATCGCCTATGCGAAAGAACGCTCGGACGGTCCAATCGTCTTATACGGGGTGTCGATGGGCGCGGCGACGGCGTTGTCTGCGGCTGATGAGACCGACGTGGCCGCTGTGATTGCCGATAGTCCGTTCAGTGACCTCCGGGGCTACCTCGAGACAAACTTGCCTGTATGGAGTGATTTACCGAACTTTCCGTTCACACCGGTCATTATGACGGTGACGCCGTGGTTCACGGGTCTCGATGCCGATGTGGTCAAGCCGATTGACGATATCGCTCAAATCGAGGCGCCGGTGTTGTTGATTCATAGTGAGGGCGATGATGCCATCCCTGTGAGCGAGAGTGAACAATTGGCCGAGGCCGGGGAGGAAGTCGAACTGTGGGTGACCGAGAATGATGGGCACGTGCAGTCGCATCGCTCGTTCCAAACCGAGTATCGTCAAAAAGTATTCGGATTTTTAGAGAAGGTATTATAAACGAGGGGCGCCATAAAGCGCTCCTTTTTTGTTATGATTAGTTATGAAAAGGAAAGAAAGAAGGTTTGTTCATGGATGTCACAGCATTACTATCGTTTCTACTGCTCGGAACGCTCATCGGGATTTTGAGCGGATTCTTCGGCATCGGGGGCGGAATCTTACTCACGCCGCTGCTGCTCGTCTTCGGATACGAGGCGAGTGCGGCCATCGCGCTCAGTCTGATGCTCACGCTCGGGTCGACCACGGCCGGTACGATCTCTCATCTTAAATTAAAGAACGTCAATCCGAAACATGCCCTCATGATTGGCGCCTTCGGTGTCGTCGGGACGTGGGTGGCGACGCCGCTCGTGTTCTACCTTGAGACGCTCGACGGTGCGAAGCCGGTCATCTCGCTCGCCTACATCGCGCTACTGACGTACTTTGCCGTCTCGTTCTTCCGGTCGAAGCAATATGAAGAAGGAAGTGTCGGCTCGGAGTCGGTCCCACGCCTCGGTTTTATCGGGTTGTTCGGCGGGTTCATCTCGTCACTCATGGGTGTCAGCGGCGGATTCGTATTGACACCGCTTCAAGTCAAACTGCTCAATACCGAGATGAAACGAGCCGTCGGGACGAGTATCGCCGCGGCGTTCCTTATCGTCGTCTCGGGCGTTATCAACTATGCCGTCGCCGGGGCCGATGCCAACTATTGGCATGGTCTCGCGCTCATCGCCGGGGCGATGATTGGCTCACCGATCGGGGCGAAGCAGTTGCAACGGTTCAGTTCGCAACTCGTCAAAAAGGCGCTCGGTGGCTTCTATGTCGCTGTCGCCATCAGCGTCGGACTCAACTTGCTCGGCTTCAACGACATCTCGCTCGGACTACTCGTCGTCCTCGCGCTCTCGTTCATTGTCGCGCTGTTTATCCGGCCGCGTTCGAAGTGATGATCGACCCTCGTCTACATGACGAGGGTCTTACTTATAGGGATAGTCGGAGCATGATATATCCTACATATAAACATCACCATCGGTATAACGTGTGCTGAAGCGCATCAAAAAGAGGCTGGGACATAACTCAGTAGATTTATAACAAAGAGGCCACCTGGAGCGACTTGTTCGCTCCAGGTGGCCTCTTGTCATTTTTATGGGTTCGTGCACGCATTTCGGACTAAACAGATAGGGGCGACCTCTGATAAAGTTAAAGTGACCAAACCATAACTTTGGAGGTGCCCCTATGTACAAAGAGTATACCATGAACCAATTGGTTTTGCCCCTAGATTTAGAAGTCCGTCTCCAGGAAAACGATATCGCCTTCGCTGTCCACGACCTTGTCGAACAGATCCCCGACGAGGCCTTCGAGCCGTTCTGGCGAACGACGGGCTGCCCGGCCTATCATCCGCGCATGATGATGAAGATCGTCCTCTGCGCCTACACGCAGTCCGCATTCTCGGGCCGAAAGATCGAAGGCCTACTCAAGGACAGTCTTCGGATGATGTGGCTCGCCCAGGGCCACGAGCCGAGTTATCGGACGATCAACCGCTTCCGTGTTCACCCGGCTGTCGCCCCGATCCTGAAGGCCGCGTTCGTCGCCTTCAGATGCCATCTCGTCGAGACCGGCGAGATCGACGAGGAGGCGATCTTCATCGACGGCACGAAGATCGAGGCGAACGCCAACCGTTATACGTTCGTCTGGCGGAGGGCGGTCGAGCGATACAGCGCCGCGCTCGTCGAGAAGTCGAACCAACTGTACGACGAACTGATGGCCGACCAGGTCATCCCCGAGATCGAACGGGAGAGCCCGGACGCGCTCTCGGTCCAAGAACTCGAACAGGTCGCCGCGCGACTTGAAGAAAAGATCGAGGCCATCGACGAGGAGATCGCCTCGACCACCGACGTCGCCGAACGGAAACGATTGCGTGCGGAACGGAAGGTGCCCCGTCGTCTCCACAAACAGGCCGCCGACTTCGCCACCCGGAAACGCCGATACGAGGGGCACATGGCCACCTTCGGTACACGGAACAGTTACTCGAAGACCGACAGGGACGCGACGTTCATGCGGATGAAAGAGGATCACATGAAGAACGGCCAACTCAAGCCGGGCTACAACGTCCAGATCGCAACCGAAGGTCAGTACACGCTCGCCTATGACGTCTATCCGAACCCGACCGACATGAAGACGTTGATCCCGTTCCTCGATGAAATCGAAACGTTCTTCGACCTGCCCGCCCACATCGTCGCCGACGCGGGATACGGGAGCCAGCAGAACTACACGGACATACTCGAGCGCCGGGGGCGCCTGCCCTTGATCCCGCATACGATGTACCGGAAGGAACAGAAGAAGAAATGGCGCGAGGACCCGTTCAACATCGCGAACTGGGCGTACGATGACGAGACCGACACGTTCACGTGCCCGGACGGGAGACGGCTCCCGTTCAGCCATGAGTCCCACAGGACCGACCGGAACGGCTTCACCCGCGACTTCCGTGTGTACGAGTGCGAGAGCTGCGACGGCTGCCCGTTCCGGGAGCTGTGCACGAAGGCCGAACCGGGGAGACACCGCCAGGTCAGCGTGAACGGGGCCTGGGAAGAACAAAAGCATATGACGAGAACGCTGCTTTCGGATGAGAAAACCGGTGCCCTCTACGCCCGCCGCAAGACGGACGTGGAACCAGTTTTTGGATATCTGAAGGCCAATTTGGGTTTCACCCGCTTCTCCGTCAGAGGAAAACAGCGCGTGAAACGCGAGCTCGGCTTCGCCCTCATGGCGGTGAACCTACGGAAGTTCATCGCCAATGGCATCGGGGGAAGTGCAAAGAAGGGGTCCGGCCACCGAAAATCGGTGACCGGACCCCTCTTTTTATTGAAAAGCTCTAAAACCGGCTAGTTATGTCCCAGCCTCGTTAACGTCTGGCGATATGGTCAATGTTCTCTTGAATCTCTCCGACTTTGCTCTTCGCTTCACGCAACCGTCGTTCGAACGCCTCGGTGTCGAGTTTTTCACGTTGAGGCTCGTCTTTCCCGCGACGCTGTCCTTTCGGGGAGCGATGGATATGGGTCGCTTTCATCAAGCGCTTTTTAAACGTTGAATCGCTCATCAGGACACCCCCTTCCATACTATATACGTTCCACCTCTTCTTTCCGATGAAACGTTTGAACCTTCACGAGGCGAGGGTTCTGCGCATTTGCGGGTTTGTTGAGACTTTGTAGGCGATGGCTGCAGCTAACACTGCTTTAATCAAGTCACCAAGGATGAACGGGATATTCACTTTGAGTGCATCGATGAACGTCAATCCGAACACGGCTTGGAGACCGAGACTGCCGACTACATAGACGAAGCCGAGTCCGATTAGGATGTTATAAGCGACGAGAGCGGGGAACGTACGATGCCGTTCCGATAACCAACCGATCAAAAAGGCAGCGATCGGGAAGGCGATCAAATAACCGACCGTCGGACCGACAAACGGGGCGAGCCCGCCCGAACCACTTAAGACGGGTAGACCGATCAAGCCGAGCAATAAGTAGACGACGACGGCAAGACCGCCTTTTTTGGCGCCGAGCACGGAAGCGACCGTCATGATGCCGAGCATTTGAAGGGTGATCGGAACGGGGCCGATCGGGATGGCGATGGAGCCGATGCTCGCAAGCAAGGCGGCGCCGATGGCAACTTGTGTCAAATCATGAATTTTCAATATGTAAACCCCTTTTCTGTTAACGTTGACTAATTTAGGTTAACATCATTTTTTTCGTCTGACAAGCAGAAAAATGAGGACCTGGTCGCAAATTGACCAGGTCCTTATCGTTTACGCATGTGTCGGTAGGTTCTCTTTCGCTTCTGTCAGTTGAATCCGAACTGAGTCAAAGCCCGTCCCGCCGTAACTGTTGCGGCGTTTGACGGCCGTCACCGGCGAGAGTGCCTCGTACACATCCGCTTCAATCAATTTAGAGTGGGCTTGGTACGTCTCGATCGGTAATTCTGATAAATACAGACGCTGGTCGATACAATACCGGACGAGCGTGCCCGTCACTTCATGGGCCTCACGGAACGGCATCCCTTTTGCCGTCAAATAATCGGCGAGTTCGGTCGCGTTCGAGAAATCGCGTTCGGTCGCTTGCTTCATCGTTTCCGTGTGGAACGTCATGTCTTGAATCATACCGGCCATGATGCTGAGACTGCCCTGAACCGTCTTGACGGTGTCGAACATGCCTTCCTTATCTTCTTGCAGGTCCTTGTTATAGGCGAGTGGGAGTCCTTTCATAATCGTCAAAAGTCCCATCAGATTGCCGACGACGCGACCTGACTTTCCGCGGACGAGTTCGGCCATGTCCGGGTTCTTCTTCTGAGGCATCATGCTCGATCCCGTAGAGAACACGTCAGAGATCGTGATGAACCGATACTCTTCGCTGCTCCAAAGGATCAACTCCTCGCAGAACCGTGACAAGTGCATCATGAGCAGCGACGCATTCGACAAGAACTCTAAGATGAAGTCACGGTCGCTGACGGCGTCCAGACTGTTCGGATAGACTTGGGCGAAACCGAGCAACTCGGCCGAGCGATGACGATCGATCGGGAATGTCGTCCCAGCCAGGGCACCCGCTCCGAGCGGGCTCATGTCAATCCGTTTCAAGCTGTCACTGAAGCGCTCCTTGTCGCGCTCGAGCATCCAGAAGTACGCGAGCAAGTGGTGGGCGAGCGAGACCGGCTGGGCCCGTTGCAAGTGTGTATAACCCGGCATGATCGACTCGACGTTTTGAGCGGCGTGGTCATAGAGCGCCGTCTGCACGGCCTCGATTCCGTCAATCGTCTCGAGGACGCGGCGTTTCAAATGCAGGTGCATATCCGTCGCTACTTGGTCGTTCCGGCTCCGCGCCGTGTGCATCTTGCCAGCGACCGGGCCGATTTCTTCATGCAAGAGGGCCTCGAGGTTCATATGGATGTCTTCATGGAAGACGTTGAACGTCAATTCGTCCGCTTGTGCCTTCTTGGCTAGCGTCTTCAACCCCGCGACGATTTGCACGACTTCGTCCGCCGTCAAAATGTGCTGCTCCCCAAGCATCGTCACGTGGGCGATGCTCCCTTCAATATCTTCTAACACGAGCTGGGCGTCGAAATGAATCGAGGCCCCGAACTCGTCGACCCATTCACTGGCCGTCTGTTCGAACCGGCCGCCCCATAGTTTACTCATGCACCATCGTTCCTTTCTCTGCGAGCACTTCCGCTTGCACTTTCGTCGGCAGTCCCCATAACTTGATGAAACCGACGGCAGCTTGTTGGTCGAACGTGTCGGCCGACGTGTACGTCGCGAGATGTTCGTCATAGAGCGAGATCGGAGACTTCCGTCCGTCGACGATGGCTTGCCCCTTGAACAGTTTCATCCGGACCGTACCGGTCACGGTTTGTTGCGTCTCATCGATGAAGGCGAGGAGCGCTTTCGTCAGTGGCGAGTACCAGAGACCGTTGTAGATTGTCTCCGTCAATTTCTGTTCGACGATCGGTTTGAAGTGGGCGACTTCCCGGACGAGCGTGAGCGCCTCGAGCGCTTGGTGTGCCGTGATGAGCGTCATCGCACCCGGTGCTTCGTACACTTCCCGTGATTTGATCCCGACGACCCGGTTTTCGATATGGTCGATTTTTCCGATGCCGTGTGCCCCGGCGACGATATTCAACTGTTCGAGAATGGCTGTGAACGTCGCTGCTTGTCCATTGATGGCGACTGGTACGCCGGCTTTGAACTCGATTTCGACATACGTCGGTTCGTTCGGAGTGTCTTCGAGCTGTGCCGTCAATTCATAAGCGCTCGCCGGTGGAGCGGCCCATGGATCCTCAAGGATGCCGCATTCGACGGCCCGGCCCCAAATGTTTTGGTCGATCGAGAACGGCTCTTCTTGGACGATCGGAATCGGGATACCGTGCTCGGCCGCATAGGCGATTTCTTCTTCCCGTGACCATTTCCACTCCCGGACCGGCGCGATGATTTCAAGCGACGGGTCGAGAGCATGAATCGACACCTCGAACCGGACTTGGTCATTCCCTTTCCCCGTGCACCCGTGAGCGACGGCGATGGCGCCTTCGGCTTGCGCGACCTCGACTAGCTTCTTCGAGATGAGCGGCCGCGATAGGGCAGAGACGAGTGGATAGACGCCTTCATACATTGTATGTGCCTGCATCGAGTAACGGGCGAAATCGTTGACGAATTCATCGACCGCATCGATGACGACCGATTTGACGGCTCCGACTTTGAGTGCCTTCTGTTGAATGCGCTCCAGGTCTTTCCCTTCTCCCACGTTCAAACAGCAGGCGATGACGTCATATCCCTGTTCATCCAACCATTTGATTGCGACCGATGTGTCAAGTCCACCTGAATAAGCTAATACGAGTTTTTGTTTCATTTCCTTACACCCCTTATACATAATTATTCATCTTTATTTATAAATATACGATTTAGTCTAACGGATGATTTCATGTAAAGCAACCTTTTTTGGCAAAAAAAAGGAATCACTTGTGAAAGTGATCCTTCATTGAACGAGTTCGAGTTCTGGCATCCATTGCGACATATGTTCGCTCGTGGCATCGAACAACTCGGGTTTTGCCGTCTTTAACGGCACGACCTCGAACGGTCCGTCAGCACTAGAGCGCCGGGTGAACGTCGGATAGAACATCGGATTGGCGAGTTCGAACGTCGTCTCATCCGCCTCGACGGTCTTGACGACATCGATGCCGACGATGCCACCCGTATTACGATCGTCTCCTTGTTGGCCGGACAGGAAGTTGCCGAGCGAGTAGGCGACGAACGTTCGGTTGCCTTCAGCGCCGTCCACCCAAGCGACCGGTTGGAGCACGTGGGGATGATGGCCGATGATGAGATCGACCCCGAGGTCAGACAGCTCTTGGACGAGTGTCTGTTGTGCCTCATTCGGGAGTATCTCATATTCATTCCCGAAATGGAGCGAGACGACGGTGAGGTCGGCTGCTTGTTCGGCCGCTTCAATCTCAGGCTTCATTGCCTCGAGATCGATGTAGTTGACATGGTACGGTTGTTTCGGAACGACCCCGTTCGTGCCGTACGTGTAGGCGAGAAACGCGAACGAGATATCATTCTCGGTCAGCGTCCGAAGCTCGGACTTGTCCGCCTCCGATAAGAATGAACCAGTGTACGGCATGCCGATCTCGTTCCAGTGGGCGATCGAATTCTCGATGGCCGTGACACCTCGATCGAGCGTATGGTTATTCGCCGTCGTCACCAAGTCGATGCCAGCGTCTTGGAGCGCATCACCGACCTCATACGGACTGTTGAAAGCCGGGTAGCTCGATAAGCCGATCTCACTGCCACCGATCATGCTCTCTTGGTTGGCGATGGCAATATCGGCCTCGGTCAAAATCGGGGCGATTGGTTCGAAGGTGGCAGTGAAGTCATAGACGTCCCCGCTCTTGGCGGCATTATATACGCTGTCGTGCAACAAGATATCGCCAATCGCATAGACGGACGTCGTCGTCACGACTGATTCTGGCTCTTCAGGAACAGGTGCCGGGGTCTCTGTTTGCTGGGTAGACGTCTCGACGTCAGCGGTCGCACAGCCGAACAGAAAGAGGAGGGGCAAGGTCAATATGGCTTGTTTATACGGGATTACTCGTTTCAAGGGACGAGTCACTTCCTTTCTTATGATACAAATTGATCTATATGTACCATTCGCAATTGACTGTCAATTTCCTTGTTAGGCGACAAGAAAAAGTGCCAGGCTATAGTAGCATGGCACTTCGATCGTTAAATCCGTTCTGTCTTCAAGATGTGTTCCATTTCCTCGAACTCGTTCGTAATCGTCGAGCTCGGTGGTGGTGTCATCAGACTGACGACATAAATGGCGAGGCTCGACAAGAAGAACGCTGGAATCATCTCATAGAGCTCACCGACGGTCCCGAACCAATCGGCGGCAAAGTTTTTCCAGACGATGACGATGAATGCCCCGACGAGCATACCGGCGAGCGCCCCTTGTCGCGTCGTTCGTTTCCAGAACAGGCTGAACAGGATGAGTGGCCCGAACGACGAGCCGAAGCCGGCCCAGGCGTAACCGACCAAGTTCAAGATCGTATCATCCGCCCCGAACGCGAGCCAAATCGAGATGAGCGACACGAGGATGACCGTGATCCGGCCGACCATGACGAGCTCACGGTCGCCGGCGTCTCTTCGGAAGAACTTCTGATAGAAGTCGGTCGTCGCAGCACTCGACGAGACGAGGAGCTGTGAGGAGATCGTCGACATGATGGCAGCGAGCAACGCCGCAAGCAAGACGCCGGTGATGAGATCGACGAATAATAAATCAGATAAATTAATAAAAATGTTTTCTGGGTTATCGATCTCAAGTCCACGCTGCGTATAATAGGCGAGTCCGAACAGCCCGGTCGCCATCGCGCCGACGACGGTGAACAGCATCCATGAGATGCCGATCCGTCGGGCCTTCTTGATGTCCTGTAACTTCTCGATGGCCATAAAACGGACGATGATGTGCGGTTGCCCGAAGTAACCGAGCCCCCAGGCGAATAGCGAGACGATGCCGATGAGCGACTGACCGGTCAGCGTATCAAGCAGCGCCTCATCGATGTCACCAATCGTCTGGAAGGCGGCGCTCACGCCGTCGGTCGCCGTGATGGCGATGGCCGGGACGAGGGTGAGGGCGAACAACATGATCAACCCTTGAACGAAATCCGTCCAACTGACCGCCAAAATCCTCCGATGAACGTATAGATGATAATGATAGAAGCCAAAATCAAGACGCCCGTCCCGAACTCAATTCCGAAGACGGCATTGAATAACCGGCCGCCGGCCACGAATCCGCTCGTGGCATAGAGGGTGAAAAAGATGAGTGTCACAGCCGCCGAGAACGTCCGCAACGTGCCGCGTGAATCTTTAAAACGTTTCTCGAAAAAATCTGGAATCGTGATGGCATCCTCGGACAAATATGAGTACGTCCGCAAGCGAGGTGCGACGAGCAACCAGTTCAAGTACGCGCCGATCGTCAACCCGATGACGATCCATCCGCTCGAGAGCCCGGTCGCGAAAATCGCACCCGGTAGTCCCATCAACAGCCAACCACTCATGTCGGAAGCGCCTGCCGACAAGGCCGCGACGGCGGGACCGAGTCCGCGCCCTCCGAGCATATAGTCGCCGATGCTCTCCGTCCGCCGATAGGCGATGACGCCGAGTAGTACCATGAGCGCCATGTAAACGGTGATGGATATTAAAATCCCGTTCATAAAACATCCCCTCAATCATAATGAAAACGACTTCAATGTTTATGGTATGCACCATATCAAAATTTTGTCACAAAACTGAATCAAGTGTACGATTTTATTGAAGGATTGACCAAATAATCAAATTATTTAGCGAAGCAAGAGGTCAGGTGGTCATTGACGAGTCCCGTCGCCTGCAGATGGGCATAGACGGTCGTCGGTCCTAAAAATTTGAACCCGCGCCGTTTCAAATCCTTGCTGATCTGATGAGACAGTTCGGTCGTGGCGGGGATGGCGTCATTGGCCGCCCATTGGTTATTGATCACCGTATTGTCGACGAACGACCAGAGGTAGGCATCGAACGTGCCGAACTCTAGTTGAATCTCGATGAAGCGCTTGGCATTATTGATTGACGCCTCGATTTTCCGGCGGTTCCGGACGATACCGGGATTGACCAGCAACCGTTCAACATCCGTCTCGTCGAACGCAGCAACGGTCTCGACGTCGAAGTTGGCGTAGGCTTCCCGGTAATGGTCGCGCTTTCGTAAAATGGTGATCCAACTGAGTCCCGCCTGGGCGCTCTCAAGGGTCAAACATTCAAAGTGCTTCTGATCGTCGTGGACGGGTTTGCCCCATTCCTCGTCATGATAACGGACGTACGTGGGGTCTGTGCCGCACCAAGGGCAACGTATCGGTTCGGTCATTATTGTTTCCTCGCTTTCGTTCAAGTACTTCATTTTAGCACGTCGGGATGGTTTTTGAAGTGAGGTGACGGGTATAATAGGGGATATTGGAGGTTGAACGATATGAGAGAGTGGATGATCCAGGTCATTGAACAGTTCGGTTATTTCGGTATCGCGTTCATGATCTTTATTGAAAATGTGTTCCCCCCGATTCCATCAGAGGTCGTGCTCTTGTTCGGTGGATTCTTTGCCGTGAAGACTGATTTGAACGTCCCGCTCGTCATTTTCGCTGCGACAGCCGGTGCCATTTTAGGAGCCATTTTGTTATACGGCATCGGTCTCTATCTTGATGTCGAACAGATTGAGAAGTGGACGAAGAAATACGGGAAATGGATTCGACTCGATATCGCGGACGTTCGACGGGCGGATGCTTGGTTCGACAAATATGGGGGCTGGATGGTGTTCTTTGGACGATTGATGCCCGTCGTCCGAAGCTTGATCTCGTTACCGGCAGGCATGTCGAATATGCCGTTTCTGAAGTTCTTGTTGCTCAGTACGGCCGGCACGGTCATTTGGAACACGATTCTCATTTATATCGGCATCCGTGTCGGTGAGAATTGGGAATCGATTTTACGATATTTAGATGTGTATTCGTACGCAATTTATGGATTATTAGCCGTCGGTCTGATTGTCTTTTTCATCTGGCGCAAGAAACGCAAGAAAAAACAGTCGAAACAAGCATCATCATTTTGACGAACAAAGGAGGACCTTCGCGTGAAGGTCCTCCTTTTGTGTTCTATCATTGATCTTCTTTATTTTTTGTCTCATCGGGAAGTACTTTCTCAAGTTTTTCCTCCGTCTTGTTAGCAAGAATCTCAGAGAAGCGGAACAAGACGATGCCGACGATGGCCGAGACGAAAATATAGAGACCGACAAATAAGTTGATCGCTCCGTTCGATAGGGCGGTGTACAAAATCGAGAACTCGCCACGCGGGGCGAGTGAGAAGCCGGCCTCGTTCGCCTGCACCCGCGTCAAGCCATACATGCGACCCCCGACGCGTCCGACGATCCACTTCGACAATACACCCCAAACGATCAGGACGAAGAAGAGGGCATTGACGATGACCCTTGATCGAGATTGATGGAGATCCCGAACGAGATGAAGAAAATCGGCAAAAACAAGTCGCGAACGGGTACCGTCAATCGTTTCAACGGCCGCACATCGTGGATGCCCGCAAGGATGATTCCGGCGATGAATGCCCCGAGGATCTCGGACAGGCCGTACACCATGCCAATCCCGGCGAAAAAATAGAATCAATCCAATCAAACCGATACTCGCATCATCTTGTCGCAACAAATGTTTGACGAACCGCTGTCGGTTCAAAACGAAACGAGACCCGATGAAGAGGAGCACTCCAAAAAATCAGAAATCCGGCGAACACTTTCCCGATGTCCGTGAAAGCGATCGGTTCGTCTTGGATGATGAACGGGGCAACGGTCAAAATGAGCGGGGCGAAAATGTCTTCGAAGATGAGGAGCGCCAGTACGAACTCTTTCACATCTTCATGTTTCTCAGAATGTCGCTCGAGAAGTTTCGCCGAAATCGACGAACTCGTCGCATAGAGGACGGCACCGATCAAAAATGCTTGTGAGAAGTCGAGACCAAACAACAAAGCGATTCCAATCGTGACCCCGAAGGCGAGAAGGACATCTAGGACGCCTGCTTTCCACACTTGTTTCATTCGCTTGACGAGCTCGCTCAGCGGAAACTTTAAACCGAGTAGAAAGAATAAGAGAATAATCCCGATCTCCCCGGCGATTTTGAAGACCTCATTCCCATCCCGAAAGAAACCGACCGCAACGCCGACGGCAATGAAGGCGAGGATACTAGGAACGAACAACCGCTCGATGATCAAACTGAGCACCGAGATTACGGTGAGTGCCAATCCGAGGAATACGATTACATTGAATACGTCCATACGTCCCCCCCTAAAAAAGGGAAGGATTGCTTCACCATCAGTTTTCACTCCATTGATATTCCATCCCGACCGATTCGGGACGAGAATAGTCAAATCCGAACTGGCGATACAGGCCGTCTGCCGGAATGTCAGCGATCAGACTAATGATGGCCGTCTCGTCGGCTTCCTGTAAAATCCAATCCATCAATCGTTCCATGATCAATTTACCAAGCCCAAGGCCTTGACACTCGGGATCGACGACGATATCGACGAGATGAAACACCATGCCGCCGTCCCCGACGACACGTCCCATCCCGACCATCGTGTCGTCTTTATATAAACAAACGCCGTATAACGTGTTAGCGAGCCCTTTTACCGTGCCTGAGTCGGAACGCTTCGGCATGCCTGCTTTGACGCGAAGGCGTTGATGCTCCTCCGGTGTCGGTGTCTCAATCCGTACATCTACTTCATTCACCATGTCACTACTCCCTCTCTGCGCATAGGTTAAAATTATTTTCCCGCTATATTGAATCGGTAAACCTTGATTTCCAGATGACGTTGTACAGATAATGAGAGAAACTGGAATGGAGAAAGGTTGTGTGGGAATGATTGAAGGTCAAACGATTTTGCCTGCTCTCCGAGACATGAGAGACCTCGAGACATTTGTGAAAGGGTCATTCAAAGTTGGCGTCTTGCTTGAAGTCCATGTGGCCCGGCTTGATGCCGTGTTTCAGTTACTAGCGGCCCATGACAAGCAAGTGTTCGTCCATCTCGATTTGATTCAAGGTCTGAAGGCGGATGAATATGCGGCCGAATATGTGTGTCAGACGTTTCGACCGTATGGAATCATCTCGACGAAAGGCAGTGTCATTTTAAAAGCGAAACAAAAGCAAATTAAAACGGTGCAACGTCTATTTTTAATCGATTCGAGTTCGCTCGAGAAGAGTTATCGCCTCATCAACCGCACTCAACCGGATTATATTGAGGTATTACCAGGTCTCGTCCCGAAATATATCCGGTGCGTGAAAGCAGCGACAAATATTCCAGTCTTCGCTGGCGGCTTGATCTCGTCGTCTGAAGAAATCGAGGCTGCCCTTGAGGCAGGTGCGACCGTCGTGACGACGTCAGACCAAACACTTTGGTCGAACTGATAGGACTCATTTTCATGCAATCAGGGTATTCTACTGTCCAGGAGGGGTGACAATGAAACAGACGATGATTATAACCGGTGTCAGCCAAGGAATCGGGCGGGAACTGGCCCGCCATTTTAGCACGACATATCGTGTTGTCGGACTCGATATCGGGCAAGACCCACAACTTGAAGGAGTGACGTTCCATCAGATGGATCTGGGAGATCATGAGGATGTGAACCGCGTATTCAAAGTTATTCATCAAGAAATCGGCACCGCCCATGTGCTTATCAATAACGGTGGCGTATCCTCGCTCGTCAAGCCGATAACCGAACTCGACGTCGAGACGTTCAAACGCGTAATCGATGTCAACCTCGTCGGGACGTTCGCTTGCTCGAAAGCTTTCTTGACGTTGAACGAAGGGGCTGATTTCGGCCGCATCATCAACGTGGCCTCGACCCGCGCGCTTCAGAACGAGGCTGATTGGGAAGCGTACGGTGCCTCAAAAGGCGGGATCGTTTCGTTGACCCAGTCGATGGCGGTCTCTTTGGCTGAACGACCAATCACGGTGAATGCGGTCAGTCCCGGATGGATCCATACCTCGGATGATGCCCTTCGTGATATCGATCACGCGCAGCATCCGTCAGGACGTGTCGGGACACCGGAGGATATCGTCCGCGCCGTCTCTTATTTGATTGACGAGAAAAACGATTTCGTCAACGGGCATAATTTGATCGTTGATGGGGGCATGACGAAAAAGATGATTTACGAAGCTTGAATCAAGAAACTGGGACCATTACCCTATATTTTAACAACCGATATGCGTGTAAAGGCCTAGTGACGGGTATAGGATGGGGAGTACATTGAAACTAGCGAAGGAGGAAACGTCGTGCATCAAATCATCGAGGAGGCACTCCGTTTCGCGGCCGTCCGTCACGACGGACAGTTTCGAAAAGGAACGAATATTCCTTACTTGACCCATCCTGTTGCCGTCTCCATGTTGCTCGTCGAAGATCGGCAACCCGTCCCGGTCGTCGTGGCGGGTCTGCTCCACGACTTGCTCGAAGATACGTTGACGACACCTGATGAACTGAGTGAACGATTTGGATATGAAGTGACACGTCTAGTCAAGGCTGTGTCCGAGCCGGGGAAACACCAGTCGTGGGAAGAACGCAAACGGATGACGATTCAGCATGTGCGGACGATGCAGTATGATGAAGTCGCACTCTTGGCCGCGGACAAGCTACATAATCTGCGTTCGATTCGTCTCGACGTCGAGTCTGCCGGCAAACAAGTATGGGACCGTTTCAATCGGCCGCTCCGCGACCAATCCTGGTATTATCATGAACTGCTCCATGCGTTGAAGCCGTTCGCGCAGACGACGACGCTCATCGAAGCGTTCGAGACGGAAATGAACTTGTTGTTTTACGGAGTCGAAGAAGGGCGGACCGAGAAGTTAGAGAAATTGTTCGGTGTCATCAAACATGGGTTCCGTGAAGAGGAGTGGCTTCAAGAGACGACGACGCTTTGTCAGACCGCTTTTGAGCTGAACGAGACGATGCGCGAAGGATATCGTCACGGGACCGAGGTCAACCAACCCGAGCTCGACGCCTTGTCGGCTCAATTGAAAGAAGCAGGACTGTGGGAACGCTTGTCGCTCCCGGCACTCCAAGCAATCGATGAATTATCGTATCGAATGGCATTGCAGTCGGACGAGATCGTCACGTGGCTTGAGTGAAATGATTGTCAAGTAACCTTAAACGTGATATATTCATCGTGAACATAAGAAGGGGAGTAGCGACCACGAATGTGGTCGATGGATCGTCACTACGGTGCAACGCACTCGGTCCATCGAGCTTCTGATCCAAGTCCGCGAGACCTTTTTATGGATGCTTCTTCGGCGTCCATAAAAAGGTCTTTTTTGATTTTTTGAAAAAAGGGGAGACACAGGAAAATGGTATTTATTTACTTCATCTTGGCCGCAGCACTCACCGTGTATGCCGCCATGAAACTCTCGACTTACGCTGACGTCATCAGTGAGAAGTCGACGATGAGCGGGATGCTCGTCGGGACGGTATTGCTAGCCGGTGCCACATCGTTGCCGGAAGTGACGACGAGCGTCTCGGCCGTCATGATCAATAACCCGGATATCGCCATCGGGAACATGCTCGGATCGAACTTGTTCAACATCTTCATCTTGGCGATGTTCGATCTGTTCTATCGTCAGAAACGCTTGTTCAATGAGGCGAGCCGAGACCATCTCTATACGGCCGGTCTCGGTCTCATGTTGACGCTCGTCACGATGATCGCCCTCATCGTCCGCATCGATTTCACGATTCTCGGTATCGGGATTGACGCCTTGTTGATCGCGGTATTGTACGGGATCGGGATTTACTATATCGGCAAGCGCCCGCAACAACCTGCCGTCGAGCGGGAAGCTGCACATGAGGCCGTACAAGAAATCGGCGCGAGTGCGACGAGTTCGATCACGGTCAAACGTGCGGTCATCGGCTTCATCATCGCCGCACTCGTCATCATGGGGGCGGGGACAGCACTATCGGTATTGGGCGATCAGATCGCCGTCGTCACGGGTCTCGGTTCGAGCTTCGTCGGTAGCTTCTTGATTGCCGCGACGACCTCGCTCCCGGAGGCTGTATCGGTATTTGTCGCCTTGAAACTTCGTAACGTCAACTTGGCGTTCGGTTCGATTTTGGGAAGCAACATCTTCAACATGCTCATCATCGCGATGTCGGATGTCTTCTACCGAGACGGCTCGATTCTGGCCGACGTGGCTGCGTCTCACTTAGTGACGGCGATCGGCATCACGATTTTGTCGGTGTTGGTCATGTATACGCTCCTTCGTAAAGACGTGACGTCGAAGTTCCGCTATGTCTTGCCGTCAGTGCTCGTCGTACTCGTCTACTTCGCTTCGTCTTACTTCATCTTCATCGGTTAATCTGGCACGGTGTCCTCCGAGGCACCGTGTTTTTTATTTGCCGCGGACCGAGGAATCACTTTTCATCGTCTTGGGTATAGAAGGAGGGAAGGAGGGGTGGCGATGCAAATGCATTCCGTGGAACGTCTAGATGAGTATGTCGTCGTGATTCCGGCCTATAATCCGGATCAAGCGCTTCTCACACTTGTCCGCGAGCTGAAAGAGACAGGGTTTGTCCATGTGATCGTCGTGAACGATGGAAGTGCCGAGACGTCCCGGCCGGTGTTTGAAGAGGTCAGGAAGTGGGTGACGACCGTCCTCGTCCATGAACGGAATCAAGGCAAGGGCGCGGCGTTGAAGACGGGGCTTCGTCACGTCGTCGAACAGTTCCCGGGCACGCATGGCGTCATCACCGTCGATGCGGATGGGCAACACCTGCCGGAAGATGTAAGACATGTATATGAGGCGGGTATTCAGCGGCCGCATCATCTGGTCATGGGTTGCCGTGATTTCTCGGGCGCACACATTCCGTTCCGGAGCCGATTCGGAAATCAGATGACGCGCGGCGTCATGTTGCTCGGCAGCGGTCTTCGTCTGAAGGACACCCAGACCGGCCTTCGGGCGATTCCGCTGCGGTATGCGGAACAATTGCTTGATGTGCCGGGGAACCGTTATGAGTTCGAGATGAACATGTTGACGTTCACGAAACGATTGCAAGTCCCGATTCATCAGACACCAATTCAAACCGTCTATGTGGCAGAAAACGCCTCGTCCCATTTCCGGCCGGTGATCGACTCGATTCTTATCTATCGCATGTTTTTGGCCTATTCATTATCATCGGTCGCATCATTTCTGTTAGACATCGGGTTCTATGCCTTGTTCGTCTATTTGTTGAATCCGTGGTTCGAGACGACGCACGTCTTGATTGCGACGGTCGTGGCCCGTATCCTGTCATCGCTGTTCAATTATTTCGTCAATCGGAAAATTGTGTTCCATTCGAAGGCGAAGCGGGCGATGCCGAAATACTTCGGTCTCGTCGGATTGCAGATGGCGCTGTCGGCCGGTCTCGTCTATGCGCTGTTCTATGTCATCCGCGACGGTGAGGTGTGGATCAAAGTGTTCGTCGACAGCTTCTTGTTCGTCGTCAGTTATTATGTCCAGAAAAAATGGATCTTTAAACGCTAACAGGCCAAGACGTGTGTCTTGGCCTGTCTGGCATGCATATCGTTCAATAAGCGAGTTTTCCGAGCTTGACCGATGTGTACCGGTGCAGTTCACGCGGATCATGGATCCCGGTCTTCTGCATCATGTCGCGCATGAGCAGGGCACAGACGCGAGCATCTTCAGCCGCATCGTGATGCATGAACGGGACGTTCAAATATTCCGCCATCGCGTTCAGCTTGTGATTCGGCAGACCTGGATACAGTTTTCTCGACAACTTGACGGTACAGCCGTACTCGATCGTCGGAAACGTATATAAATCGTATTTGGCGATCGCTTTCTTGAACGCGCCCATATCGAACGATGCGTTGTGTGCCATGACGAGGTCGACATCCCGCAGCGTCGGATAGAGCTGTTCGAGCACCTCGGGTAACGCTGGGGCGTCCCAGACATCGCTCGGCCGGATGCCATGGACCCGGATATTGCCGGCATCGAAGTCTTCCTCCGGATTGACGAGCAGTTGGTTCGTTTCGATGATTTCACCGTCGACGAGCAGGCTCCAGCCGACAGAGCAGATGCTGCGACTATCGCGGTTCGCCGTCTCGACGTCGATGGCAAGAATTGAATGTGGCATAATTGATCCCTTTCTCGTAAAAACAAGTATAAAAAAAGTCTAACATATCGTTAGACTAAAAAGCGATTATGCGGCCACGAGGTTGCGGCATGCTTCGGCACAGCGGAGACATGCTTCGGCACAGCGTTGGCAATGATCGTGCAAGTGGCGGCCACATTCGACGGCGCACGTGTCACACACCTGGGCGCAGAGTGCACCAATCGGTTTGGTGAAAGCCGAATCGGTCTCGAGCGCGTTCAAGGCGAGTGCACACACTTCCGAACATTCTTTCGTCAGCCGGATACACTCGGCGACCATCAACAAGTCTTCTTCTTGTAAGCATTTTGAGAAACAATGATTGCTTGCCCGCATACAGTCGATGACGGCTAAAATGGTCTCTTCGACAGAGGCTCGGTCCATGATAAGTCCCCCTTTAGAATAATGATGTCTTACAATCATTACCCGCTAGCGGATGAGTTAAACCGAGCGGCGACGCAAAAAAAGTCACCCCTCAAATAAGTGGTGACTTCAATAATGGAGCATAGCGGGCTCGAACCGCTGACCTCCACGCTGCCAGCGTGGCGCTCTCCCAGCTGAGCTAATGCCCCGTTCGAAAATTATTATATCATCCTAGTAAAACATTTGGCAATGGCTATTTTTAATTTTTTTGAACAAAGTTTAATCAGCACTGAACGTGGGAAAATCACAAATGATGTTATATTACGAAAGCAGGTGTCATGTATGGAAATGATTTTACTCGCACTCTTACCTGCCTTGATGTGGGGGAGTATCCCGCTCATCGTCTCAAAGGTCGGTGGGAAGCCGATTCAACAGTTGATCGGGACGACAATCGGGGCGATGGTGATGGCGGTCATTATCGCACTCGTGTTCAATCCCGGGTTCACGACGCTCGCGATCGTGACCGGATTCATCTCCGGCGCGTTTTGGGCACTCGGACAATATTTACAGTTCCAATCGTTTCAAATTTTAAGTGTCTCGAAGGCGATGCCGATCAGCACCGGCATGCAGCTTCTCGGTACATCGTTGTTCGGTGTCATCGTCCTCGGAGACTGGAAAACGACGACCGAACTATGGCTCGGATTTTCGGCGCTCGTTCTCATCGTGATTGGGGCTGCGTTGACGTCGTATCAGCAGAACAAAGACGGCGACAGCAGCGGCGCCTTGAAGAAAGGCTTGCTCGTTCTGCTCGTGTCGAGTATCGGTTACGTGACGTACGCCGTCCTGACGAACTATTTCGAGGTCGACGGGATCACGGCCATCTTGCCACAGTCGGTCGGGATGTTCGTCGCGGCGCTGTTGTTCAGCCTGCGTGAGAAAGACGTGAAGAAGTTCGATCCGAAGACGTTCAAAAACATCTTGGCCGGGATCGCCTGGGGGATCGGGAACTTCGGGCTGTTCGTGTCGAGCGGTGAAGTCGGAATCGCGACGTCATTCGCCTTGTCGCAATTGAACGTCGTCGTGGCTACGCTCGGCGGGATCTATCTGTTAAAAGAAGAGAAAACGACGAAAGAACGTGTCTTCGTCTTTATGGGTATCGGCCTCATCGTCGTGGCTGGATTCATGCTCGGAATCGCTAAAAGCTAAAAGACGGGTCAGACGACCCGTCTTTCGCTTACCAGGCTTGTTCAATGAATGCGTCACGCCCAGATTTTTTCCGGTCCTCTTTATAGTGGGCCGGATTTTTTTTATGGAAGTCTTGATGGTACTCCTCGGCCGGATAGAACGTGTCGGCCGGTAAGATTTTCGTGACGATCGGCTGTTGGAAACGTCCGCTCGCCGCGAGCGCATCGCGACTCTGTTCTGCCTGCACGCGTTGTTCTTCCGTATGATAGAAGATGGCCGGCGCATATTGACTGCCTCGGTCTTGGAATTGACCGCCGTCATCGGTCGGATCGGTCTGAATCCAATACAGTTCGAGCAGTCGCTCGTAAGCGAACAGCGTCGGGTCGAACGTGATCTCGACGACCTCATAGTGTCCTGTCGTCCCTGTCTTCACTTGTTCATACGTCGGATCGTCGACGTGACCTCCCGTATAACCTGATACGATCGACTCGATGCCGGGATGTTCCTCGAACGGTGTCACCATGCACCAAAAGCAGCCGCCTGCGAATGTTGCTTTTTCCATTAATAAGTCCCCCCTCATGTTCATTCCCAAAAAAAGCGCCCATGTCATCGACATGAGCGCTCTGTCATATCGGCCAAGGCAATCGCCTTGCTGGTAGTAGCACCTTGCCGTAGCAGGTTGCTGTGAAGTCATAGAGCCAGGTCTCTCGTTCACTCAAGATATCGATATGTAGTTGGTGACAGCATCATACCATCAGATTTGAAGCGGAGTCAACGGTTTGGCTTGCGCCGTAGTTGGAGCAAGGTGGCACCGAGAATCAGGATGACGAGCACGATGGAGAGCGGTAGCGTATACGGGGCGTCCCCGGCATATAACTGTAAGAAGAACAAGGCAAAGACGGACATTAAGACAAGTACGTACGAACGGTTCATAGTAACCTCCCTTTTCTTTCAGTGTACCAAGTTACACATTCGTTGGCGAACGAAAACAGGAAATCATGTGTCGATAGCGAATACCATCGAGTGACCAAAGGAGGAATCAATATGACTGACACATTTGATTTTATGGAACTCGATATCGAATCTGCCCATCGCGGATATAAAGAAGGAACAATTACGGCGCGTGACGTGACGGCCTACTATTTGACCCGGATCGCCCAGTTCAATGACAAACTGAAGGCGGTCATTCAAGTGAACCCGGACGCGTTGTTCGAGGCCGAGTCGGCTGACCGGGCGTTTCGTCGCGGGCTACGCTTGCCGCTACTCGGCATTCCTGTCTTGATCAAAGACAATGTCGAGACAGCCGGACTCATGAAGACGACGGCCGGGGCCGTCGCCCTCGAACATCACTTCGCAGGCCGGGACGCCCATCTCGTCCAAAACCTGCGAGCGAGCGGGGCCATCATCCTCGGGAAAGCGAACTTGTCCGAATGGGCCAACTTTTTGACCGAGGGCATGCCGAACGGCTGGAGCGGTGTCGGTGGGCAGACGCTCAATCCATATGGGGATAAGCTCGATGTCGGAGGTTCGAGCTCAGGTTCGGCCTCTGCGGTCGCAGCGAACCTGACACTGCTCGCTGTCGGTAGCGAGACGAGCGGCTCCATCATCCATCCGAGCGTGCACAATGGCATCGTCGGCATCAAACCGACCGTCGGCCTCATCAGTCGGAGTGGCATCATCCCGATTTCGCGGTCGCAAGACACGGCGGGACCGATGGCACGAACGCTCGAAGACGCGGTAAGGGCACTTGAGGCGATGGTAGGGGAAGACCCGGCGGACCCGGCGACACTCAACCTCCCGGCCGGCCCGCCGTATCGGACGTGCCTCGACGAGCGCCAAGCGGTCGGGATGCGTGTCGGGATCGTCAAAGCTGATTTATCAGCAGAAGAACAAGCATTATACCGTGAGACGACCGAGCTGTTGAAACAGAGCGGCATCGACCTTGTCGAAGTCGAACTGCCCGCCCATGATACACTCGACCAAGGCGATATTTTGTACCACGAGTTCAAACTCGGGATCGAGGCGTACCTGGCCACGACGACGCTCCCGTACGAGACGTTGTCGGATTTGATGGACTGGAACAACAGACATCCTGAGACGATCCCGCACGGACAAAAGACGTTCGAGAAAGCGGAAAGATTGTCGGGACGTCTCATCGAGGCGGCCTATTTGACGCGCAGGCTCGATGACGTGCGTGACGCCAAGACGGACGGACTCGACCGCCTATTAAACGAACAGCAGTTGCACGCGCTCGTCTTGCCTCACGATTTGAACTATGACATGGCGGCAAAAGCCGGGCATCCGACCATCACGATCCCATATCGCTTGAAAGCGAGTGGGGCGCCGTTCGGCCTATCGTTCACCGGGACGAGTTATGCCGAACGTGACTTGATTCGTCTGGCGTATGCGTTCGAGCGACATATTTCGCGTCCCGTTCCACCGTTATAAGAACGTTGCACCCGTCGTCCACGTCCGCTACAATGGTACGTATGCGGATTGAAGAAAGGACAGATAGCAATGAAACCATCTATATACGGGCTGACGTTCGATCAGCTGACAGAAGTGTGTGTCTCTTGGGGATACAGCGCCTTCCATGCGAGACAAATCTGGGACTCGCTCTACATCGATCGAGTGAAACAAATCGAGGACATCTCGGTACGGGCCGAGGTGCTTGAGGCGCTCGCCGCCGAATACGTCATCTCGACGCAAGACCTGTTCGTCAAACAAGAGGCGGGCGACGGGACGGTCAAATTTTTACTTAAACTACACGACGGGCACTATATCGAGACTGTGCTCATGCGACATAAGTACGGCCGTTCGGTCTGTGTGACAACGCAGGTCGGGTGCAATATCGGCTGCAGCTTCTGTGCGAGCGGTCTCTTGAAGAAGACACGTGATTTGACGGCGGGCGAAGTCGTCGAACAAATCATGACCGTTCAACACTACTTGGACGAAGTCGGCGAAGGGGCCCGGGTCAGCCATATCGTCGTCATGGGGATCGGCGAACCGTTCGATAACTTTGACAACTTGGTCGACTTCCTGCGTGTCGTCAAGGACGAGCGCGGTCTCGCGATCGCGCCGCGTAAAATCAACGTCTCGACGAGCGGACTCGCCGACAAGATTTACAAGTTCGCGGACCTCGATTTGCGCATCAACTTGGCGTTGTCGCTCCATGCGCCGAACGACGCGCTGCGGACGCAAATCATGAAAATCAACCGGGCGTTCCCGCTCGACAAGCTCATGCCGGCCATCCGGTATTACGTCGAGAAGACGAACAAACGAATCACGTTCGAATATATTCTCCTGTCGAAAGTGAACGATTTACCGGAGCACGCCGAGGAATTGGCGGCGCTCATCGACGATATTAAGGACAAGTCGTACGTCAACTTGATCCCGTATAACCCGGTCAACGAGCATATCCAATACGAGCGCAGTACCTCGGAGGACATCATGGCGTTCTATGATGTCTTGAAGAAGCGTGGCATCAACACCGGTGTCCGCCTTGAGCATGGGACTGACATCGATGCGGCATGCGGCCAGTTGCGCAGTAAACATATGAACGTCGAAGGTGCGAAATAAGTGGACTCCTTGAATCGAATGATTCAAGGAGTTTTTTTTTTCATAGAGCCGCTCCGACGAAGGAAAAAACGGACATCGCCCACGACTCTGCGGAACGATTTTGAAAAATCTTGAATAGACCTCATCCGCTCAGGGAATAGTCAGTTGAAATCAATGTAGAGAGTGGAGGCAATTCAATGGAGACAGTAAACGCGGCGTTATGGATTCGAGTCAGAAATACACTTGGGGAAGGCCCATGTTGGGATGCTGAACTGAAACGGTTCTATTGGGTCGACATCGAAGGACACACACTTTGGTGGTACGACGAAAAGGAAGACGAGCTGTCATCGTTCGATATGGGACAACAGATCGGGTTTGCGGTCCCGAAAGTGACAGACGGCGTCGTCGTCGGCTTGAAAGACGGCATCTATGAATGGGACGAGGGATCGAAGCGACTCGATAAACTCGTCGAACTCGATGACCCGGAAGGTGATCTTCGCTTCAACGACGGAAAGGCCGACCCGTACGGACGAATCTTTGCCGGGACGCTTCATCTCAACGACGAGGAGAACGAGGCGACGCTCTATCGCTTGAACCGTGACGGCACGACCGAGGTCATGCTCAGTGAACTGACGCTGTCGAACGGTCTGACATGGTCTCCGGACCACTCGACGTTCTACCATATCGATACACCGACCGAGACGGTCCGCAAATACCCGTACGACTTGAAAACAGGAACACTCGGGGATGGGGAAGTCGTCATCGATTTCAAAGATGAGGAAGGATTCCCGGACGGTATGACATCCGATGAAGACGGCTTTTTATGGATTGCCCACTTCGCGGGCGGACGCGTCTCGCGCTGGAACCCGAAGACGGGTGAAAAAGTGCTCGAGGTGCTCGTGCCGGCCCCGAACGTCACGTCATGCTGTTTCGTCGGTGATGACTTGAAACAACTTGCCATCACGACGGCGCGCGAAGGAATGGATGACGCGGCGCTCGAGGCCCATCCGGACGCAGGTTCGGTCTTTAAAATTGATACAGATGTGAAAGGGATGCCGCTCTATCGGTTTGGTCGATAAGGAGGTACGAAGATGGTAAAACGATTGCTCGTTCGTGCGGGAATCGGTTTGGCGCTCGCGGCGGTCGCCCGGGTCGGGATTCAAAAGCTGTTGGAAGCGAACCGGGAAGACGATCATACGTATTTGAATCCGCGGTGGGATGAGACGCCGAGTGTGGATGCCGATAAGGACGCGGATGAGGTCGGTCTGACCCAGCTCGACTCGATTTATCGAGCCGAGTGGCAGGCGAACGCCTATCCACGCTCAGAGGCCGAACGCAAGGCGTTAGAAGAATAGGCAGGAGAACACGTCCGGAAACGGGCGTGTTTTTTTCTTGACAAGACGTCACCGACCCGTCATCATCTAAAAAGTAATCATTACGATTTAGGAGTGGGTAGAATGAGACGAATCCCGATCACCGTGCTGTCCGGTTATTTAGGAAGCGGTAAGACGACACTATTGAACCACATATTGAACAATCGGACGGGCAAGAAATACGCCGTCATCGTCAACGACATGAGCGAGTTGAATATCGATGAGCGATTGATTGAACAGGGCGGTTTTTCAAGGACGGACGAAAAGTTGGTCGAACTATCGAACGGCTGCATCTGTTGCACGCTCCGTGAGGACCTGCTCGAGGCGGTAGCAGAGCTTGCGAACGACCGGGACCTCGACGGAATCATCATCGAGTCGTCCGGTATCTCAGAGCCGATCCCGGTCGCCCAAACGTTTACATATGCCGATGACGCCCTCGGCATCGATTTGACGAGCCGAGTCTATATCGATGCGATGGTGACCGTCGTCGATGCGTTTCGGTTCTTAAAAGATTTCAAATCGGGCGAGTCGCTCCATGAACGCAAGCAGGCGATTGAGGCGACGGACGTCCGCGAAGTCGTCGACCTGCTCGTCGACCAAGTCGAATTCGCCGATATCATCGTCTTGAACAAGGCGGATCGCGTGACCGAGACCGAACTCGGCGAGATGACCGGACTGTTTAAGGCGCTCAACCCAACCGCGAAGCTGTTGACGTCTGTCCATGCGAACGTGGAATTGACCGAGCTGTTGGATGTCAATTTGTTCGATTTCGAACAGGCGATGCATGCGGCCGGGTGGATTCAAGAACTTGAGACAGATGTGCACACGCCGGAGACGGAAGAATACGACATCAGTTCATTCGTCTATCGTCGGCGTCGGCCGTTCCACCCGGAGCGTCTCCATGCCTGGATCGAGGCGTTTCCGGAAGAAATCGTCCGCGCGAAAGGGTTCTTATGGATTGCTTCCCGGAACGACCTCGCCTGTCTGTTTTCACAAGCGGGCTACGCCTCGACGCTCGAACATGCCGGGCGCTGGCTCGCGACGCTTCCGGAAGATGAGCGTCGTCACATGTTCGCGGCCGAACCGGAACTCGCCGCCGACTATGTCGAACCGTACGGTGACCGACAGACGGAGCTCGTCTTGATCGGGCAGCGGATGGATCGAGCCATCATCGAACAAGAGCTCGATCACTGTCTGCTGACAGATGAGGAGATGGCGCTGGATTGGTCGACGCTCCGGGACACACTTCCGGGGAACGAGGTCGTCACGTTCTCATAAGACCGTTTACAAAATGAAAGCGGTCGTCTATACTGATTCTTGCATGAACAACCGCATACATTGGACTACACTAGGGGTGCTTCGGCTGAGATGTGAGCATGGCTCCAATCCCTTATGACTCGATCCGGGTAATACCGGCGTGAGGAAGTGTGGCACTTTTTCTAATGGATTAAAATTGGACGAGTGGCCGCATTCTCATGGATGCGGCTTTTTTGTGTACACATAATAAGGGGGAATAGAACATGAACAAACAATGTGGAACGAGCCCGATCGTCGGGTTCCGCTTTACACTGAGCCCGATGACGACTGATTTCGTGAGCATCATCAAAGGGGCGTTGAAGGAGACGGATTTACAATACGTCTGGCGACATACCGATGACGTGTCGACGGTCATCCGTGGACGAAGTGAGCATGTATTCGATGTGGCTAAGGCCGTGCTGTCACACGCGACAAAGACAGGGGAACATGTGTCGATGAGCGGGACGTTCTCGGTCGGGTGTCCAGGGGATACGGCCGGAGATGAAGTGCTCGTTGTGTCGAGCGAACCGCTTAATGGTCCCGTCGGTCCGCAATATGTCTCCTCACAGTTCGCGCTCTATCCGCTCGGTGATGACGACTATATGGACATCATCTACGAAGAAATCGCTTTTGCGAAAGAGCGAGGTGTCTTCAATGACTCGATGCATTACGCCTCAGGTATACATGGGGACATCGAGCCGGTGTTCGCTTTCTATGAGGCGACGTTTGATCGCGTCCGACAGAAGACAAGCCACGTCGTCATGACGGTGACGTTCAGCGTGAACAGTCCGTCACACGAGGGACGTATGGATGCTTAAATCGTGGAAGTTAAAAGAGATCGTCTTGTTGTCGATTTTATCGGTCGTGTTCGCGGTGGTCTATTTGGCGTTCGTCCATGCTGGGAACTTGTGGGCCGGTCTGATTGGACCAATCGCCTACGAATGGATTTTTGGGATATGGTTCATCGTCTCGATTATCGCAGCTTATATCATTCGCAAGCCTGGGGCTGCATTCTTGTCCGAAGTGCTTGCGGCGACGATTGAGATGATGATTGGCAACGCCATCGGACCGCGCATCATTTTAGTCGGGATCGTTCAAGGGATCGGCGCCGAAGCGGCGTTCGCTTTGACGGGTTATAAACGCTATGATCTTTGGGTGCTCATGCTCGCCGGATTCAGTGCTGCTGTGACAAGTTTCGCATATACGTACGTCATGGGAGGGCTCAATGCCCTCAGTCCGACATATGTGGCTACGATGTTCGCTTTACGCGCAACGAGCGGGATGTTGATTGCTGGTCTGGGCGGTAAGATTTTGAGCGACTTGTTGCTTCGGGCGGGCGCGCTTGATGGGTATGCTCTCGCGCGACAGGACCGTATGCATGGTTGAGGCAGAACATCTGACATTTCGTTATCCGAACAAGAAATGCGATGTCTTGACGGATATCACACTACGTCTAACAAAAGGGAGAACGGTCATTACAGGGGCAAGTGGTTCGGGAAAATCAACATTGCTCGCTTTGATGAATCGTCTCTATCCGGACAATTGTGATGGCATCGTGACGGGCAGATTGCACTTGTTCGATCGCTCTTATGATACGTATGAAGCTGGCGAAGTGAACCGGCGCGTCGGAACGGTCTTTCAGGACCCGGACAGTCAGTTCGTCATGCAGACGGTCGAAGAAGAATTGATTTTCACGCTCGAAAACTTTGCCGTCGCGAGATACGAGATGATGGCCCGTGTCACCACAATGTTAGAGGCGTTGCATTTGACCGATTATCGTCACCGTACCATTCATGACCTATCGGGGGGTGAGAAGCAGCAAATTGCCGTCGCTTGTGCCTTGATTGGCCGTCCCGAGTGGCTCCTCCTCGATGAGCCGCTCGCTCACCTCGATCCTGAGACCGCCCATCATTTCGTTCGTTGGCTCGACGGCGTCGCACAGACCGTAAACGTTGTCGTCATCGAGCATCGGCCATACATATGGGGTGATTTTTTTGACCGACAAATAAAGCTCGTGAGTGGGCGCATCGACTATGATGGACCGTTCATCGTCCGACCAGATTATGCGTTCTCTCCAATTAAAGTTGAACGAGGAAAGGAAATGTTATTTCACATACCGGATTTAAAACGAAAAACATTTCAATTAGCAGCGAGCGAGTTAAAGGTCACTGAGGGTGATCTCATTGCGGTGCTCGGTCGAAATGGTAGCGGAAAGTCGACATGGCTGCGAAGCCTAGCCCGGAAACATCGTGAAGTCGGCCTCGTCCCGCAATCACCGGCGCATCTATTCGTTACGAATGATGTGACCCGAGAACTCGCATATGGCCATAATCGCCCGATTGAGGACGTCTTAACGCGGCTCGGGCTCGAATCAGTGCGTGACCACCATCCACTCTCCCTTAGTCACGGTCAAAAACGAAGGCTCGCCATCGGAGTGATGATGCTGTCTAATAAACAACTGATTGCGTTTGATGAACCGACTGCCGGACAAGACGAGGTATCGCTTCGTGCGCTCTATGACTTAATGGTCGAACGAACACGATCCGGCCAGACGATTTTGTTTGTGACGCACGACCTCAGCTTCGCGCGGATTGCGAACACATATTATTTGATGTGTGACGGCGACTTGAGTGGGCCATATGACGCTTCACTCTGGGATGAAAAAGAATTACTACGCACCTACGGCTTATTGATGGAGGAATCGCGATGACATTTCATGAGATGAACCCGACGATTAAATTTCTGACCGTGGCATGTCTCATGTTCGGTCTCGCCTTCATGTATAACCCTTGGACTCCGCTTGCTGTTTTTCTCGGTACAGTTACACTTCAAACGCTATTCTCTGCTGTGAGCTGGAGAAGATGGGGGTTGTTCATGATCCCATTTTTATTGACCGCGCTCGGGACATTGTGGACGACGCTCGTCTTTGGAAAGCAATCAAGCGGAGATGTCGTGTTCAAGCTGTTCGGCAACGACGTCACCGACGAGAATGTGATGCTAGCAGCGACGCTCTCCTTACGTGTGTTGGCATTCACAGCCTTGTCGCTTCTGTTCACGCTGACGACGGACCCGAAACGGTTCGTCTACAGTTTGATGCAACAAGGAAAGCTGTCACCAAAAATCGCATATAGTGTCTTCGTCGGTTTTCGTTTCTTTCCGATTCTAAAAAAAGAACTGATGCAACTATATGAAACGCATGCGCTACGAGGCGTACGTTTGGAGACGAGACTCGATCACATCCGCCACGTCCCCAAATTAATCGTTCCGCTTCTTGCTGGATCGATCCGCCAAGCGGAACGAATCGCGTTCTCGATGGAAGCACGTGGGTTTACGGGGGAACCTCGAGCGACGTACGAGGTTGTGCCCGTCACCAGGAACGACTTTCTGTTGGCGTCGCTTTTGCTCCTATTGTTTGGAGTGAGCGTATGGATTGGCATATAAACGAAACAAGACGACTCACTCGGAGTCGTCTTGTTTCGTCTCTTTTACGATTCTAAATTTCGGTTTGATCGATTCGTTATTGAACGCCTCGAGCACGGTGTTCTCGTTGGCCATACGAATCTGTTGCGGCTCGCCTTTGGAAGTCGTGCCGATACAGAACATATGCGCCTCATGATCGGCAAAGAGCGCCTTATACGGGGTGGCATGATGCATCAAGCGTCCCGGAGAGCCCCAGCCGACGATAATCATACCTCCGCTCGCCTCGACCTCGTCGAGCGTTTCCTCGACGTAATGAAAGTTGACTTCGTCGAGTTGCGATTCGACGTACGGCAGATTGTCATTGATGGCGAGTGTCGGGACGAGGCTGATGACGCGCATCTCACGGATCGGTTGATCGAGATGGTTCCGCATGAGCATATACGCCCGCTGCGTTGTCGTACCGGACAAGAAAGCATCGCTCATCCGGGGCGAGTAGATGATGACGGCACAGATGACGCCGTCGACGACATCTGTGAATTCGTACGAACGCAAGTAGCGCTTCGTCTTGTCCTCATTGAAGACCGACTTGACACGAATCGTCACTTCCTCGATATGGGTGTTCATAAGGTTTCCTCACTTTTAATCAAATAGTGCCGGGTCAGACCCAGCCTGCGAACCATTCCAAGTAGCGGATTGTGTAGCGCGCGACACTTTGGGTTGCCGACGCCTTGTCATCCGGTAAATAAGACACATCGGTTTGATATGACTCATAAAACGACATCACATCATTGACATACTGTTCACTGCGATTGTACTCGAAGATGGCGTTTCGAATCGAGTCCGTCGTGTCTGCCTTCGTCCCGCCGTGCTCGCTCAAATAGTAAGCGGCCGTATGGGCCGAGTCGACAAGACTGTGCGGGTCGGCTTTGCCATCATTGTTGCCATCGCGTCCGAGACCGCCGTACTGTTCGATGAGCGCGAGATCCGTCAAATCGACTTCGTCCTCAGGGACATCGCCTTTTTGATCGTCCGTGTCATATTGCCAACCGAGCCACGTCCGCGGCATGAATTGGAACGGTCCGATCGCCCCGACCGATGAACGCATCGATGAACTGTGGGAGAAAATCGTCTCGACGCGATGGACGGCGGCAAGTAAGCGCCAATCGACGTCATACGTGGCCGCGGCATCCTCATACACATCGCGATGGACGGACGGGACGCCATGGTCCCCGTAATAGGCCCGGTACAGGGCGTTGTTCACTTTATCATGTTGACCAAACCAGCCGATTGCGCCGAGGCACAGCACGATCACAAGCATGAGACCGGTCAGTCGCAAAATCAATCGTTTCAAGATTCCGCCTCCTAGCTTTCTAGACAATACCCGAATAGTGTAGCATATAGCTAACAGGAAGAACAGGAGTGGATATAGATGCTCGAACAGGCCGTCTTTACCATCATTCTCATGTATTTGTTGATCGTTCAATTGTTCAACGCCCGGTTGATGAAGCCGATGATCGAAACGCTCGGTCGTGGACGTGTCTATGAACAGACAGTCAAGTCGTCGTGGGGGCTCAGTCTGCTTTTGCTCGCCCTCGTCTTCTTGTTCGGCGTCCCGCCAGACATGGTCGGTCTCGGATTCGCCCCGGTCGAAAGGGACATGTCCGCTTGGAAGTTTTTCTTTTTCACGACCATCCTCATCTCCGTGCTGCTGGCGTTTTACTTGCTCGTCAAAACCTCGTCTCGGTTACGGCGGCGGTTACGACCGTACTATGAGCTCGAAATCGAGCGGTTGCTCTTGCCGCGGACGGATATTGAGGCGAAGGCGTGGAGCGCTGTCTCGTGGACGGCAGGTGTGACCGAGGAATTCATATTCCGTGGTGTGCTCCTCTACACCGTCAGTCTCTATCTTGACGTCTCATCCTTGACACTCGCCTTCATCGGCGGCGCCTTGTTCGGGTTGGCCCATGCTTATCAAGGCGTCAGGGGCGTTCTGGTCACCGGGATCGTCGGCTGGGGACTCGGCTATTTGTACTTGGCGATGGGGGTATTATGGCCAGTGATGGTCGTCCATGCCTTGCTCGACCTTATCGCTGGACCGATTCACGTCGTCGATTCAGAAACTGACTGACGGCCGCCTCATAGGCGGGTTGATCTTTCAAGATACAGTTTGTGTGCTCAGCCCCATGGATGAGGGCTAACTCATTTTGCCGGTTGAGCGCGTTCATCTCGACCGACATCCACGTCGGCACGAAATCATCTTTCGTCCCGTGGATGAACAAGACGGGCGCGTCAATCGCGGCGAGGTCGTATTTGGGCCGGACTTGATGCATCCGGAAACCGGCCCGCGTCCACAAGAAATAGTTGATCCCTGGCAAGAGCAGGTCCCCGGGCAACCGGTGTAACACGTTCAACTGATGGCGCATGAGCTGTCTCATGTCGTCAAACGGACATTCGGCGATCAAGAAGTCGACGTCGGTTAACGGTCCGGCCTGTAAGATCGAGGCAGCTCCCATCGAGACACCGTGCAATCCGACTTCCGTGACCACTTCATTGGCCCGCAACCAGTCGACCCAATCGGTGATGTCATGCTTTTCGTGGTAACCATAAGAGGCGTATACGCCCTCGGACTCACCGTGCGATCTCAAGTCGACAGCGAGGAGGTTGTACCCGAGGCGATGGAACATCGCCAAATGTGGGGCCATGAAACTGTGAGAGGCGGTATAGCCGTGAACGAACACGATCCATTTCGTCGACCCTTCATTGCGGTAGACGCGTCCATACAGCCGATAGCCATCCTGAGAACGGAGCGAGACGTGCTCGAACGGCACGTCATGATAAAACGATTGATCTTCTTTCGTATACGGGGCCAAGAGCATCTCTGGTGTCTTGCGTTTGCCTCGCGTCATGCGCTTGAACGCATAATAACTGATGGCATAGTAGCCGGTGAATAGTGTTGCAAGTCCAACTTTCCATCTCTTCTGCATCTGAACCGCTCCTTTCTCCATTATTGTACCCGAAAACGTGACGATAGTTCACGCGCAGTGTCAGTTTGACGGCGGGTTCATGCCGTTAAGCAAGGGACTTACCGATGATTGTCCCGTTCGTTTGAGCAGTATCGTCTTGCTATGATGGAACCAGACAATCATCAAGGTGAAGCGGGAGGAGACGAAGCGATGGGGCGAGAGGTGATGGATCAGTTGCTGCACGCGTGCTTGACGGGGCAGGTGGATTACAAGACCGCCGAAGGGGTGACCTTCTATCGTGCCCCGGTCAACGGTCATCGTCAGCATGCGATGGTACTCGATGTGCTGATTGACCGCTATGTGCTTGAGCCGGCACGACCGATCGAACTGTCCGTGTCGGACGTGGCGCAAGCGATTGGGTCATCGGCGGACGAGGTCTTCCAATCAGTCCTAGCGCTCGCCCGCATCACTCTCGTCTCGCAACATATCGAGGAAAGACTAATCCGGGTCGATTCGGCCGGAATCGACGAGCATGGGAACATGACACTCATCATCGGTTTCAACGCCTGGTTGACGCATCATTTAGGAAAACTCGTAAGTGCATCGATTGAGGAGCCACTTCACGCGCACGTCATCTGACAAACAACAGGGAAGGCCGCCTCAATCGCGGTCTTCCCTGTTTTGATGTCGGGGCGACGGTTGGAGCAGGCCGTCCTGAAGCATGAGGACCCGGTCACAGACGTCGAGCATCCGTTCGTCATGGGTGATAACGATGACCCGTCGCGCACTCATCCGTGCCTCAGTAACGAGCAACTCCATCACCCGTCGGCCATTCTCATAATCGAGGCTCGCCGTCGGCTCATCGGCCAAAATCAGTCGGGGGCGATTGACCAAGGCCCGAGCGACCGCGACACGTTGACGTTCGCCTCCGGACAGTTGCCCTGGTAACTGGTCGAGACGATGCCCCAAACCGAGCGCGTCGAGCAGCCGAATCGGATCTTGTTTCGACTCGCTCTCGGCCTGGACGAGCTCGAGTTGTTCCCGGACCGTCAAGTAAGGGACGAGATGTGCTTGCTGGAACACAAATCCGATTTCGTTCAGCCTCAAGAGGCGTCGCTCTTCTTCAGTGGCACCGAGCAAGTCTCGTCCTTCGAGCTCGACCTGTCCCGAGACCGGTCGTTTCAATAGTCCGAGAATTTGGAGCAAGGTACTTTTCCCGCTGCCGCTCGGTCCGATGATGCCGATACATTCCCCGGCATCGACCTGCAAATCGATTCCACGCAACACAGATTGTCCGTCATAGGCGTGGCTGATGTTCATCAATTTCATTGTAATGTCCCTCCTAAAGCGTCGGCGGCGTCAAGGTGACGCAGTTTCCAAAGCGGTAACAACGTACCGATGAGTGAGAGCCCGAACATGATCACACTGTAGAGCAGCACATGTCCCGCATCGAAACGGAATGGGATATCAGTTGGGACGAACGAGGCGACGAGGGCCGTCAAGGCGGCTGCCGACAGGCTCGCGACGAGCACCGTTGCCATGACTTGCGTGACGAGCGCCGTGCCGATCACACGAGGGCGAATCCCGATCGCTTTCAAAATTCCGAGTTCTGGCAGTTTCTGGAGCGTCAACATATAAAAGAATGCGGTCAAGATGAACGCACCGATGAACAATAAGAAGCCGCGCATCATCGTGAACGTGCCTTGTTCGGCTGTATAGCCCGGGACGGCCTCGACGACGTCTTGTTTGGAGAGCGTTGCGAGCGACGTCTCAGTTTCTCCGAGCCAGGCCGAGACGTATTCGGGTTGTCCGCTGTCTGCTTGGAACGCCTCCCACGTCTCCATCGATGCCCACATGACGGGTGCATGACTGTAACGTCCGTCCGTCGTCCCCGCGATGGTGAATGAGTAGCCGGTCGTGAAATCTTGAATCGTGTCCCCGAGTTTAAAGTCCCCGAGAAAGCTTGGATCGACGAGGACTTCGCCGACGGCGAGATCGAGGGCGGGTCCGATGTCAGAATCCCGCGGTAACGTGAATAGCGTGGCGTCCTGTTTCACGGTCCCATCGACGAGTGTCAACGGTTTGACCCCGAGCGGTGTAAGTGTTTCTGGCGTCGGCAGTTCGATGAACGAGCGGGTCAGTTGCCCGTCCGCATCCTCAGCCAACTGAAACGTCTCGGTGTCGAGTTCACGCAAACTGGCCCCGTTGTCATAGGCGAGCCCATCGGCAAGCCCGGTGATCAACGTCGACAATAAGACGATGAGTAGGGTGATGACAAAAATTAATGAAAATTTTCGTTTTTGCCGCCACATTTCTTTAAATGCTAAATTCATACAAAAAAGCCTCCTTCATAGCGATGAAGGAAGCATAACTGACGGATATGAACAGAATATGAACGGGACTAAAACCGGACGTAAAAGGTGCTCCCTGTCCCGAGACGGGATTCGACCGTCATCTCACCGCCATGCAGGCGGACGATGTCTTGGGCAATAGCAAGTCCGAGACCGGTGCCCCGCCCGGTCCGAGAGATATCTCCTTTATAGAAACGTTCGAACAGGCGTGCCTGCGTCGCCTCATCCATTCCGACGCCGGCATCTTGAATCGAGACGGTCGGACGATCGGCTGCATACGCTTTGATGGTGATCAGCCCCCCGTCATGAGAGGCGTGAATCGCGTTCGTCAACAAGTTGGTCCAGACTTGGGCCAATAAGAGCGGGTCGCCGGTCACGACGAGCGATGTGTCAATCTCTGTCGCGACGGCGATCCCTTTCTCATCCAGCTGGAACGCATGGCGACGAATGACGTCCTCGATCGATGCGCTCACATCAACTTGTTCGGAGAGCGACACGTTCGACTCGTCGAGCCGGGCGAGCAGGAGCAACTGTTTTGTCAAATCCGAGAGGCGATCCGTCTCGTCACGAATGATCCCGGCATACATCAAGGCGTCCCCTTCGGTTCGGGCGGCCAGTTCCGAGGCGTAGCCTTTGATTGAGGTGAGCGGTGTTTGGAATTCGTGCGAGACGCTTGAGACGAAGCGACGCCGTTCACCCTCGGATTTCTCCAGTGAGTCGACCATGTCAGAGAAACGACGGGCGAGGGTTCCAATCTCATCGTTGCGCTCGGTCGGGAGATCGAGCGGACGGGCCCCGGATGCGACGGAGCGGGTCGCATCTGTCAATGTGCGCACCGGTCGGACGATCAGGCTTGTCGATAGGGCGATCAAGATGAAGGCGAGGCCGGTCAGGAGTGCAAAGAACAAGCCGACGAACAAGTGCAATTCTCGGATTTGGGCGCCAAGGTCGGGGCGGATGAAGACGGCATCTTCCCCGTCCAGGCTGAAGCCATACGTGTTGACGACTTCATTGTCGAACAAGCCGAGCCAAAACAAGTGGAACGGATAAGCGCGCATCCCGTCGTAGCGTTCGCCGGACCGGACCGAGGCGATGACGGCTTCGTCGAGTTGCTCGTCCCGGAACGAACCTCCATAGCGGTCGACCTCACCGTCAGGACGCACGACGAGGAGTTGATAGCCCGTCTGAGCGAGCAATCGATAAAAGGCCGATGCCTCACTGTCCGTATGCGTCTCGAAGTAGTCAAGGGCGGCTTGTGCCGTCTGTTCGGTCTTTTCGCTGTAGGACGGCTGCCACCAGACGTAATAGGCGACATTGCTGACGAGAAGGGCGATGGCGCCGGACAAGAGCAAAATCATGAACACGGTCAGGACGATCCGGGTATAGAGCGTCTTCATGGCGAGACCTCGAGCGTATAGCCGACGCCCCGAACCGTTCGAATCGTGATCGTGTCGTCATGCAAGCGGCCTCGGAGCCGTTTGATGTGCACATCGATGGTCCGGTCATCGCCCTCAAAGTCAAGGCCCCATACTTGTTCGATCAGTTCATCCCGGGTGAACACCCGGCCCGGGAACGCCGCCAGCTGATAGAGCAGCTCGAACTCCTTTTTCGGCAGGTGGATCGTCTCACTGTTCAGTTCAAGGCGATAATCGCGCAAGTCGAGCTTGAGCGGTCCGACTGTGACGAGTGTGGCCGCATTTTTGGCGTAACGTTTTGCGACGGCTTGAAGGCGGAACAGCAGCTCTTCCGGGATGAACGGTTTTGTCATATAATCATCGGCCCCGTGTTCGAAGCCGCTTCGTTTTTCTTCCCATTCCCCGAGAGCGGTCAATAAAATGACGGGAATGTCCGTCATTTGCTTCAGACGTGAGCAGAGCGTCCGTCCGTCGAGGCCGGGCAGCAAGATGTCGATGATCGCGGCATCGGCAGGGTTCGCCATAAACAGTCGCTCGGCGTCGGCCCCATCCATGGCAGCTGTCACCGTATGTCCGGCTCGCTGTAGCGTGGTCTCAACGAGGTGAAGGATAGCCAAATCGTCCTCTACAATCAGTACGTGCATCGCTCTCTTCCTTTCTATCACGACACCGAAAACAGGTGACCCGTGGCAGGTCACCTGCATGTTATGTCGTTTTGGTCAGTTCTTTATGCAAGGCCCGAAGCGCCCGCAAGAAGGCGTCTTTGAAATACTTGTCTTCTTGCGCCTCGAGTGTCTCAAGAGCAGAAGCGTCGCCGGCGCTCGCCTTGACGAGCAGGTTGACGACTGTGCCCCACCGCTTGACGTGCTCGGGCTTCGGATGGTTCATCGCGACAGTCAACGTGAACCAGTACGGTTGGTCACGGCGTTGGAGCGTGGCAATCATCTGTTTGGCCGTCATCGCTTCATCCTCGGTTGGTAACGTGGCGGTGGCGAACCAGCCGAGCAGCGCGGCGCTCATCGCCTCGAGCCGGACTTTGGCGTCCGGGTCGATCGGTTCGCGCCCGAACTCGGAAATGTTGACAAAGACGAGTCGGTCTTTCCGGTCGAGGTGGGTGATCCATCCTTTGACCGATTTGAGTTTTTCTTTATCTTTCGACTGGGCTTTCACCGTGTAGCCGTTCAGTTTACCGATGTAAATCCGGAACTGACCGCGATCGAGCTGTTTATCGACCTTGAACTCGATATCTTGGCCCACAGTGAACGGTTGATCCTTTTTGCTGAGCGTCTCGCCTTTCTTCAGCTCAGGCCGACGCACGATATAGCGGAGTGCCTCCTGCTCGGTCCGATCGTCAAGCGTCCAAAGGTTGTTCGGCGTGACGTTTTTGAAACGGTGTCGTCGGACATAGATGTATTGGTCGAGCGCCTCGACGGCGTCGGCGACGGAATTTTTTCCACTCAAATAGTCGTCTGCGATATCCCGGAGCGTGATCGACTCGAGCCGGTCGATGTGCCCGACGTAAGGGACGTTCCCGACGACGAACAAGGCCGTGGCGATCAATTCACTCTCGCGAGGGGTCAAAGGGCGTTTGGCCATACTGCACTTCCTCTCTTCATGTCATCTCATTCAGTATACCAAAAACAGATTTCGTCATGTTGTATGAATCGACCAGATGGAAAATTTTACAGGCAAACAGGATTTCATGGATTGATTGCGAATACTTGAATATGATAGAGCTACGCGGATGTTGAGATGAGGTGATGAGATGAAGTTATCGATCGAACCGGGGGATTACGTCGTATTGATTGAAATCAGCAAGGAAGTATTGAAATGTACGTCCCTCGACCAGGCCGACTATGTCGACCGAGACCGCTATGAATTGGTCGGCCGGATGAGTGAACGGCTCCCGGCCGAGGTGATCGTCCCTTCTATCATCGACTATATTCGGTTCGGTAGTGGATATATCGGCGACAATATCGTCTGGGACACAGAGACGGAATCGTTTTTCTGTCAACAGTTCGAGACGATTGATGGATCTCCGCTCGGTGAGGACCTCGACGGATTCACACCCGATCCGTATCGGACGGAACTGGCGCGTTATTATACGTATTTGACCATCGGAAAGATTGTCGACTATGAGATGGATGAGCCTGACGAACCGAGCTATTGGTGAGCGTCGAAAAAATGTCACAATCTATTTTTAGAAAAAAAGGGAAATTGATTCCGTAATTTGAGATAATGGTGGTATCTTAGGAAGTTTGGAATGGAGCGGTAGGCGATGAAGAAAATGATGCTTATGGCGGCGCTTGCGCTGCTCGTGCCGACGTCGGTGGACGCGGCGAAACCGGTCGTGTTGGAGAAACATGGTTACGTCGTGGCCGAGCCGAGGGTTGGGAACCAATATTATATCAAGCAAACAGGCACCGATTTGGCGTGGAACACGACGCGTGGTGCTTCAGACATCGTAATCGCTCTGATTGACTCGTCGGCAGACCGTAGTCATAAAGAACTTTATAATGTCCCTCGCGTCGTCAATTCGATGAAAGGGCCATACAGCGTCGATTATCATGGGACGCATACGGCCGGCATCATGGCGGGTCGTCATAACAAGTTTGGGATGGCCGGACTTGCTCCGAACGTACGCTATCATTTTTATAACGTCTTCTATGGGAAAAACTCGGAGTACACGGATTCTTGGACCGTCGCCAAAGCGGTTGATACGGCCGTGGCGAAGGGGGCGAACATCATCAACCTGTCGCTCGGCGGACAAGATTACGATCAAGTCCTTGCCGATTCGATTCGCCGGGCCCGAGCTAAAGGAGTCATCATCGTCGCGTCGGCCGGAAACGATGGGAAGAAGACCGTCTCGTTCCCGGCCAATATGAAGGAAGTCATCGCGGTCGGGGCGATTGATGCGAACCATCGCGTCGCTAACTTCAGCAATATGAGTAGCCAAGTCAAAATCGTTGCACCAGGCGTGAATGTCCTCTCACTCGGAGTGAAAAATAGTTTTGTTTATATGGACGGCACGTCAATGGCCGCGCCGATGGTATCGTCGGGTCTCGCGCTTGTCAAGTCGGTCAATCCGTTCTTGACACCGGCCGAAGTGGAAGGCTTGATTCAAAAGATGCCAAAGGCTAGTGGTAAGACATATACGGAGTTGAACACGAAGCGGCTCCTCGATCACACACCGAGACCGATTACCATTACGGCACCTTTAGTAATTAAAAGTAACTACGTTAAGGAAGCAAGAATGACGACTATGAAGAAACAGAACTTAAAATCAACGTATGCACTTTATCAGGGAACTCGAAAAGTTAAGACTCTTTCAATTTCAGATTCACCGTTTACAATGTATGCAGCTGGTGACTGGTTACCTTCTGGAAAGTATACCTTGCAAGGTGCAGTAACCGATGGAAAGTATAAACGCTCTTTTACTCGCTCATTTTCTTATATTAGTCCGGTTAAGACAATGGTTTCGATTAAAGCTACAGAAGTCGGTATGTTCGAATTGGCGACAACTCGAAAAGGGATCGTCACCGTGCTCGATGCGAACAAAAAAATCGTTTATGAGGCGCTTCATGTACCGGGCAAGTTCCCTGTTCGTGGTGACACGGAATCGGCCTATACGGTGCTGTTGAAGCCGACCGACGTCACTGAAAAAGTGGTGACGGTCAAATATGCGCCGCAACCGGTTCAAGTCGAGACGGACACTTCGGCGGAATCGACATAAAAAAACACCCGGAGCCAGTGCTGGCTTCGGGTGTTGATTTATGCTTTCGTGATGGCTTCACCACTCCAACGGATATTCGCTTCTAAGACGTTGCCGTTATCGTCGATATGTTCAAAACTCAGTTTCCCGTCGACGATGATCTCGCAGAGGCCGACGCGGACGTCGTCGCTCCAGGCGCGACGTGTCTGTGTCGACGCGTCGAACGTCGGGATTGATTCAGGAAAACGTTCCTGTAAGTGGGCCAAGTTATGATGGTCGAAGTGATACGAACGTTTGGACAATTCATTTGGTGCTTTGATGTCAAACGGCTCGAATCCTCGAACGAGTCGATTATTCCGGTAGAAGGCGAACACGCCGTTGTTCGGGTGGAGCGCTTTAATGTCATCGATTTCAATCACATAGGTCAGTCGTTGAATCCAACCGTTTTTTGCATCTTGACGCATCAAAATCCCTCCTTGTTCAATGGAACACGCCTTATTTTAGCGCTGACGCCCATGAAAATCAAGTTCAGGTTCTCGGTTGTCATTTCGCGGGTTATCCGCTACAATGGGTAAAGTGACTATGAGGTCTGGGCAATCGCGGGACGCAAGTCTTGAGGAAAGTCCATGCTCGCACAGCCTGTGATGGCTGTAGTGATCGTGCTACACGAAAAGATAAGTGTAGGCAACGCAAGTTGACGGCAGAAGAAGCACCTAAGTCCTCGGATATGGTGCAAGCTTCTTGAAAGTGCCACAGTGACGGAGTCTGATCGGAAACGTTCAGAGTGGAACGAGGTAAACCCCACGAGCGAGAAACCCAAACTATGGTAGGGGAACTTCCTGACTGGAACCGAACGGGACGGAAGGCGCCAATCGGCGCAGATAGATGATTGTCACTCCATCGTGCCAGGGAGACCGTTATGAGCACCGGAGTACAGAACATGGCTTATAGGGCAGCATAGTCTCTCATTTAACATTGACCAGGAGTTCAAGCAATCCTACTTGAGCTCCTTTTTACATGACCATTTTAGGAGTAACACTTATAGAAAGTAGGGATAGTATGGCAAAACGAAAACTGATTGCCACCGCAGCGATGGGCATCGAAGCGCTCGTCGCCAAAGAAGTGCGCGACCTCGGCTACACGTGTGAGGTCGAGAACGGACGCGTATATATCGACGCAGAAATGGAAGACATTCCGCGATTGAACCTATGGCTCCGAACGGCAGACCGCGTCAAGCTCGTCGTCGCCGAGTTCAAGGCGACGACGTTCACGGAACTGTTCGATGGTGTCGTCGAGCTGCCTTGGACGGATCTCATGCCGTGGGACGCCCGGTTCATCGTCGACGGCCGCTCTGTCAAGTCGAAGTTGTTCTCGATCCGCGACTGTCAGAAAATCACGGAGAAGGCGATTGTCGACGCGATGCAACGAGGATACGACAAGCCGGGCGAGTGGCTTCCGAAGACAGGCGCGTACTATCCAATCGAAGTCGCCTTGTTGAAAGATGTGGCGACAATCACGATTGACACGTCAGGTGACGCGCTTCACCGTCGTGGCTACCGTGAGCTCCACTCACAGGCACCGCTCAAAGAGACGATGGCCGCGGCGATGATCCAGCTGACGAACTGGAAGCCGGACATGCCGTTCTACGACGTCTTCACCGGTTCTGGGACGCTCGCCATCGAGGCGGCGCTCATCGGTCGCAACATCGCACCTGGTCTCAACCGTGAGTTCTGTTCACAAGACTGGCCGTGCGTACCGAAGAAAGCTTGGTATGAGGCCATCAATGAAGCGAACGAGAAAGCGGAGTGGGACAAACCGCTCAAAATCTACGGCATCGACCTCGACCCACGCATGGTCAAGCTCGCCAAGGATAACGCCGAGCTCGCCGACGTCCGTGACGCGATCACGTTCGTCCACAGTGACGCGGCTGCCTTGAAGCCGAAAGAAGAGTACGGTGTCATCATCGGTAACCCGCCATACGGCGAACGGTTGCAGACCGAGGAAGAGATCATCGACCTGTACGAGCGGATCGGCCAGCAGTTCGCCAAGTATCCGGGCTATAGCGTCTACATGTTGACGAGCTATGAGGACTTCGAGAAGGCGTACGGCCGTCCAGCGACGAAACGCCGTAAGCTGTACAACGGAAATATTGAGACGCAATACTACCAGTATTATGGTTTACGTCCAAAAAGACGCTCAACAGAGACGTTTGTAGAGGGTAAGTAATCACCCATTGCACACTAATTGCACACTTTTTATTTTTTCGCCGATTGTAAAATTAAGCTAGACAATTGAAAAAGCCATTCGTGGTACACTCACAATGTATTTTCCGACCAAAGAAAAACATAGGAGTGATTACGAATGACCTACACCCATCTTACCACGGATGAACTGGTGATGATAGAATCCTACCACCGCCAAAATATACCTGTAGCGATCATTGCTAAGTTGATGAACCGTTCCAGGCATCCAATCTACAACGTCATCAATTTCCTGAAATCAGGACATACAGCGCTCGACTTCTACACGCAATACAAGAAAAATAAGAAACGCTGCGGCTGGCGGAAGATTGTCCTGCCGAAGAAACAAGTGGCCTATGTTCAAGACAAGGTGGCGCAGGGCTGGACGCCGGATGTCATTGTCGGCCGGGCAGAAACGGCCATCGATTGTTCCGCGCGCACCATCTATCGCATGTTCAAAAATCAGGTCTTTGACGCCGCCACGCTGCCGATGAAAGGAAAACGGAAACCCAATGGACACCAGGAACGCCGGGGAAAACAGGCGTTCAAACGCCATATTTCCGAACGGGAAGCCGACAACCCGTCGTTCAAAAAAGAGTTCGGGCATATCGAAGGCGACACCATTGTGGGTGCCCGCCACAAAAGTGCGGTGATCACGCTGGTCGAACGGCTGACGAAAGTCATCATCGCCCTGAAGCCTGCAGGACGCAAGGCTTGCGATATTGAAACTGCGTTGAACCAGTGGTTCCAAGGGGTCCCGAGAAATCTGTTCAAATCCATCACGTTTGATTGCGGCAAGGAATTCTCCAATTGGAAACCGTTGTGCAACCGGCACGACGTCTCGATTTACTTTGCGGATCCCGGCACGCCTTCTCAGCGCGCCTTGAATGAAAACTCCAACGGGCTCCTGCGGAAAGACGGCTTGGCAAAGGAAATGGACTTCAACCAGGTGGATCAAACATTCATTTCGTCGGTGGCCGACAAGCGGAATAACATCCCAAGAAAGTCACTGAATTACCGCACACCGTTGGAGGCATTTTTGAGTCACCTGAATGGAGTCGATCTGTCTAGCTTAAATTGACAAACGGAAGAATATAAAAAGACATTCTCTTAAAAAATGGAGAATGTCTTTTTTACAATCATCATTGTTTTAATTTTTGGGTTGAAATCATTCCCCGACCATCCCGTCATTGTCGTTATCACGCATATAAGGATAAAGCCAATGGTCGCTCATTATCGGCATCGTGAAACCGGCGTCTTTCGCCTATTGAATCGTCACCTGACCGTCTCCAACCGTATCTCATTACCAGCAGGCTCGTTCGTGGCTGGGGATTCCAACTCACTTTCTGTGAGTGCCTCGTTCAACTCGTCCGGATTGACCTTGTCGAACGAGTCGGTAACCACATTTCTTTTGACCGTATATGTGTATTGGTAATGTGATGTAATATAAGTTTTCGTATCTAGATATGTGATGATCATTTTAAAGTCAATCGCGCCGCCGTCCTTACGGATAACATGTCACCTGTCGAGCTTACTGTATTCGACGCCTGAAACCTTAACGACCGTCTGACGTGACACGGATCAATTTACAATGCTCATTCGTGGACGCACAATACTCGCAATCCCCATATTTGATATCGACAGGTCCTTCTGTAATAGTCGCCGCACTTGATTCCGTGGTGCCCGGCTCGGACGTCTTGATGTTTTTCCTCTGTCGTAAGTATTTTTTCTGTGTTCTCTACTGTAGAGGAACTGCTCTATTGGGAACATCAGGAAAATAAAGGTATAGCTTGAGGTGCGGCTGAGTAAGTGAAATTCATTTCCTTTCTCTTTGAATGAATAGTTTCAGTATTACCAATTCTTTTATTTATCTGACTGTGAATCCAAGTTGTTTGAGACTCGTGTATATCCAATTTCATCATTAAGGACCTCTGTTCGTTTGCTTACTCATCAAATATAAAAAACGAACATTGATAAAAAGATGAGTTAATGGACAATTAAGACAAAATGAAAAGGACTATTTAAAGCCCTTTTCATTTTTTGTGAAAAGATAAACAAATATGTCTTTCTAACGTTCGTTAACGGGAATTACTATTAGAAAAATCATTTTATGTTTTTCATTCAAATATTCACTTGAATATTGACCAAGGAAAGGTATATACTATATTCAAGTGAACACTTGAATATCAATGGGGTGATAATGTGAATAAGAAAGATACTTGTGAAATTTTTTGTTATGACGAGGAAAAGGTCAATCGAATACAAGGTGATTTAAAAACAATCGATATTGTTAGTGTTGCCCAAATGTTAAAAGCAATTGCGGATGAAAATAGGGCAAAGATTACCTATGCTTTGTGTCAAGATGAAGAGTTATGTGTGTGTGATATAGCAAATATTATTGGTATTACGGTGGCAAATGCTTCTCATCATTTAAGGACCCTTCATAAGCAGGGGATTGTAAGATATAGAAAAGAAGGAAAACTAGCGTTTTATTCGTTAGACGATGAACATATTAGACAAATAATGATGATTGTACTAGAACATAAGAAAGAAGTGAATGTCAATGTCTGATCAAAAGGCAATAACATCTGAACAAGAAATGAAGGCCTATCGTGTACAAGGTTTTACTTGCGCAAACTGCGCGGGTAAATTCGAAAAAAATGTAAAACAGCTATCTGGAGTTGAGGATGCAAAAGTAAATTTTGGTGCATCTAAAATTGTTGTTTATGGTAATGCAACGATAGAAGAACTAGAAAAAGCAGGTGCATTTGAGAATCTCAAAGTGACACCTGAAAAATCTGCTCGCCAAGCATCACAAGAGGTAAAAGAAGATACGAAAGAAGATAAAGTGCCATTTTATAAAAAGCACAGTACGCTGCTCTTTGCGTCCTTATTGATTGCGTTCGGTTACCTGTCCCAGAGTGTGAATGGGGAAGAGAACCTCGTTACTACATTATTATTTTTAGCATCCATGTTGATCGGAGGATTATCGCTTTTCAAAGTCGGTTTGCAAAACTTGTTTCGCTTTGAGTTTGACATGAAAACCCTTATGACAGTGGCTGTTATAGGTGGCGCTATCATTGGGGAATGGGGAGAAGTGGCCATTGTTGTCATTCTCTTTGCGATTAGTGAAGCTCTTGAACGATTCTCTATGGATAAAGCAAGACAATCCATTCGTTCATTAATGGATATTGCACCAAAAGAGGCACTCGTTAGACGAAATGGACAAGAAATGATGATCCATGTGGATGACATTGCCATTGGTGATATTATGATCGTGAAACCCGGCCAGAAGATTGCCATGGACGGGACTGTAGTAAGCGGCTATTCGGCTGTTAACCAGGCGGCCATTACGGGCGAGTCTGTTCCTGTTGCGAAAACGGTTGATGATGAAGTGTTTGCAGGTACTTTAAATGAAGAAGGCTTGCTTGAGGTAAAAATAACTAAGCTGGTAGAAGACACAACGATTGCAAAAATTATTCATCTTGTAGAGGAAGCACAGGGAGAACGTGCCCCATCTCAAGCATTTGTCGAAAAATTCGCGAAATATTATACGCCAGTCATTATGGTCATTGCAGCTTTAGTCGCTATAGTCCCTCCATTATTCTTTGATGGCAGTTGGGAAACATGGATTTATCAAGGATTAGCTGTTCTTGTTGTCGGCTGTCCTTGTGCATTGGTTATTTCCACTCCGATTTCCATTGTTTCAGCAATCGGGAATGCAGCGAAAAAGGGCGTTCTTATAAAAGGCGGTATTTATCTAGAAGAAATGGGTGCCTTAAAGGCCATTGCATTTGATAAAACGGGCACACTAACAAAAGGTGTCCCAGTGGTAACTGATTTTAATGTGTTGAACAAGCAGGCAAATGAAAAAGAATTGCTGTCCATCATTACTGCATTAGAATATCGTTCCCAGCATCCTCTTGCTTCAGCCATTATGAAAAAAGCAGAAGCGGAGAACATTAATTATTCTGACGTACAGGTAGAGGATTTCTCTTCTATCACAGGAAAGGGTATAAAGGGTATCGTAAACGGGACGACTTATTACATCGGTAGCCCGAAACTCTTTAAGGAATTATTGACTAATGATTTCGATAAAGACTTAGAGCAAAATGTTACTACTCTTCAAAATCAAGGTAAGACAGCCATGATTATTGGAACCGAAAAAGAAATACTTGCAGTTATTGCAGTTGCTGATGAAGTTCGTGAGTCAAGTAAGGAAATTCTTCAAAAGTTACATCAACTTGGAATCAAAAAAACAATTATGCTTACTGGTGATAACAAAGGCACTGCGAATGCTATCGGAGGGCAGGTTGGAGTATCTGATATAGAGGCAGAATTAATGCCACAGGACAAATTAGACTTTATTAAACAGTTGAGATCCGAGTATGGCAACGTAGCAATGGTAGGAGATGGGGTCAATGATGCACCTGCATTGGCGGCCTCAACAGTTGGGATTGCAATGGGTGGAGCTGGTACAGACACAGCCTTAGAAACTGCAGACGTCGCTCTAATGGGAGACGATTTAAGAAAACTTCCATTCACTGTAAAACTTAGCCGGAAAACTCTTAATATCATCAAAGCTAACATTACTTTTGCAATTGCTATTAAATTTATTGCCTTACTATTGGTTATCCCAGGTTGGTTAACGCTTTGGATTGCCATTCTTTCCGATATGGGCGCAACCCTTCTAGTAGCTCTAAATGGTTTGCGACTAATGAGAGTGAAAGAATAAAGGAAAAAGTGCTAAAAAGGGCTCTTCCAGACAGATGGAAATTCCTTTTTTAAAAAGGACTCATTATGAGTATAACTTCTAAATATAATAAAAAATCAGTTAGTGAGTTGATGTAATTGACTTTAATTTTGAACGTTATTTCTGCAATAGGGGCATTTATAGTTACCAATATTGATGATATTTTTGTTTTGATGCTGCTATTTTCACAGGCAAAAGCACAGGTGAAAACGAGTGAAGGTTTAAAAGGTAACCAGACAGAGAATAAGCATATATCCCCTAAGGATATAATTATTGGACAATATCTAGGTTTTACCTTGTTAGTAGTAGTTAGTCTCTTAGGAACTTTTGGAGTTATGTTAATTCCAGAGAAATGGGTAGGATTACTTGGACTAATTCCAATCTATTTAGGGATTATGTTGTTTATAAAGGGAGAAGATGAGGATGAAAATGCAATTCTTTCAAGTTTAAATTCTAGAAAGTATAATAGTGTCTTTTTAAGTGTAGCATTTATAACATTTGCTAATGGCGGAGATAACATTGGAATATATGTTCCTTTCTTCTCTACTTTAACCATGAACCAACTAGCAGTAACGGTTATTACTTTCTTTATTATGGTTGCGATTTGGTGTTTTATTGGATATCGTTTGGCAGCTTTTAAACATGTCTCTGAAACCTTAGAGAATTACGGTAGATGGATTATACCCATTGTCTTTATTGGTTTAGGAATCTATATCATAGTGGAGAACGAAACTTTCAGTGCCCTTTTGAGTTTAATAAATTATTAAAAAATAATCTGAACTGCCCCCCGTCAAGTAGACAGTGGAAATAATAAAAGTGATTTAAGCGGCTTTCGCTCTATATTCTTTAGGGCTGAGGCCGTTTAATCGTTTTTGGTATCTTTCGTGATTATAAAAATAGATGTACTCATTTATGGCAATGTTAAGTTCTTCAAAGGTCTGATACATATGTAAATAATACTTTTCACATTTTAACGTGCCGAAAAAAGATTCCATTGGTCCATTATCAATACAGCGACCAACCCGTGACATACTTTGAGTCATTCCTGCCGCCTCTAATTTACGCTTGAACGCCTTAGAGGTGTATTGGAATCCACGATCACTATGAATCAGTGGGTGTTCTTGATGCAATCGTACGTTTACTTGACCGTGTACTATGGTACACGGTTTATAATATTCATGGGGTGAAATAAGATGATTTATCGCATTAGTGAGTTTGCAGATAAATGTGGAGTTAATAAAGAAACGATCAGATATTACGAGCGAAAAAATTTATTACAAGAACCTCACCGAACGGAAGCTGGTTATCGGATATATTCATATGATGACGTTAAGCGTGTTGGGTTTATTAAACGAATACAGGAACTTGGTTTTTCTTTAAGCGAGATTTATAAATTACTTGGTGTTGTAGATAAAGATGAAGTTCGTTGTCAAGATATGTTCGAATTTGTTTCTAAAAAACAAAAGGAAGTGCAAAAACAAATAGAGGATTTAAAACGAATTGAAACTATGTTAGACGACTTAAAACAACGATGTCCAGATGAAAAGCAATTACATTCGTGTCCAATAATAGAAACATTAACATGAGAGATTAATTAACGAAAGGAGCTTTTTTATGAATAAATTTAAGGTAAACATTTCAGGAATGACTTGTACGGGTTGTGAAAAACACGTAGAATCAGCACTTGAAAAGATAGGTGCTAAAAATATTGAGTCTAGTTATCGTCGTGGTGAAGCAGTATTTGAACTGCCCGATGATATTGAGGTTGAAAGTGCAATAAAGGCGATTGATGAAGCAAATTACCAAGCCGGAGAAATTGAAGAAGTATCATCACTAGAAAACGTGGCGTTAATTAATGAAGACAATTATGACCTTCTTATTATTGGTTCTGGTGCTGCTGCCTTTTCTTCGGCAATTAAAGCTATAGAATACGGTGCAAAAGTTGGAATGATTGAGCGTGGAACGGTTGGGGGAACCTGTGTGAATATTGGCTGTGTTCCGTCAAAAACTCTTCTTAGGGCAGGGGAAATCAATCATTTATCAAAAGACAATCCGTTTATAGGTTTACAAACATCCGCTGGAGAAGTGGATTTAGCTAGTTTAATCACGCAAAAGGATAAATTGGTGAGCGAACTTCGGAATCAAAAATATATGGATTTAATTGATGAATATAATTTTGATTTAATTAAAGGTGAAGCAAAATTCGTTGATGCTAGTACGGTTGAGGTCAATGGGGCAAAGTTATCTGCAAAACGCTTTTTAATTGCAACAGGTGCATCGCCTTCGTTGCCCCAAATTTCAGGACTTGAAAAAATGGACTATTTAACTAGTACAACACTTCTTGAGTTAAAGAAAATACCAAAACGATTAACTGTAATTGGTTCAGGATACATTGGAATGGAGCTTGGACAACTATTTCATCATTTAGGTTCAGAAATAACGCTTATGCAAAGAAGTGAGCGACTTTTAAAGGAGTATGATCCTGAGATTTCAGAGTCAGTTGAAAAAGCGTTAATTGAACAGGGTATAAACCTTGTCAAAGGGGCAACTTTTGAGCGTGTTGAACAAAGTGGAGAGATAAAAAGGGTTTACGTAACAGTAAATGGCAGTAGAGAAGTCATTGAATCAGATCAGTTACTTGTTGCCACTGGAAGAAAACCAAATACGGATTCTTTAAATTTAAGTGCAGCAGGTGTTGAAACTGGAAAAAATAATGAAATCCTAATCAATGATTTTGGTCAAACAAGTAATGAAAAGATTTATGCAGCAGGAGATGTGACTTTAGGACCACAATTTGTATATGTAGCAGCCTATGAAGGTGGAATTATTACTGATAATGCTATTGGTGGATTAAACAAAAAAATAGATTTATCGGTAGTTCCTGCTGTTACGTTTACGAATCCGACGGTTGCAACGGTTGGTTTAACAGAAGAACAAGCAAAAGAGAAAGGGTATGATGTGAAGACATCTGTATTACCTTTAGATGCTGTTCCAAGAGCAATTGTAAACCGTGAAACAACCGGTGTATTTAAACTAGTAGCAGATGCAGAAACACTAAAAGTATTAGGGGTTCATATTGTATCTGAGAATGCAGGAGATGTCATCTATGCAGCATCATTAGCTGTTAAATTTGGCTTAACGATAGAAGATTTAACAGAAACCCTAGCACCATATTTAACAATGGCTGAAGGGCTAAAATTAGCTGCACTTACGTTCGATAAAGATATTTCGAAATTATCTTGTTGTGCAGGCTAAGGGAACTTTTTTACAACTCCCTATTCAAGTGAACCAGCTAATGCTTTAAGGGATTTTCTAAGTGCATTTGTGGTCACAAAAATAATTTAACACTGATGATTTCGACATCAAATCTATAATTGATACCTTAACACCGCAGAGTAATAAAGGATGAATAATATGTCAGACTTATTATCCCTACCAGACATTAAAACAATAGAACCGCCACAAGAAAATGAAACCGATATGATATTTAAAGTTGAAGCAGTCGGACCACCTGAACGTTGTCCTGAATGTGGTTTTGACAAGTTGTACAAACACAGTTCAAGAAATCAACTAATTATGGATTTGCCCATTCGTTAAAAGCGAGTGGGCTTACAATTGAACCGTAGACGATACAAGTGTCGTGAATGCGGATCTACCTTCTGGGAACGCCTAATATCTGTAGATGAAAAGCGTAGTATGACCAAAAGGCTTTTAAAGTCCATTCAAGAGCAATCCATGTCTAAGACCTTTGTAGAAGTCGCAGAAAGCGTTGGTGTTGACGAGAAAACCATTAGGAACGTTTTTAAGGACTATGTGGCACTCAAAGAACGTGAATACCAGTTTGAAACTCCTAAGTGGCTTGGGATAGACGAGATACATATTATCCGTAGACCTCGGCTTGTATTGACTAATATTGAACGCAGGACTATTTATGACATCAAGCCTAACCGTAACAAGGAAACAGTCATCCAACGTCTTTCAGAAATCAGTGACAGGACTTACATTGAGTACGTCACAATGGATATGTGGAAGCCCTACAAAGACGCAGTGAACACTATCCTTCCACACGCTAAAGTTGTCGTAGATAAGTTTCATGTAGTTAGAATGGCTAATCAAGCCTTAGATAACGTCAGAAAGTCTTTGAAAGCCCATATGAGCCAAAAAGAAAGACGTACCCTTATGCGTGAAAGGTTTATCCTTCTAAAGCGTAAACACGATCTAAATGAACGTGAATCATTCCTCTTAGATACTTGGTTAGGTAATCTTCCTGCTTTAAAAGAAGCCTATGAACTCAAAGAAGAGTTTTACTGGATATGGGATACTCCTGATCCAGATGAAGGTCATCTTCGTTATAGTCAATGGAGACACCGTTGCATGTCCAGCAACTCTAAAGACGCATATAAAGACCTCGTGAGAGCCGTAGACAACTGGCATGTCGAAATATTCAACTACTTTGATAAAAGGCTCACTAATGCTTATACGGAGTCAATTAACAGCATTATTAGGCAGGTAGAGCGAATGGGTAGAGGTTACTCGTTTGATGCCTTACGAGCCAAAATCCTTTTCAATGAGAAGCTCCATAAAAAGCGTAAGCCACGATTTAATTCAAGTGCTTTCAATAAAGCTATGTTATACGATACTTTCAATTGGTATGAAGTGAATGATCACGACATTACAGACAACTTTGGTGTCGATTTTTCCACACTTATTAAGAATTTGGAGAAGGGTGATTTATAAGCCCTTTTCCACCATGAAATCCGAATACCCAAGATATTTAGCGTTTATGTATAAAGGCATCGTTTAAGTATAGAGTTACTATTATAATACAGGATAATGATTTGTTTTATTAAATTATATAAACCATATTGCACAGAATCGTATTTATATTGCATTGCACACTGCATTGCAGACTAGGTGGATAATTAATGGTGTCAACCCAATCATTTTACTTCGTATGGATATCAAGAGATGGTGATTGATAACGGATGGAATGTTATAAACAGTACTACCAGTTTTTCGGCAAGCGTCCGCCGAGATGTCCTGTTGAGTCGGCTGACTCAAAATAACAATTGGTCGAAGGATCGTAGACACTCGTCTATGGTCCTTTTTTTGCTTGATTTTATGTTTTACAATATCGAAGGGCCGACAATTCAATCTCATATCGACGCGCCATAAAAAAACGCTCTCCCTTTGATCAGGAAGAGCGTGACGTCGATGATTCTTTCATATCGTTGTGGGTGATCCCGATAGCTTATTCTCCGACCATCCCGTCGCCATCATTGTCATGCATGTAAGGATAGAGCCAATGATCGCTTGTGATCGGCATGCTGAACCCGGCATCTTTTGCTTCTTGGATCGTCACTTGGCCGTTCCCATTCATATCGATGCTCGCGACGTCACCGTCTTCAGACACGGACTCGGCTTCAGTCGCACTCTCGGTCAGCCCGAGCGACTCGTTCACCTCGTCCGGGTTCACGTTGTCGAACGAATCGATAATAACATTTCCTTTGACAGTGTATGTGTACTCATAGTGTGAAGGGATTTGCGTCTCCGTATCCGGATAGGTGATGATGGCCTCGAAGTCGGTCGCGCCGCCTGCGCTCCGGATCACGCTCTCCATGTACGCCTGGTCCCCGTGGCGGTTGAGCGTGCTGTCCTGCGGAGTGATGTTGAAGGCGTTCGAGACGCCGCCGAGCGAATCGGCGATGACGTGCCCTTCGTCGAGGTCGCGATGCTCGACACCAGGCACTTTCGCCTCGTCTGAATAATAGCGACCCGAAGACGTGACGTCCTCGAGCTCATCATCTTGCAAGACGATCTCGTCGGCGAGCACTTTCACGAGTTGTCCGTGCTCGTTCGTGAACGCCCAGTACTCGCGTTCCCCGTATCCGATATCGACGACGACATTATGCTCGCGGTCGCCTGACAAATCTCCACCCTCGACTTCAATCAAGTCGTAGCCCGTGAAGTGATCGTTCGTTTCGGTCTGGTCAGGGGGCTCCGTCTCAACGGTAACCTGTTCCTGAGATTCCGTCTTCGACTCGGGATTCGGTTCTGTCTCGTTCGTGCAACCGGCCAACAACAGCATGGCCAGCGGGAAGGCAAGATAAGTAAGATTGTTTTTCATGTTAAAACTCCTATGTCTTTGATGCATACTTGTCCATTCTAGGAATCTTCGCCCACATTTTCAAGCAAACGGATTGGAGGCGGTTTTAATCGTGCTTCCGACAAACGAGACAGATTTTGTCACAGATGGGGGAGGCGTCGCCCTAGGTAAGAATGGTACAATGGGGGAGAACGGGTCGAACAGGGGGCTCTCGAGCGATTTGAGTCGCACACCCGAGGTGTTTCAATCATTTCGTTTCAGGCTATACATACGTATACATCGCTTGAGAGGAGACATATCATGCAGACATATACGATTGAATATGCGTTTCAAGATAAGGAACAGACGACACGAACGTGTGAAGTCGAGCTCGACCGGACGCCAGATTTAAAGGATAATGAGCAACTCGCCGACCTATATCAAATCGTGTCGGATGCGATTCGCAAGCCGATCACGAGTTTTGAGATTCTTGCCGTCCATTAAGTGAACCATCGACCCCGGGCGTACGCCATGGGGTTTTGTTCAGTCCATCGAAGAGGAGAGAAGTTGAAATGAAGATCGTGGTTGTTGGGTTAGGGGATGTCGCGAAAAAAGCGTATTTACCGGTTTATGCCGGATTAGAAGGGGTGGACGTCTATCTCGTCTCGAGAGATGAGGCGAAAGCGGGGCAGCTCGTCGACAAATACCGATTCAGCGGCCATTACCGGTCGTTACAAGACGTGCCGCTCGATGAGGTGGATGGCGTGTTGATCCATTCGACGACGTCGGCCCACGCGGACCAGGTCGGCTACGTGCTCGAGCGGGGCGTCCATGTGTTCATCGATAAGCCGGTCACGTTCTCGCTCGACGAGACGGAGCGGCTCGTGCGGCTCGCGGCAGACAACGGGGTCGAACTCGTCACCGGCTTCAATCGTCGTTTCGCGACGGCGACGGCGGCCTTGAAGGAAGTCACGGACCAAAACCTCGTCCTCATTCAAAAGAATCGCACGTATCAACCGGCGACGCTCCGAGAGTTCATCATCGAGGATTTCGTCCACGTCGTCGACACGCTCCGTTACTTGACGAGGCTCGCACCGGTTGAGAATTTGTCGGTGCGGACGCGCTATGAAGGAGAGACGCTGAAACAGTTGCAGATTCAATTCACGGCGGGTGGGATCGAAGCGCTCGGGATCATGAACCGCGACAACGGTTGTACGGAAGAAGTGATGGAAGTGATGTCTCCGCGTCTGAAGCGGGTGTCCCGCGACGTCGAGCGCGTGTATGACTTCACGCGCGACGGCATGCTCGAGCGGGCTCTGAGTCCGTGGGAGTCGAACCTTATGCGTCGCGGCTTCACGACGATGATCGATGCGTTCATCAAGTTACTGAACGGCGAACCGAACGAGTCGGTGCTCGCTGCTGATAGTCTGACGACGCATGCGCTCTGTGAACGCATACTAGAAGAGGCTTCGCGCTGACCGTCTCGTTTCTGCGGTCCGTCGAGCGGGTAATAACTCCGTAAAAGGAGGGGATGCGCATGGACATTCGCGAGCTCGTCATGCAGGCGAATGATTTGTTATGGACGTACGTACTTATTTTTGTATTGATTGCCGGTGGGCTTTATTTCACGATTCGGATGGGGTTCGTCCAGTTCCGGATGCTGCCTGAGATGTTCAAGCTGTTATTCGTCAAAGGGATCAAGCACGAAAAAGGACAAGTATCGTCGTTCCAGGCGTTCGCCATCGGGACGGCAGCACGGGTCGGGACCGGGAATATCGCCGGCGTCTCGACCGCGATCGCACTCGGGGGACCGGGTGCCGTGTTTTGGATGTGGCTCATCGCGTTGATTGGTTCGGCGTCAGCGTTCGTCGAGAGCACGCTCGCCCAAGTGTACAAAGTGCATGACGGCAAGGCGTGGCGCGGCGGACCGGCCTACTATATCGAACGGGCGCTCGGCCAGCGATGGCTCGGCGTCGTTTTCGCCATTCTGATCACGTTCGCGTTTGGATTTGCATTCAACTCGGTCCAGGCCAACACGATCGCCTTGTCGGTCAACAACGTCTTCGAGATCGATACGCTTTGGATCGGAATTATTTTGGCTGTCGTGACGGGGATCGTCATCTTCGGTGGGATCCGGTCCATCTCGACGCTGTCAGGGATTATCGTCCCAATCATGGCTGGCGGTTATATCTTGCTCGCCCTGTGGGTCGTCTTGACGAATTTGGAGGTCGTCCCGGCCGTATTCTCGGCCATTTTCTCAGAAGGTGTGCTCGGGTTCCGACAACTGCTTGGCGGAGCGGTCGGTGCGGCCGTCTTGCAAGGGATTCGCCGAGGCTTGTTCTCGAACGAGGCGGGGATGGGGTCGGCCCCGAACGCGGCTGCGACCGCCGAGGTCAGTCACCCGGTCAAGCAAGGTCTCATTCAGTCACTCAGCGTGTTCGTCGATACGCTCTTTATCTGTACGGCGACGGCGATGATCGTCCTCATCTCCGGCGTGCCAGGTTCAGAAGATTTCCAAGGCATCGAACTTGCCCAAGAGGCGCTCCTCACCGAGATCGGGCCGGTCGCGACATCGCTCATGACGATCGCGATTTTATTGTTCGCCTTCAGCTCGATCTTGGCAAACTATTATTACGGGGAGACGAACATCGAGTTCATCTCGGAACGGAAAGTGTATCTCGTCATTTACCGGATCGCCGTCATCGGGATGGTGTTGTTCGGTTCGGTCCGTTCGGCCGGGCTTGTCTGGTCGATCGCCGACATCTTCATGGGTCTGATGGCACTCGTCAACATGTACGCCATCTTCCGGCTCAGTAAAGTCGCAAAACTGTTGCTTGATGATTACGTGGCCCAGAAACGAGCAGGGCGCGATCCGGTGTTCAATCGGGACGACGTCGAGCTACCAGGGAAAGAGCACGTCGAAGCATGGGAAGCGAAACGAGAGAATATTAGTTGAGCGTAAGGCAAGGATTGACGTACAGCGCCAGCCTTGCCTTTGCTTGTTAAATCTTTTTATTTCACGTACCGCATTTATATAATAAAAATAGAAAAGAGCGCACGACATGATACAACCCTTTCTTCACACATTCAAACGATTTTTTGCCGAACGATTCTTCGATCAAGCCGCGATGTTGGCTTACTATTTCATCCTGTCCACATTCCCATTTCTATTGTTCGTCCTCGGTATCGTCGGGTGGCTGCCGTTCTCGAGCGGAGACGTCATCTCGGCGTTGTCTTTGGTGATGCCCGAGGCGAGTTATCGATTGTTACAAGGGAACATCGAGGCCATTTTTGATGATTCGAGACTACGCTTGGCCTCGCTCAGCATCTTACCGGCACTTTGGATCTCTTCGATGGCCGTCCAATCGCTCGTTCGCTCCTTAAACGACGCCTATCGACTGATCCGAAACAAAGCGTTCTGGCGCGGGGTGTTGCAAGACATCGCCGTGACGCTCGCGCTCATGTTCGTTTTGCCGTTCTCGTTGCTCGTCCCGGTCATCGAGACGGCGCTACGAGAGTTGGCGACCCATATCATCTTTATCGATGACATCGTCGCCCGATATGCCCAGATTTGGTTCTACTTCCGTTGGATCATCGGGACACTCATCCTGTTCAGTGTCTTCCTGCTCGTCTATAAGTGGTTGCCGAGCCATCGCGGTACATTCCGAGACAGCTGGGCCGGGGCGGCTTTTGCGACAATCGGCATCTTGACAGTTTCGAACGTATTCAGCTACTATTCACAGTATGCAAACTATGAACAGTTTTACGGTCAGCTCGGTGCCTTTATCATCTTGTTGATCTGGTTTTACCTGGCGGCCTCGGTCATCCTTCTCGGGGGACTCCTGAACGCCACGCTCATCGAACAAAAAGAAATATCCGGTTGACGTGTAAATCGTTGTTATCAATCTTTGATTCAGGGAATGATATCGATAAGATCACATCTTTTAATCGGAGGTGGGAAACATGGATATGCAACGGCTCGTACACAATCGTCGTTTCATCGATCAAACATTGTTTTACCTCGCCTTACAATTATGGAAGTGGGTCATGTTACTGCCGATCTTGTTCTATTTGGACGTTGAGATGAGTAGCGCTCCGTTCACCCAGTATGTGATGGTCAGTCTGTTACTGTACGTTGCCTTCCGCGTCATGCAGTACGTGATTGCCGGTCGAGCCTCTTTGATGGAGCTCCTTGAGTTCGGTTATGCGGTCTTATCGCTTCTGCTCGTCCTCTCGTTACTGCTTGAAGTGGCCGCCTCACCGGGAGCCATCGCTTTGATCATTGGTGTGTTCTTGGTTCATCCGTCGCTCGCCTTGCATCATTACCGTGACTTCTCGGAGCGGAAATGGTTGAACAAACAGTTTCAACTGTTTAGCCCGATGTTACGAAAAGGTGAGATTCCAGTCCATGTGCTCGTATTGACAGAGGATGAAATCATCATCACGGCAGAGAGTGGTAAAGAATACACGTATCGACATATTTACTGGGGCGGGTTCTATATTGAAAATGTCTCATGAAGGTGGTCTAGTCATTGAATAGTATCATTGTGATGGTGTTTTGGATCGTGACGTTTATCGTATTCTTCAAAGGGGCGTTCGACATGTGGCGCGAATGGCGCACCACGAAACAACGCTCTGTGTTATATTTTTTTATCGTCTTGATGCTCACCTGGTTCTGGTTCAACCCATATCAGCTGACGGCGCTACATCCGTTCGTCTTGATGGCGTACTATTGGAACCGTAACCGATGGATGCGCAATGCAATGCTCGTCCTTGTGTTGGTACCATTTTTCATTCAATTATGGTTCATGGCGAGAGCGATGTAATCGAGTCTCAAGCCCGCAGATATGATATCTGCGGGCTTTTCTTTAATGCATTGATCACAATGTTCTATAAAACAAGCCGCGTTAGAGTAAAGATACGTGACCGTGCGCAACAAAAAAAACGCGAGCCGTTCGGCCCGCGTTTTTGATTGATGTTATTCTTTTTTCGCAACGGCGAGTTCAGCTTCCATTTCACTGAATTCACGGTTGATTCGTTTTTGTTCACGTTGGCTCGTGAACGTGCTGACGAGAACGATGGCAAGCATACTGAGGAAGAAGCCTGGCACCATCTCATAAATCACGCTCGAGAGTCCAGTCACGATCCAAAGGATGACCGTAATGGCACCGACAAGGATTCCGGCGAGGGCACCTTGACGCGTCATCTTGTTCCAATAGAGCGACAACAGAATCGCTGGACCAAAGGCTGAACCGAAGCCTGCCCATGCATAGCCGACGAGCGTCAAAATCGTGTTCGACGGGCTGAGCGACATGAGAGTCGCGACAACTCCGACCGTTAAGACACCGATTCGACCGGCGAGAACCATCGTCTTCTCACTTGCTTCTTTATTGAAGAACTTGCGATAGAAGTCTTCTGTCAACGCTGACGATGTCACGAGAAGCTGTGACGATACGGTCGACATGACCGCTGCTAGAATCGCAGCGAGCAAGAATCCAGTGATGAACGGGTGGAACAATACTTCTGAGAAGCGGATGAACACCGTTTCCGGGTCAGCCAGGGCATTTCCTTGACCACGGAAGTAGGCGATTCCGACGAGACCTGTCATAACGGCACCGATGATCGAGACTGTCATCCAGCCCATACCGATACGGCGTGCCGTCTTCAATGATTTCACATCACGGATCGCCATAAAGCGGACGATGATGTGCGGTTGACCGAAGTAACCAAGTCCCCAAGCGAGGAGACCGATAATCCCGAGCGTCGACGTCCCTTTAAAGAGGTCGAACAAATCCGTGTTGAGCGTCGTGGCCGTGTTGACGGCGTTAGAAACACCACCGACGTCTGTCAAAGCGACGATTGGGACGAGGACGAGCGCAAGAAACATGATGACACCTTGTGCAAAGTCCGTCCAACTAACGGCTGTAAAACCACCGAAGAGCGTATAAAGAATGACGACGCTAATCGTCACGATGACGCCCATCTGATAGTCAAGCCCGAACGAGCTTGCGAACAACTTCCCACCAGACACAAGTCCGGCTGACGTGTAGAACGTGAAGAAGATGATGATAACGGATGCAGACAGGATCCGTAGCCAGTTCGAGTGATCTCGGAACCGATTCTCTAAAAAGTCAGGAATCGTGATCGAGTCATTTGCCATCTCCGTGAAGACGCGTAGACGGGGAGCGACTAACAAGTAGTTCAAGTAAGCTCCGATGACCAATCCAACGGCTAACCAAATCGCTGATAATCCCGTAGCGTACATTGCGCCCGGAAGTCCCATTAACATCCAACCACTCATATCCGAAGCTCCGGCTGACATGGCGGTAACACCTGGCCCCATTTTACGGCCACCTAACATATAATCTGATGAATCGGTCGTTCGCTTATAGGCGACGTATCCGATGAGGAGCATCATCACGAGATAAAGCGCGATGGATACCCATTCTTGCCATAACATTTGATTACCTCCTGTACGTGTTCAATTGTTGTCGTTTTATCAATCGTAGTCCAACCATGTGTGAATCTCACACAAATGCGTCAAACTTGAATGACTCGGCGAACTTGTGACTAACCATAACGGACCTACTCAATCATTGCAAACTGTCATCTTTTCATAAAAATGGCTCTAAAGCGCATTGTATCAATGGATAAGGCCGATATTTTTCACGGTTAAAGCTTAAATATTCTGACAATTAGTCATATAGGTGTTATCCCTGTGTCATCTGATTGTCATATAACTCGTCTATTTTCTGATGTTTTAACACAACCACCCGCTCTTCCCTGTACAGGGAAGAGCGGGTGGTTGATGTCCATTTATTCATAAGTAATGCCGAAAGCAATCTGTTCAACCGTACGCATCGTCGGGAACGTCTGTCCTGACTTGGCCTGCATGGTTACCAAAGCGTATTGTTTGCCGTCGCGTTCCATCAAGAACACCATCGTGTAGCCTGATTCGTCCGTATATCCGGTTTTCGTTGCGGTGACAAGCTTCGAATAGTGGATGCTCCGCTTGTTGATGGCTGATCCGAGATGATACCACCAACGTCGTTTCAAATCTCCGTCCTGATCGACAAACTTCGCCTCGTATTCGTACGTCCCGGCGATGTCGACTAGCTCTGGATACGTGCCGAACGCGTAAGTGATTTTAGCCATGTCGAGTGCAGTCGTAAAGTGTTCCGGGTCGGAGTAGCCGTGCGCATTCCGAAATTGGGTCCCGGTCAACCCGAGTACTTTCGAACGGGCGTTCATCAAGTCGACGAACTCGGATGTCGAACCGCTTACGTATTCTGCGAGGCTATTGGCGGCGTCATTCCCCGACTCGAGTAACGTCGCATAGAGCGCCTGGCGGACAGTGAGTCGGTCACCGACTGCGAGATGGACGATGTGACTGTCCCACGGGATATCGAGTGTCGACTGTTTCACGGTGACCACGTCTTTGTCGAGCTCGTCTTTGTCGACTGCCGTCTCATAAGCGAGGAGGGCGGTCATCAGTTTTGTCGTACTAGCGGGAAAGACGCGTTCCGATGCGTTCTTATCCACTAAAATCTGACCGTCCGTCAAATTGACGAACGCCATCGACCCGACGAGCAGATCCGGTGTATCGGCTGCTGCAATCGGTTGATGTGTCCATTCCTTGATTGGAATCTCCGGGAAAGTTGGTCCGGATTTGACGGGGACGGCTACCGGAGCGGATGGTTCTGCTTTTGGTTCTGAGTCTTGCTTGAAGCCGATTAGGGCAGGGATGATGGCGAGTAGTCCGATCAAGGCGAGGCCGACGGTCAATCGCCTCATGATGTACGTCTTTCTACGGTGTCTTCGGTTTCGTTTCACTATGTAATCGCTCCTTCATTGTTTACTTTTCTACCATAATGGATGGAGCCTATTGAAATCGTCATCAAAATAAAGAATCAGGTCAATAATTGACGCGTATGAAATGAAGTGTAATGGGTATACACAATAACAGACACTCAACCTACTAAAGGAGGCACCTTCATGCATCGTTATCCATTCACCAATTCCCTGTGGCGTCAACACGACGAGACCGTCCCGTATCCAAAGTTAGAAAGCTCGGTCTCATGTGACGTCGTCGTCATTGGAGCGGGCATCGCCGGGCTCGTGACAGCCTACGAACTACAGCGACGCGGTAAACAAGTCGTCCTGCTCGAGGCGGCCGAGGTCGGACGGGGGACGACCGGTCATACGACGGCGAAATGTTCCGTGCAGCACGGGACCGTTTACTCCAAATTGATTCGAACGTTCAATCATGAGACGGCCCGGCTTTATTATGAGTTCAATCAAGAGGCCCTTCGCTATTTGCAGGGCCAGGTCGCGGACGGTTTCGACATCGATTACGAGACGAAAGATTCTTACTTATATTCTATCGACGGATCGAGCCAACTCGTCGCCGAACGGGAGGCGTATGAGCAGCTCGACCTCGCAGGCGGGGACGCGAAGGAGGAAGTGAATGCCGCGCTCCCGCTCCAAGTGAAACAGGCCCTTGTCATCCGGGACCAAGGCCAATTCCACCCGGTCAAGTACTTGAACGAGCTAGCCGATCGTTTCGTTGAGGCGGGCGGTCGACTCCATGAGAAGACGCGGGCGACTGAGATCAGCTCCGGGCCCCGACCGATCGTCACGACATCGACGGAGCGGCGGGTCCAGGCGAACCAAGTCGTCGTCGCCACCCATTACCCGTTCAATGATATCCGGGGACTTTATTTCTCGAAGTTCGAGGTCGAACGCTCTTATATCGTCGCTTGCGAGACCGAGCAAAGCGTGCCTGAGGGGATGTATTTGAGCGTCGATTCACCGAGTCGGTCGTTCCGTACGTTTCAGGAAGGGGAGAAGACGTACATGCTCGTCGGAGGGGAGGGTCACTTGAGTGGTCACGTGACGGAGACACGCTCGCGTTATGACCGGCTCGAGCGGTTCGCCCATGACGTGTTCGAAACGAAGAAGGCCAGCTTCCGTTGGTCCTCACAAGACTTGATCACACTCGACCATCTCCCCTATGTCGGACAGATGTTTAGCCGGGAGCCGGATGTGTTCGTCGCGACGGGATTCGCCAAGTGGGGGATGACGAACGGGATCGCCTCGGGGCTCCTCTTGGCTGATCTGTTGACCGGTCAGGACAATCGCTTCCGAGAACTATTAAATCCACTCCGTTCCAAGTTCAAGCCGGCGGATGTCGGTCAGTTCTTGAAAACGAACCTCGACACGGCGACCCAGTTCGTCAAAGGTTCACTCGAGAAACCCGGTTCGCTCGACGACCTGCAACTGGACGAAGGAGGCATCGTCCAAGTCGACGGAAAGAAGGTCGGTGCCTATCGAGACCTCGACAACGAATGCCATCTCGTCTCGACACGGTGCACGCATATGGGCTGTACGGTCAATTGGAACGACGCCGAACGCTCGTGGGATTGCCCTTGCCACGGGTCACGATTCGATACGAAAGGGAACGTATTGGAGGGGCCGGCGACGAAGCCGCTCTCATATGAACGGAAAACCGATGTGTCGAAAGAATAGGCAACTTCCTTCGTCTATATTAAAGTAAAGAAGTAACGATATAACTGTCATAGGGGTGGAATCAGAATGGAACTAACAAAGCAGTGGCGTGACCATTTCAAACAATTGCGTGCCTTCGATGAGGCGATTTCTTTACTATACTGGGACATGCGCACCCAGATGCCGGAACAATCGGCACCGCTTCGGGCCGAGACGATCGGCTATCTGTCGACCGAGGCGTTCAAGCGTCAGACGAGCGAGTCGTTCAAAGACTTGCTCGCGCAAATGACCGAGACCGAGGAATTGACGCCGATTGAAGTCCGGTCGGTCGCCGTCGCCAAGACACAGTATGAGCGGAACGCTAAAATTCCTTCATCGGAATATCAGGCGTACGTGACGCTCGTCTCTGAAGCCGAGACGGCATGGGAGAAAGCGAAGGACCAGGATGACTGGCACATGTTCGCCCCATATCTCGAGAAGATCATCGGGTTCCAACGCAAGTTCGCGGAGTATTTCGGCTACGAGTCTCACCCGTATGATGCTTTGCTGTACGACTATGAACCTGGCATGACGGTCGAACAGCTCGATGCATTGTTCCAGACGCTCCGGGACGAACTCGTCCCGCTCATCCGCGAATTGCCGGAACCTGTACAAGGACTCGACTGGGCGATGGACAAGTCGGTCCAACAGCGGTTGTGCGAGGATTGGATGCGTGTCGTCGACTACGATTTGACACGGGGCCGACTCGACGCGACGGTCCATCCGTTCGAGATTACGATCAACCGGCGCGACGTGCGCATTACGACAAAATATGACGAGGCCGACTTCCGCAACGCCTTGTTCGGGACGATGCACGAAGCGGGCCATGCCACGTATGAGCAACAAATCGACTCGGAACTCGACGAGCTCGGGCTCGGAGGCGGGGCCTCGATGGGAATCCATGAATCACAGTCGCTCTTTTTCGAGAATTTTGTCGGGCGAAGCGAAGCGTTCCTGAAGAGCGTCTATCCGCGTCTTCAAACAGAACACCCTGCGCTTCAGGACGTTTCTTTCGAGACGTTTTATGCCGGGGTGAACGAGGCGAAACCCTCTCTCATTCGAATCGAAGCGGACGAGTTGACGTATAGTCTGCACATCATCATCCGTTATGAGCTCGAAAAGAAACTGATCCAAGGCGATCTTTCGGTCGAAGAATTACCAGAGGCATGGAACGCGCTGTATAAGGAATATCTCGGTGTCGATGTCCCGAGTGATGCGAAAGGCGTCCTGCAAGACGTGCACTGGGCCGGCGGTTCATTCGGTTACTTCCCAAGCTATGCACTCGGCTTGGTCTATGCCGCCCAATTGACAGAGGCGCTTCGTGATGCCCATCCAGAGTTTGAATCGCTCGTCAGCAGTGGCGAGTTCGGCCCGATCAAACAGTGGCTCGAAGACAATGTCCATCGTCATGGGAAGGCGCTCACCCCGAACGAATTGATCAAACAAGTGACCGGGGAAGACATCTCGGTACGTCCGCTCGTCCGCTACTTGACGAGCAAATATAAAACGAACTGAGGCGAATACAGATGAGATTCTTCGCGCATCGAGGAGTGATGGCCCGCCATCCCGAAAATACGATGACAGCGTTCCGGGCTGCACTCGAGGCCGGGGCAGATGGGATTGAAGCGGACATTCATATGACGAAAGATGGACGTCTCGTCCTCATCCATGACGAGACGATCAATCGGACGACAGATGGTCAAGGGCGGATCGCCGATATGACGCTATCAGAACTGCGAGCGGTCAACGCGGGCGTCACGTTCGCGGTCCACGAGCAGATTCCGACGTTAGATGAACTGTTCGATTTGTGTCAAGGGACGTCGGTGGTACTGAACCTCGAGGTCAAGACCGATATCGAACGGTATCCCGGGATTGAGCAGCGCCTGGTCGACACGATCCGTAACCGACGTGTCCCTGTTGAACAAGTCGTGTTCTCTTCATTCAATCATGCGACGCTCAAACGTTTGAAACGGTTGGCGCCAGATATCGAGTGTGCGGTGCTCTTGGCCCAACCTCTCTATGACCTTGTGGCGTACTGTGCGAAGGTCGGGGCGACCGCCGTGCATCCGAACGTCCGGACGATGACCGATGAGGAAATCCTACAGCTGCAAGCAAAAGGGCTCGCCGTGCGTCCCTATACCGTCAAGACGGTGCATGACCTCGAACGGTTTCGCCGGCTCGGGGTCGATGCGGTGTTCGTAAACGACATCGACTGGGCCAAAGCACATTCAACCCCGTAACGTTACGCGTTGCGGGGTTTTTACATTAAGGTGAAGGGGAAGTGCAGGTAATGTAAAGAAAGCGGTTTCTTCTCGATGTGCCCAGCGGCATATTCAGAGCACACCGTCACCTTTACGCCATTGCTCCGTTGTCTTAGATTTAAGATGTCACCAGCTACATAGCAATCAGATGTAGCACACTTTGTAGCACGTATCAAACTTGTCGTACGCAGTCAATCGGTCAACCCAAGCAGAAAAAGGAGGAAATTTCACATGAAGAAATTGATGTCTTTACTTGGTACACTCGCCTTGGCGTTTGCACTCATCGTACCGGTCAGTGCGGATGGACACGAGAACGCGATGGTACGTGTACTCCATGCTTCACCTGATGCACCGGCGGTAGATGTCTACGTCAACGGTGAAGTCGCAGTCGAAGGCGCAGAGTTCAAAGCGCTCACCGACTATTTGACACTCCCGGCTGGAGATTACAATGTTGAGATCAAGCCGGCAGGTGATGCCGAGACGGTCGTCGTTGCGGCAGACCTCTCGATCGAAGCAGGCAAGTTCTACACAGCGGCAGCAATCGGCCAACTTGAAAACATCGAAATCGCAGCAATGGAAGACGATGCGAACTTTGAAGACGGTAAATCGAAAGTCCGTGTCGCTCACTTCTCACCTGACGCACCGGCAGTCGATGTAGCCCCTAAAGGTGGCGACCCGCTCTTCTCGAACCTTGAGTTCAAAGCAGTCAGCGACTATGGCACACTCGACGCTGGCACGTATGACCTCGAAGTTCGTCCGGCCGGCGCGACTGACGTCGTGAAGGCACTTGACGGTGTTGCCCTCGAAGGCGGCAAAAACTATACGGCGTTCGCCATCGGACTCCTTGAAGGCGAACCAGCGTTTGAAGTCCTCCTTGCAGCAGACGGCGGTGAAATGGCCGGAGCTCCAGAAACAGGACAAGGCGGTCTCGCTCAGACAGCATCAATGAACTGGTTGCTCGCAGTAGCGGTCCTTGGTGCAGCAGCAGCTGGCTTCTACGTCTTTCGTCGTCAGAAGCAAGACGCTTAAGCTTCTCTTGATTGGAACGCTATCGTTCCTTATGATCGCACCGGGCGCGGACGCACCGGACGCGGACTCGAAACTGACGACCGTCGGTTTCGCCGAACCGCTCGTCTTGTCAGCGACCGAGATCGATCGTCAATCTTTTCACACAGAGACGTTCGTCCCAAAACGACTGAAGATTCCGTCAATTGATGTCGATGCTGTCATCCAACCGGTCGGGAAAGACCGACTCGACCGGATGGATACGCCGACAGACGCTGATGTGGTCGGATGGTATCGTTACGGGGCCAAGGCGGGTGCGACGGGTAACGTCGTACTATCCGGCCATCTCGATGACCTTCGCGGACCGGCCATCTTCGCAAGCCTTGGCGAACTGCGCCTCGGAGAATCGGTGACGCTCCAGCGTAGCAAAAAGGTGATCGAATATGAAGTCGTCTCCGTCGAACGGTACCGACTCGAAGACGTTCCGCTCGCCTCGATCTTTGCGGCGACCCAAGCGACACGGCTTCAGCTCATCACATGTGCGGGCCCGTATGACCCGGAACACGGATATCGTGACCGGATCGTCGTCACGGCAATCGCCAAAGCATAAACGAAGAACCCTCGAACAAGGCAACTGCCTTGACAGAGGGTTCTTCGTTTGTAGGACGACACAAGAAAAACGACTGTGGCCGAAATGAATCGGGCCCAGTCGTTTTTATGCGTCCATTCGATCAAGCAATTTGGACAGAAGAATCAATTCGTCATCTGAAAAGTCTTCGAACACGTCCATCAAGTACTCGATTTTCATATCTTCTAACGTCTCGAACAAGGCACGACCTTCCTCGGTCGCCTGTAACTCGACGACGCGACGGTCGCGTTCGCTACGTTCGCGTGAGATCAACCCTTTTTTCGTGAGCTCATCTGCGAGGGCCGTAATCATCGAAGCCGAGAACTGAAACTCGTTCGATAAGGCCGAGGCGATTTGAGGACTATTTTGACAAAGCGAACGAAGGATGAAGAATTCGTTGCGCGTCAAGTATTGAGAGAACATCGACCGGAGGTTTTTCTTCACTCCGCGATAGTTCATGCGAATCCCTCGCTCAGCATCAGCGACGAGCTGACGGCGGGATGCTGTTTGTACAGGCGTTGTCATCCTCAAGCGTACCTCCTAGGTAAATATCATTATTTGCATATATTTCAGAACATAAAAACATTCTACAACAAAAACATGAAGTCTGTAAAGTTATGATGGCTCTTCACGGATGCGAAGTTCTTGGATGACTTCATCGTAATGTTTCAAGTCCGGATAGAAGCGGCGGAAGAAGAACTCGATCTGCTGGTCATCCCCTTCGGCGAGCAGCTTGGCGAGGACTGCGTAGACGACGCCCATCCCTTGCCGCGGCAATAATGACGACGGTAAGAGCGTCGCACATTGGATGGCCCGGTTGAAGTAACGATCGAGCGTGTCACTCAAGTCCTGGAACGTGCGAATCTCGGCGTAATGGAACATGCGCGTCAATTCGATGATCGTCGACAGGTCGGTGTCGAGCAACCAGTCGCTCTGGAAGATGGCGTTATCGAGCTTCTCGACAGTGACGTCATTGGCGATATAATAGTTCAAGTTGTCCCGGGTGATGCTCACTTTGTCCGGTGACTCGACGATCCGTTCGACTGTCTCCTGCTCGAACATCCGCAGCTGCTTGCGGATGTTGACGAACTCGGAATCAGCGATTTCGAGCAGTCCCGCGACACGGCTGAAGCTGCGTTTGATCTCCGGCGGGACGGCGTTCGGGTTTTTATAGCCTAGGTCGTGCTCAATCTCGGCCCAAGCGTGTTGCAAGATGGACCGGACTTGAATCTCGGCCTCTTTCTCCTCGAAGCGGCGATACTCTCCGAGGGCGAGCCGCTTGTCACTCAAACCGACGACGTAATGGACCGAGAGGTAGCCGAACTCGTTCGGGTCGAGCAGGGTGGATTTATCAATCGACTGTTCACGGTCGATTCGGAACTCGTCCTCAAGGATTTGGGCCACGGCCCGGACGTCGTCATGGAAATAGGTCACGATCCGAATCCCCGCCAAGTCTTGGACGTCGCGCAATGACCGGTATTGGTACGGTTTGCGGGACAGTTTGGCATATAGACTCTCCGCTTCCTTGGCCCGGGCGACGATCGAGTGGAACTGAATCCCGGCGTCATTCAATAGTTCACTGAGAAGCGACTTCAGTTTGGCGGCGAACGCCTCGTAATCCTCTTTCTCATTCATATAGTCGAGCATGATCGTATTCATATCCTGTCTCGGCATCTACATCACTCCTTGTCTCATTATAAGTAGTATAGCATCATTGAAATCGCTGTCGCACCTGTCTGCCGTCCCTATGATACAATACGGCTTGGAACGGGAAGGAGTGTCGCATGTGAGAGTGAGCCATACATTGAAATCGATGGAGCGCGAGAAGCTCGAGATCGTCGCCGGCCTGTTGCAACAGGGCGGTTATCGGGCGGGGAAGATCGATTGGCAGACCGGGATCAATATCGTCCGTCTCAGCCGTGAAGGGGTCTCGTCTGAGCCGGATGAACGGGCACGAATCCAAGGCATCGTCGATCATTTTGGAATCGATGACTGGACCGCCACGTTTTCTTGAGTCCCTCTTTTTCAAATCGCTGACGGAAAATGGGTTTTACGACTCATTTTTCGGGAATAGTATATTATTCGATTTTAGAACAGCGGACGTTTAGGAGGATGAATATGTTAGAAACAAGAATCGTACGGGATATGACCTCGGTCGACCATGAAGTGAATGGAATGGTGTCAGGCGGATGTGTCAACGAGAACATTTACTTATTTGCCAAAGATGAAGAATTGACGGTGCGTCTTGCCGCAGAAGCAGGTGTACAACCATACCGCATCACTGAAAAAGGATTGTGGGAATCGCTCATGTCGAAGTTCACGAAAAACTCGGATGACCGCATCGATCAGCTTGAGAGCCTCGGTCTGACGAAAGAGATGGTCGAGTCCCTCGAAGGTGAAATCCAAGCCGGGAAGATCGTCCTCGTTTGCGACAAATCATAAAAACAGCCGGAACTGATACGGATCAGTCCCGGCTGTTGTCATTTCGTCTCGTAATAGGCGTTCACGATCCGGCGCAGCGAGCGCTCGTTCAAATCGAGCGGTTTGAACCCGGCGTCCTGCAACAGGCGTTTCGTGTTCGCATCCTGGAATGAGATGTTGCGGTTCAAGTACGGGTTGAACACTTTTACCATCTCGTTGAACGTCTGCTCGACGTTGCTCAACGAGGACGTTGCCGTCTCGGTGATTTTCAAATGTGGGAACTCGAGCGCCTGCTTCATATATTCGAGCATCGTCTCGTTGCGCGGCGGGGCATCGTTCGTCACGTTATAAATGGTATCCGGCATGGCGTGTTCGATGGCCGCGAGCAGCACGTCGGCGACATAGTCGACCGGGACGAGGTTTGACGTGCCCGTCTCAGAGCCGAGGAGTCGGATCGGACCGACAGGCGCGCCTTTGCGTTCGAGTCGACGCTTGAACACTTCCAGGGCCCGCATATAGCCGTACATCGTGAACTTCGAATCGGCTTCGCCGGTCTTCGAGTCACCGACGATGATGGCGGGCCGGAAAATGGAGACGGCCAGGTCATGCCGGGCTTCCCAGACGGCTTGTTCGGCATGGGCCTTGCTCTCCTCGTACGGGTTATGGAACGTCTGATCGGTCGCATACAGCGTCTCATCTCCGATCTCGCGTGCCCCGAGCGTATAGGCCGTACTGACGTGGAAGAAGCGGGGGCAGTGCAAAGCTTTCGCGAGGTTAAGCGCTTGCTGCGTCCCCGTCAAGTTCGTCTCGAACAGCTCATCGCGGAGCTCCTCGTCAAATTTGACGAGCGCGGCCATGTGGAGCACCAAGTCGAAGCTCCGCTCATGTTTTTTGATAAACTCATCGTCCGCTCCAAGGAACGGGGCGGTCAAATCCCCGGCCAGCACTGTCATCGAGCGGCGTTCGTCCTGCGAGAACATCGCCTCCACTTTTTCAGGCGTGCGGGCGAGGACACATAACGTGTGGCCTCGATGAATCAACTCGCGGGCGAGCCGTCCTCCTAAAAATCCGGTCGCACCGGTCATAAAAATGTTCACAGCGTTCTTCCTCTCTTTTCAGTCTCTCCCCATCATAACAAGCGACGGCGGAATGAGCCACTGTCAGCCTGATGTTTCAAATTAGGGGTTTAACATTTTTTAAAGTGGGTTATGACTTAAGGAGAAGCGTACGCAAGGTACGTCATGACAGTGTTGATCTGTCAAATAACTTAAGTGAGGTTTTTTAGAATCATGGCTAATCTATTCGGAACTGACAAGGATGGCAACAGGAAGAGGCAAGAAGAGATTGAAAAAACGGCTCAGGAGAAAGGGATCACTCAAATCCATATGTACTTCTCCGACGTGCTTGGAGACTTGAAGCTATTGACTCTCTCTGCAAAATTGTTGCCGGAAGTTTTTGAAGGGAAGACGATGTTTGACGGTTCATCCATCGCTGGTTTTTCTTCCATCAAAAACTCAGACCTATTCTTGAGACCGGATTTAGATCGTCCACGCTACGAACAGGACGGGGACGAGAGCATCCTCGCGTTCTTCTGTGACGTCTGCACGCCAGACGGGGAACGGTATGAGTTCGACCCGCGCAACGTCTTGAAGGATGCCCTCGAGCGCGCTGCTCGTGACGGATACTCGATCTTCGTCGGTGCCGAGCCGGAATTCTTCATCTTCGACGAGAACGGAGAGTTCTATGACGAGGCCGGATACTTCTCGACACGTTCAGAAGACAAAGGCTATGAGGTACGTCAACATATCGCCAACCGGTTGAGCGATGTCGGCTTCAACATCGAAGCGGTCCACCATGAAGTGGCACCAGCCCAGCACGAGATCGGCATCAAGTACGATGACGCGTTGCATACGGCCGACAACATCCAGTTCTTCAAAGAAATCGTCACGTTGGCAGCCCAAGAGAAAAACGCGAAAGTGTCGTTCTTGCCGAAACCGCTCCGCGACGTGAACGGTTCGGGAATGCACCTCAACATCTCGGTCTGGAAGAACGACAAGGACGGCAATCCGACGGTCAACGCGTTCGAAGAGCCGGAGTCGGATTACGGCCTGTCGGTCACAGCCCGTCATTTCATCGAAGGCATCTTGAAGCATGCCCGTGCGACGGCCATCTTCACGAACCCGCTCCCAGAGTCATATGAACGTCTCGTTCCAGGCTTCGAGGCACCGGTCAACATCTGTTGGAGCCCGTCGAACCGCAGTTCGATGATTCGAATCCCGGCGTCACGCGGCAGTGCGACACGCGTCGAAGTCCGTAACCCAGACCCGAGCGCCAACCCATATCTCGCCCTCGCGGCCCTGATTTACGCTGGACTCGAAGGGATCGAGCAACAGCTTGAGCCGTCATCACCGAACGAGGACGACTTGTTTGAGTACTCGGCCAAACAAATCGAGAGTCAAGGCATCTCGTCACTCCCGGCGACCTTCCATGAGTCGATTCAATCGCTCAAGTCGGACCGGTTCCACGATTACTTCAACCATGACTTGATCGACCGCTACTTGTCGCTCATCCAAGTCCGTAAATAAGCAAAGCATACAAAAGCCCATTCCTCGGCCGAGGAATGGGCTTTTACGATTAATGAATGCCACGCATATACTTTTTGATGACCGGGGCGAGTGCGAACAGGATCAGACTGAGGACGATGGCCGCGCCACCGATAATCCCGAAGTAAAGCATCTCGTTCTCCGGTGAATAGAAACGGACGAGTTGAGCGTTGATCCCTTGCGCCGCAGCGTTCGACAAGAACCAGAGCGACATCGTCTGGGCCGAGAAAGCGGCCGGGGCGAGTTTCGTCGTCGCCGACAGACCGACCGGCGACAGGCTGAGCTCACCGAGCACGACGATGAAGTAGCTAAGGACGAGCCAGAGCGGGTTGACGAGCGTGTCCGGGCCTCCGAAATAGGCCGGGAGCAAGATCACCAAGAAACTTAACCCTGCGAACAAGATCCCGAACGCGAATTTCGTCGGGATGCTCGGCGCACGGTCACCGAGTCGGACCCAAAGCCATGCGAAGACCGGTGCGAGCATGATGATGAACAGCGGGTTGAGCGACTGGAACCAGGCCGGTGAGAGCGTGATCCCTAAAAATTCAAGATCGGTCCGCTTATCGGCATAGCTGGCCAAAATCGTCGCCCCTTGCTCTTGAATCGCCCAGAACATGACCGAGGCGATGAAGAGCGGGATGTAGGCGATGATCCGTGACCGTTCGACTTCCGTCGTTTTCGGACTGCGATACATGATAATGAAGTAAATCGTCGGAATGGCGATCCCGAACACACCGACGAGGCCGATGAACGTGTTGATCGTGAACAAACCTTGCGGGATGAGCACGGCCAACAGGCCACCGATGAGGATGACCGCGATCGTCGTATACTTGATCGCGTTTCTCTTCTCAGACGGCGTCAACGGGTTCGGCACATATGAACCGGCAAGACCGAGGTTGCCTTTCTTCGTGACGAGGAAGACGACGAGACCGATGAACATCCCGACCGCGGCGAGTGCGAAGCCCCAATGGAAGCCGTAGCTCTTTTGGACTCCACCGACAATCAAAGGTGAAATGAAGGCACCGAGGTTGATCCCCATATAGAAGATGCTGAACCCGGCGTCACGACGACGGTCCGTCTCGTGATACAGGTCACCGACGATGCTTGAAACGTTCGGTTTCAACAAGCCCGTACCGATGACAATCAGTGCCATCGAAATGAACAAGAACGTCAGGCTGCCTGGAATCGACAAGACGATATGCCCGAGCATGATGAACACGCCGCCAAAGAAGACGGCCCGAGACGTCCCGAAGACACGGTCGGCGAGCCATCCCCCAATGACCCCCGACATGTAGACGAGTGCGCCGTATACCGACATGATTGACAAGGCGACATTCTGGTCGAGACCGAGACCGCCCTCAGATACCTCGTAGTACATGTAGAACACGAGGATGGCGCGCATCCCGTAATACGAGAACCGTTCCCAAAACTCAGTGAAGAATAGTGTGAACAAGCCTTTAGGCTGTCCGAAAAAACCTTTTTGTGGCACGCTGTCCACAATTTTCTGTTTATCGATCCTTTCCATGAAAGATCCCTCCTTAACCGTATCATCATAAAAAAGAATCATTATGTTTGTAAAGAATAAACGAATGAAAAATTCAAAATTTAATGATATTCGAACGAAATAAAAAACCACACTAAACGACTAGGTTCAGTGTGGTTTTATAAGTCAAGCTGTCTTTTGTTTCGCTTCGGCTGCGCTGACGCGGCGTCCAAGTTGCCAATAGATGAGTCCCGACACGCAACTGGCCGCCCCGACGAGGATCAACGCGATATGTCCGGCGCGTTGGTCGAAGAACAGGCTTGCCATGATCGGTGCGGTCACCCCGCCGATCAACCATTGGATGCTGGCGGCCCCGTTGTAGGCACCGCGCATATTCTCCGGAGCGATCAAGGCGATGAACGTCTGTTGGACCGGGGACATGATCATCTCGCCGAGCGTATAGAAGGCGTACACCGCGAGCAAGACGCTGACGAGAACGAGGTACGGTGTCCCGAGTGAATAGAGGAGACGCGGCATGACGGCGATCAGAATCATGCCGACCCCGAAGATGGTCGCCCCGGCGAGCATGACGTTGCCGAACGACTTGCGGCCGAGTTTCGAAGCGATCGGAAACTGGAACAACACGACCATGATGCCGTTCAAGGCGAGCATATAGGCGAACGGGTTCTCACGATCGGTGTACGATGGCATCGACTCTCTCAAGAAGAGGGGCAGCATGCTCTCGATGAGCGAGAAGCCCATCGAGATGAAGACACCGGCAAAGATGAACACGAGGAACACCTTGTCATTGTAGAACACGCGCAGGACATCCCGGTTCGACGGCGTGTCGACATCGGTCGTCTCTGGGAGTGACTCCCGGATGAAGCGACCGAGGACGAGTGCGTACAAGACGAAGACGAGAGCGGCCGAGTAGAAGATATACTGCCGGTCGATAAAGAGGACGGCACTCCCGAGGAGCGGGCCGAATGCAGCCCCGATATTGTGCCCCATCCGCAACAGCCCGAACGCCTCGTTCATCTGTTCGGGCTCGGTCACATCGGCTACCATCGCGCTTGCGGCCGGGTGGAACAATGAGTTCGTCAAACCGAGCATGGCGTTCAAGAGAAGGAGCGGCCAAAACGTTTCGGCGAAGGCGAAACCGACAAGGGCGAGGGCGTCGCCGAGAATGGCAGCCATCATGATCGGTTTGCGGCCATACAGGTCTGCGAGCCGTCCACCGACGACCGATCCGATGAGCGCCATGATCGGTCCGGTCGCCATGATGACCCCGACCTGGATATAACTGTCGAGCTTGTCGCTATAGTAGAGGACGAGGAACGGTGCGATCATGAACATCATGACACCGGTGATCGTCTCTCCGAGGAAGCGGATCCAAATGTTACGGTCGAGCTGTTTGAGTGATTGAATCATTAAGGTCACCTGCTTTAGTTGATAGAATAAGAAAAGGGACGCAGCATGCTCAAAGGCATACGCGTCCCTACGATCTTAGGCATGCCTCGGAAGGCAGGCGACATCACGGATTCAAATCACGGAGAGGCGCCTGCCGGTCAATATGAACTTGGACGTGCGAGCGTTGAATGACTGACATCGGTACCTCTCCTTTCTGCATTGGACTGTCTTCTCTTCAAGATTATGATATTTCCGTGAAATGTGTCAACATAAATCGTCAATGTGTCATAATAATTCGTTCAAATTCTTTCGGCTGAGCCGGTAGTCGATCAACCGAGAGAACACGACTTGAATCATCGCCGTGACCGGGACACTGATGAACATCCCGACGAGACCGAACAGGCTACCTCCGATGATGATCGAGGTGATGACCCAAAACGGGGTGATGCCGACGCTGTCGCCGAGAATCTTCGGGCCGAGCCAAAGTCCGTCGAATTGTTGCAACAAGAAGATGAACAAGAGGACGATGAGCGCCGTGAACGGGTCATAGAAGTAGGTGATGATAAACGCTGGAATCATCCCGAGCAGCGGTCCGACGTACGGGATGAAGTTCAAGACACCGACGATGACGCCGAGTAGAAGCGCGTAAGGTGCCCCGATAATCAACAGACCGGCGACGGCCAACACCCCGATGATGAGGCAGTCGAGCGACTTCCCGATGATATAGCGTTTGAAGATGTAATCCATCTCTTGAAAGATGTCGATCGTCGTCTTGGCTGCCGCGACCGGGAACATCGCATACAACAGCCGCTTGAACATGCGGGCAAAAATCTCTTTGTCTTTTAACAGATAAATCGAGATGACGATCCCAATCAAGAAATTGATGAGCGTCATCGTGAAGCTCGACACGTAGCTGACCGACGACAAGACGGCGGTCTCGACCCAGCCCGAGTAGCGCTCCTCGAAGCGGCTGAAATCGATAGCTTGGGCGATCGTCGCGTTGTACTCTTTCAAGTACGTGTTCAACTGGGCGAGGAACCCGTCAATCTGTCGGATGTAGAACGGGAGCTCTTCGATGAGTGAGGCGAGGCTCGAATAAATGCGTGGGAACAGCGTCACCGCAGAGATGACAAGAATCCCGATGAAGACGATGTAAACGATCAGCAAACCTTGATAGCGTTTTAATTGAAACCGTTCTTCTATATAGGACAGGACGGTATTCAGGAGCAGCGCGATGGCAATTCCCATGATAATCGGCGTCAGCAACTGGAACGTGTAGTGCAACACACTAGAAATCGTGTCCGGTTCACTGATGACTTTCCATAGGACGAGCAGGATCAGGCCGATCACGCTCAACTTCCAAATCAATTGACGGTTTAATTCCAAAGGTCCATCCCCTCATGTTTTAAATTTTGTAGAATAACGTTCACTTTCACTATGAACGTTTTTTTATCGGGATTCAATAGGCACACCTATTTTCGAAAAAGGATTGACAAGATTGGTAACGTTTGGTTAACTAAGTGACATATTACAAAAAGACAAATCGCATATAAAAACACTTTCTATCAAGAGAAGCGGAGGGACTGGCCCGATGAAGCTTCAGCAACAGATTGATTCAATACTGTGCTAATTCCAGCAAGGTGACCTTGAGAGATGGAAAGGTGGTTGTTTGAATACGTCCGTATCTCGACACCCCTTTCCGCGGAAAGGGGTGTTTTTTGCATAGGAGGACTATTCATGACTGACAGACGCTCACATCTACTTAAAACGTTACCACCTCAACATTTCGTCGGACTCGCGGACGAGGTGGCCGAACTCGAACAGGCCGGCCGCGACATCATCCGACTCGGACAAGGGACGCCTGACCTGCCTACGCCTGAGCCAATCTGTGACGCGCTTCAGACGGCGCTCCTCGACGCCTCGACCCATCAATACGGTCCGTTCCGCGGTCAGGCCCGCCTGAAGCAAGCAGTGGCGACGTTCTATTTGAATGAGTATGGAGTCGAACTTGATCCCGAGACAGAAGTAGCGATTCTCATCGGCTCAAAATCTGGTCTCATCACGTTGCCGCAATGCGTACTCGAACCTGGCGACGGGATCTTGCTACCGAATCCCGGCTATCCTGATTACATCTCGGGGGCACGCCTCGCCGGTGCCGTCGTCCGTGACCTCGTCCTCCGGGAAGAGAACGGCTTCTTGCCGGACTATGAGACGCTCGATACGCAAGATGCAAAACTCATGTATTTGAACTACCCGAGCAATCCGACCGGAGCCGTCGCCTCACCCGCTTTCTTTGACGATACCGTCCGTTTCGCCCGGGAGCGGGACTTGATGGTCGTCCACGATTTCGCATACGGCAGCATCGGATTCGATGGCCACGTCCCGCCTAGCTTTCTGCAGGCGGATGGGGCGAAAGAAGTCGGCATCGAGGTATATACGATGTCGAAAGCGTTCAACATGTCCGGTTGGCGCGTCGCCTTCGCCGTCGGGAACGCGGACATCATCGAGGCAATCAACACGTATCAGGACCACGTCCACGTCAGCGTGTTCTCGGCCATCCAGGCGGCGGCTGTCGCTGCGCTCGAGGCCCCACGCTCCATCCGGGACGATTTGGCCCGACTCTATGAGGCGCGACGCGATCGCCTGATCGACGGGTTGAACCGGGCCGGCTGGGCCGTCGAACCGCCGGAAGGCTCGTTCTTCGTCTGGGCAAAAGTGCCTGAGGGTGATGCCAAGTCGTTCTCGCGGAAACTGCTGCATGAAGCCGGTGTCGCCGTCACCCCGGGCTATTTCTTCGGTTCGGAAGGGAACGGATACGTCCGCTTCGGTCTCGTCTCACCGGAACCGAAGATTGACGAGGCCGTCGAACGAATCGAGCGGTTGTTTGCCGCCTATGAGGAGGTGCGCGCATGATTCGTCAGGCCGTCCTTGAATATGACCACGCCAATGACGCGCTCGACCGTCTTGATGACTTAGTCGACGGCCGACGTGCCCACGTCCTGCACGGTCAGAACGGGTATGACGTCGTCCGAGCCATCTTTCCGGCCATCGCGGACTATCCGGCAACAAGGTTCAGCGGGGAGTGCACGGACTCGGAAGTCAAACGGCTCAAACCGTTGGACGCCGACGTGTTAATCGCCGTCGGAGGCGGCAAGCTCGTCGATACGGCCAAACTCGTCGCCTATCAACGGAACGTCCCGCTCATCGTCGTCCCAACGCTCGCCTCGAACTGTGCGGCGTTCACACCGCTCAGCGTCGTCTATCAGGAGGACGGGAGCTACGACCGCTACGACATGTTCCGCGTCGTCATCGAACGGGTCATCGTTGACTCACGGGTCATCTCACGCTCACCATATGAATACTTTCGGGCCGGTGTCATCGACACGGTCGCGAAGTTTTACGAGGCCCGTTATTTGAGTGGTGACAGCTCAGCTGACGCCGGCGTCAACACCGGACTCGTCTTGGCCGAGCAGTGCGGGCGTCTCGTCGAACTTGAATTGAGCGAGCACGCTTTTGAGTCGTATAGTGACGACGTCCGCTTCGCGGTCGATCACGTGCTCGCCATCGGTGGCGCCGTCGGTGGATTTGGTGACGCCGGGACACGCGTCGCCGTGGGCCATGCGGTCCATAATGCGCTCAGCCGCTTCGAGTCGACCCACTCTTTCTTGCATGGAGACAAGGTCGGCTTCGGCCTAATCGTCCAGGAGCGGTTGCTTCGCTCGGCCGATGCTCCGTATTTGGAGGCCTGGTTGAAACGGTTCGGTGCACCGACGACGCTCGAGGCGCTCGGGGTCGGGTCGGGCGACATCCCGGTACTGGTCGACTCCGTCATGACGGAAACCGAACTGCAACAGTTGCCGGAACCACTCGATAAAGACTTTTTGAAAATAATTTTTGAAAATTTACAATTTTCTATTTACAATTAAAAGAATTAAAAGTAAGATGATAACAATTTAATAGACCGATTGCTTATCAAGAGTGGTGGAGGGACTGGCCCTGTGAAACCCGGCAACCAGATCGTAATGATCATGGTGCTAATTCCAACAGACGATATCGTCTGGGAGATGAGCGTGTCCGACTTTGACTTGTCGTGCCCGCCACTCTGAATGAGTAGCGGGCTTTCATTTTGGAGGAGGAAAACAAATGAACATCAAACAGAAAACAGTACTTGCAGGAACGTCACTACTCGCCGCCATCTCGCTCTCGGCATGCGGACAATCGGACGCGAGCGAGGCGCTCAGCACGGAGTCGCTCACGATCGGCGTCACGGGCGGGCCGCACCAACAGATCGCCGAGAAAGTGAAAGAACTCGCGGCCGAAGACGGCCTCGAACTCGATATCAAAGTGTTCAATGACTATAATACGCCGAACACGGCGCTCGCCGAGGGTAGCCTCGACGTGAACAGTTATCAGACGCTCTCATTCCTAGAACTGCAAAAGTCCGATAAAGGCTATAAAATCGACGACGTGTTCAAGACCGTCGCTTTCCCGATGGGTCTCTACTCAGAGAAATTGACCGACATCGAGGACTTGAAAGAAGGTGACAAGGTCGCCGTCCCGAACGACCCGGCGAACGAGCTACGCGCGCTCCGTCTGTATGAGACAGCGGGACTAATCACGCTGAAGGAAGGATTGACGGACAAGGCGACGAAACGTGATATCGCCGAGAACCCGCTCAACCTTGAATTCATCGAACTCGAGGCGTCGCAGCTCCCGACCCAGCTCCCGGAAGTCGCACTCGCTGCCATCAACACGAACTTCGCGATGGGTGCCGGCCTGTCGATCAATGAGGACGCCTTGTTCCACGAAGACACGGTCGACAACCCGTATCCGAACTACGTCGTCGTCCGCACCGATAACAAGGATGACGAAGTCGTCGAGACACTCAAATCGTACTATCACTCGGACGAGGTACGGACGTTCATCGAAGAGACGTTCAACGGCTCAATCGTCCCGGCGTTTTAAGGAGAGCCTATGATTGCACTTAAAGGAATCACGAAGACGTTCACGGTGAACAAAGGTGCCGTCACCGCACTCGATGACGTCTCGCTCACGATCGAGAAAGGCGAAATCTTCGGCATCATCGGTCGAAGCGGGGCCGGCAAGAGCACGCTCATCCGCATGATCAACCTGCTCGAACGCCCGACGTCGGGCCAGGTCGAGATCGAAGGACAGGACATCACGAAGCTCGACAAACGTGGGCTCTCAAAACTCCGCCATCGAATCGGAATGATCTTCCAACATTACAACCTGCTCAAGACGGCGACCGTCGAAGAGAACGTCGCCATCCCGCTCCGGCTTGAAGGTCTCGACAAGGCAACGATCCGCGCTCGCGTCGACAAATACCTCGACATCGTCGGCTTGACGGACCATCGAAAACATTATCCCGAGCAACTCTCGGGCGGACAGAAGCAACGTGTCGCCATCGCCCGGGCCCTCGCGCACGAGCCGGACATCCTGCTTAGCGACGAGGCGACGAGCGCGCTCGACCCGGAGACGACCGAGTCGATCCTCGACCTCTTGCTCGACATCAACCGCGAGCTCGGGCTGACGATTTTCTTGATCACCCACGAGATGGAAGTCATCGAGCGCATCTGTGACCGGGTCGCGGTCATCGAGGCCGGCCGGATCATCGAAAAAGGGGACGTGCTCGACGTGTTCTCGGACCCGCAGCATGCGACGACACGCAAGTTCTTGAAGACGAACCTCGATGTCCCGAAAGAGGTCGTCGTTGAGTTGAGCACGCACGGGATGCTCGTCAACTTGTCGTTCATCGGTCATCAGAGTGAACAGGCCGTGCTCGCCCAGTTGACGAAACGGTTCGGCTTGCTCCCGAATATCATCGGGGGCGGCATCAAAAAGCTAAAAGGCGGTCTCGTCGGCAATTTGCTCGTCCATTTGGACGGCGATAAGGCCCAGACCGATCAAGCCGTCCGCTTCTTAGAGGCGAGCGGTGTGAAAGTGAAGGAGGTGACGAACCATGCTTCAGTTTTGGGAAAATTGGGGTGACTTGATTTGGACGGGGACGATCCAGACGCTCACGATGACCGGCATCGCGCTCGTCATCTCGACGTTGATCGGATTGCCGCTCGGGACGCTCCTCGTCTTGACGCGACCGAACGGGCGGCTCGCCAACCGTTATTTCTACGGCATCTTGTCGAGCGTCATCAACGTCGTCCGTTCGATCCCGTTCATCATCCTCTTGTTCTTCATCCTCCCGTTCACCCGCTTCATCATGGGGACGACGATCGGTGTCCAAGGCGTCCTGTTGCCGCTCATCGTGTTCACGGCACCGTATATCGCGCGGCTCATGGAGTCGGCGCTACTCGAGGTCGACCGTGGGGTCGTCGAGGCGTACGAGGCGATGGGCATCTCGACCCGGAAAATCATCTGGTACGTGTTGATCCGGGAGGCCCGCTCATCGATCGTGCTCGGTCTGACGATTGCGACGATCGGTTTGATCGGGGCGACCGCGATGGCAGGACTCGTCGGGGCAGGCGGACTCGGCGATATCGCTTATCAATACGGGCATCTCCGGTTCGAGCCGGAGGTCATGTACGTGACCATCTTCGTCTTGATCCTGCTCGTCCAATCCATTCAATCGTTCGGTAACCGCTTGGCGGCCCGACTCAAGAAGGCATAAGAAAAGAGCTCTGCTTCGGCAGGGCTCTTACTTGTTGTCGAGCAATCGTTTCAATTCGGCGATTCGGTCATGGCGCGGGATGAACGTACGAATCTCTTTCTCGCTGAACCCGATTTGAATCCGATTGTCGTCGACGACGATCGGACTCTTCAAGATCTGGGGGTGCGACGCCACAAAGCTGTACAGCTCACGGAGCGACATCTCGTCAAGTTGGTCCGCCGCTTGTTTGTACACGCTCTTTTGGACGGACAACAGGTCGGTCGTCCCGTTCTCGGTGAGGCGGAGCATGTCTTTGAACTCGGTGAACGACATCCCTTGATCGGTCAATTTTTTCTCGATGAATGGGATGTTCTGTTCGCGTAACCAATCAATCGTCTTACGGGAAGAACTGCAGCTTGTATGTGTGAATACGGTGACCGTCACGGCAACCACTTCTCCTTTACGTAAGTATGGACTTCTTTATTTTCTCTCATACATACGTAATGGACGTCGAATATGTTTCAAATCACATATACTTTTTTCACGATTTGTTGATCCTCAGTTCGGGTACATGACGAAAGAGACCATAACCGAGGAGAGATTTACATGTTTGATTACACGGTCAAGACGGACCAGACGGTCGAAGCGGTCGTCGAGAAGCTGAAAGCGACGCTCAAGGAAGAAAAGTTCGGAGTGCTCTGGGACTTTGATTTGAGCGAGACGCTCGAAGAAAAAGGCCAAGCGATCGACGGGGACTATCGCATCCTTGAAATATGTAATCCGAAAGAAGCGAAGAAAGTCATCACGGCACATCGGGAAGGCGGCTATTTCCTGCCTTGTAAGCTCGCTGTCTTCACGAAAGATGGGTCGACCCATGTCGGGATGCCGAAGCCGACGAAACTGATCGAGCTGATCGAGGATGAGTCGCTTCAATCGATCGCCCACGACGTCGAGACGCGACTGACGCGTGCGATTGATCAAGCCGTATAATTAAATGAGCGAACCCGTCCATCAGAGTGGACGGGTTTTTCTTGTTCCTCCTTAAAGTCATATAATGGTAAAATTGGTACAAATAGATTTTAAGGGGCGGATGATTTGAAAAAGTTAGCCAGTGCACTCGTATTATCCTTGGGCTTATTGGCCAGTTGCGGTGGGGAAAAGCCAGACGTCGTGAACTTGTCGTATGTCGATGCGCATTGGACCGTTAACAAGTATTCCTTAGAGCAACCGGAAGCACTCGAATCGGTCGATGAGACGTTACAGGCCTGTACCGGGGAATTGACGACTGAATTGAAGGGAGACTTGACGGTTTACGATACTGTCATCGCGAATCGCCATCAGATGACCGATACGGGAGATGAATATGCATATAAATCGGTGACGTACATCAAAGGCGATGAGCATTATGCACTTTGTCGCGATATGCTCTCGGAACGCTTTCAAGCCGAGGTCATTGAGTCATTCCCCCCATTCGTTGATACACAGAACGGGAAGCGAATTCAACGAAACCCTTTCATCGAACCTGCCGACGAAACTACTCAAGCAGAATTCCTCGATACGGATGGATTATTGGAGCCGAATAATGCTGTCGAACCTTTTCCTGATACCATCGTCACGTTCATACCGGCCTTCCACGGCGAGGTGGAATTGACCATTGGAGATCGACAACTCGCTTTCCCAGTGCTTATGTTCGACCCGATGATGGCACACATAGATGAGGTAAAAATCGCAATCGGATATCATCCCGATGAAAAGAAACCCTATGTTTTATTGATGCTCGCGGACCTCTATTTCACAATGAGTCCGCTAGATGAAATTATCGACCCGGTAAAAGGAGAACAGTCGTATGAAGAGTTGACAGTCAAACGACTGCCACTTCGTTCGGAACTATTACCCGACAAATCCTATCCATTGTATGAGTTCAATTATACCCGTGACGGGAAAGCGGTGACCGAAATCGCGACCATTACATATCGTGCCTCTGAACTGTTAACTATTTCTGAACAAAAGGCGCTCAAAGACAATCCGGAAGAGCAGTATATGCCGACTGTGAACGATCCACTGATTTACCTACACGAGAAACCGTTCAGCAACGAATCGATTTTGACGTATCCGTCCGTGATGCGTGCGGCCGGTAACGAGATGGCAGACCTCATTCAAGCGATTGACTCTGCTGAGCCGACGAAGCGCACGGGTGATCAAGGGGACTATCCTTATCTCACGATTGTCGACGGGCTCAAAGGCCAAGAGTTCGAGGTGTCATATAAACAGCGCTCGAAGAAGCTGGACGTTTACGTGACCGACCGAGTGACTGAGGAGACGTACAAACTGACGAGCGAAGGGGCCGAGACGTTCTTGTCCTATTTCCCGGATTTGAAGAAGAAATGAGTGGCTTGAACATGAAGAAACGAACGCTAATGACATTGTCACTGTTGTGGTTGACGGCAGGCTGCTCGGAAGATATTGACGTCGTCCGTTATGGTCATATCGAGGAACATTGGCAGGCCGAGCGGGTTACGATGAACAGTCAGGAGCCTGTAGTGGATGCCGAAGCCATATTGAACCAATGTGAAGACGGTGAACCCCTGTCCGAACTGAATGGAGAGACGTTTTCCGTGCTTGGAATGGCGTATGCGACCCGGGCCCCGCTTATGAATGATGACTATTATGGATATAGTTTTAATGAAGTGACCTATGTCGAGGGGGATACAATCTATGCGCTCTGTAAATCAGACCGGATGGACGGGATGGAAGGGTATCGGGCCGTCGAGCTTGCAGAAAGACCTGCCTACTTGAAAGACGAGGTCGGAACTGAAATGTCTGCTCTTCCGACCGTCTATATCGCGACCGAAAATGAACGGGCTGCGTTACATAAGCCGGACGCCTTCTATGACAATGAACAAGACATCGAACCGTATCCGGTCACACTTATGAGGATTTCGCCTGGATTTAGTGGCACGGTCGAGATTGGGATTGAAGAAGGGGGCTACTTTACCCCATCTTTCCACTTTTTGCCGAACCTTAGACCGTCCGATGTGTTTATCGCATTAGGACGAGATAAGGCCACGAACATGCCTCATCTGCTCCAGTCTTATGGTGGAGACAAGGCTCGCTATTCCTCCTCCATTTTACAAGATGCCGATTTGCTCAACGGGGCTGACAGTTTAACCTTCCGTCGAATCCATAACGGTGGCACGATGGAACCGATGACAGCCTATCCGCTATATGACGTCACGATTGACGTGGACGGACAAAACGTAACAAAAACCGTGTCGATGCGCTATCGAACGAGCCCTCTCTTGACCGTTTCTGCAGATCAAGACGAGATAGCGGTCGCTTACCTCCATCAGTATCCGTATCACCGGGAAGTCCCGCTCCCTTACCCTGATGCTGTAAACGTGAGCGGCAAAGCTTATGACCAGTTGGTCGAAGCCATCGAGACCGCGCGCCCGTCGACGAAGAGTGGTGAGACGAAAGACTATAAGTATTTGACGCTGTGGCGTGGGAATCTCGGTCAACAGTTCGAAGTCAGTTATCAGCAACGGTCGAAAAAAGTCGATGTCTATGTGAAGGACGTGAAGACCGGGAAAGTGTTCAAACTGTCGAGCGCCGGGGCGGAGACGTTCCAACAGCTGTTCCCGCAGGCGTTCGAATGAATGGATTGGACGTAAATCGAGGAGGGATGCCCTGTTGAAACGCATGTTGTCAGGATGTGTCATCTGTATGGGACTGCTTCTTGGCGGTTGTGCCAGTAGCGAGGAAGACTTGGATCCGTCTCGCATCGACTATCAGACGTTAAACACGGATGGTGCCTATGGACCCATACGCACCATTACCGACGCTGAGACGATTACTCAGCTTGATCGAACGACGGATGAGGTTGAATGGGAAGACCAACCCGTTCCAATCGAGCGGGACCCGGATGTGAGAGCGACGTTCGTCTATACGCCGGACGATGCGCCCGAGCGTTCGCTCGACTTCGGGATTTGGTACGAAGAACAGATGATGGGTGGCATCAATCCAAAGGATAGCCGCGGTGAACTTAACGCCGCACAAGTCACGTTGTTGCAAGCCATTTTCAAGGAATCGGAATAATCAAGGGTCCGTGCCTGGCATGGGCCTTTTTTTGATGACCAGCGTCAGAGAGAACAATTGGAAAACACTTCAAATTCAAGATATTGACTCGATTTCAAAAACCGATGCTATTCAGGACTTTTCGCACAAGGTACACTAGAATTCCGCTACATTCCAGGAAGAAAGCACTAAAGGAAATCGAGAAAAGAAGGTAGGAATAATCGGAATGGAACTGACAACAACGGCTAGTCTCTCATCCCCTGACGTGCTCCGTGCCCTCGAGGCCAACGTGGCGATGATTCGATTCGACCGTCAGCGACGCGTCGTCGATGTGAACGACCTGTTCGCCAAGACGATGAAATACAAGCGTGATGAAATGATCGGGATGCACCATCATTTGTTCTGTGCCCCGAGTTTCGTCAGCAGCCCAGACTATCAAGCGTTTTGGAACAAATTGTTCGACGGCTTCAGCTCGGCCGACAAAATCGAGCGAATCGACGCCCGGGGTGATTCGATATGGCTCGAGGCGACGTATATGCCGATCTATGAACAGGACGAGGTCGTCGGCGTCGTCAAAATCGCCTCCGATATCACGAGTCGGCAACAGACGATCGAGGAATATGCGCGCTCGTTCCGTGACATGGCAGAAAACCTTGACGACCGTGCCCGGCGTGGCATGGAGGAGAGTCAACAGTTGAAGCGGACAATCGAACGCCTCGACGCGGACTCAAATCAGAATTTAAAGACGCTCGCTAACTTGCAGGAGCAGGCTGCCGAGATCACGAAGATCGCCAGTACAATCAAAGAGATCGCCGCCCAGACGAACCTGTTGTCGCTCAACGCCGCCATCGAGGCCGCGCGAGCAGGTGAACATGGTCTCGGTTTCAACGTCGTCGCGACCGAGGTGCGGAACTTGTCACGTCTCGTCGAACGTGCCGTCATCGAAGTGCGCGCGAACACGGACGGGATGAATAAAGAACTCGTCTCGATTGTTGACGGTGTCTCTCGCTCCAGTACGGATATTCAAGAGAGTGTGCGCATCATGGAACAGACGCTCGAGCGGTTCGTGCATATCGAACAGTCGGCCGAATCGCTGAACGGAACAGCCGAGCGGTTCACGTCCGCCATCTAAAAAAACCGATCGGACGTGCCCTGTACGAGGGACACGTTCAATTGGTTTTTTTGATTTGCAGCGTATGGCCATGCTGTCTCAACCAGGCCATCGCGCCGGTGACATCCGGATAGACCGAAGCGAGCGTCGACCAGAACGCGTTCGAGTGGTCAAAGTGGACGAGGTGGGTCCATTCGTGGGCGATGACGTAATCCATCACTTCTTTCGGGGCGAGCATGAGCCGGACGTTGATGGAAATCGTCCCAGTTGAACTGCACGACCCCCAACGCGTCTTTTGGTTACCGATGCGAATCCGGTTCGCCCTCACACCGAGCAATCGTTCGTAGTGGGGTGCACGTTCGGTGACGTGGGCGAGCGCATGCTCTCGGAGCCAAGCCTCGTACGCTTCCCGTAGCGACGACTCGCCCCACGCGAGCGGACAATAGAATTTTTCCCCATCGAAGCGAAATCCGGTCTCAGCATCGCGTTTCACAAGCGGCAACGTTTCCCCGTACAGGAGCAACCTGTCGTCGGGCAAGAGGTCACGCTTCGGTAATGTCGCGATGCGTTCCGCAATCCACTCGGCATGATCTGTTAAAATCGCCTCGACGACCCGGTTCGGGAGCCTTGCCGGAATCCGCAGCTCGATCCCGTCCGGTGTGACGAAAAAGGCTGCCCGTTTCCGGCGTTTATGGCGGATGACGGTCACGGTCATCGGATTCACCTCCTTGAAGTATCTCGGTCGATTATAGCTGACGCGTCCCGAATCCGCCACCGTTTTGCGGACTCGCACGCTCTTTTTTTGTTACAGTAGAGATAGGAGGGATGAACATGAAATCAATCTTACATCAATCGCTTGATCGGACGGGAACGGATTCAGTGAAATGGGACGGTCTCGACCGTTGGTTCCGTCTAAAGGACGACGTCTTACCGCTCTGGGTCGCTGACATCGATATCCGCACGGCACCGTCCATCTCAGAGGCGCTCGCGGCACGGGCCGCGACCGGGGAGTTCGGGTATACGCTGTTCTCGAGAGACGCGCAGGCTGCCGTGAGTTCCTGGTATGGGCGCCGTCACAAGCTGAAGGTCGATGCCGATCACGTCCTGTTCTCGAACGGTGTCGTACCAGGATTGACACATATCGTCGAGGCGTTGACGGAGGAAGGGGACGGGGTCGTCATCCAATCGCCCGTCTATCCGCCGTTCCATGAACTTGTGACCGGGTTGAAGCGGGAGCTGCTGGACGCGCCGCTCCGTCAAGTCGATGGTCGTTACGAGATGGACTTTGATGCGCTCGATACACAGATGCGCAAGGCGAAGCTGTTCTTGCTCTGCTCGCCGCACAATCCGGTCGGACGGGTATGGACCGAGTCCGAGCTGAAGCAAGTCGTCGAACTGGCGCGTCGTCATGACGTTATCCTCGTCGCGGATGAGATTCATGCCGACTTGACCTATCCGTCACAACGGCACACCGCCCTCAACCGGCTCGATGACAATGTCATCACGGTGAGTGCACCATCGAAGGCGTTCAATATCGCCGGATTATTCGCGTCATACATCATCTGTCCGGACGGTGCGATGCGGAAGCGGATCACCCAAGTCCAAAACAAACACCACGTGCTGCCGACACCGTTCGCGAACACGGCCATCATCGCGGCCTATACGGATTCGCGGGCCGAGCGTTGGCTCGACCAGTTGACGGCCGAACTCGAGGAGCAGGCGACATATCTCGTCAATCGGTTCAATGAGGAACTGCCTCAATTGAAGACGTTCCTGCCCGAGGCGAGTTATCTCCTCTGGATCGACTTCGCAGCGCTCGACCTGGAACCGGAAGCGCGGAAGAAGTGGCTGCATGAGGAAGTCCGTCTGTTCTTGTCGCCAGGTGGCCCATTCGGCGAATCGGGCCAGACGTTCGAACGGATCAATTTCGGGACGTCGCGCGCCGTTCTCGACGAGGCGTTCAAACGTCTTACGGAACATGCCGACGGAAAGGCGTTTGTATGAATCAAGAAACGGGAAAAATTTCACAATGAGCCACACAAGAACGATGGCCACGGAAAGCGAGTGAATGTGCATGGAGACGATCAATTGGAAAAAGAAGATGGAGGAACAACTGAGGCGTAGCGGTTTCACGTTACAAGTCGAGAACATGGCCAACCTCGGTCTGACGGAGATTCATGCATCTTCGTCCCCATTGATTTCGTATCCGCTCCGGATTCGCCTGTACGTCCGCATGGGTTGGCTCATGTGTACGGTCGATGCGACATCGGTCGACCGGAACGAGGATCATCCGTTGTTCGAACGGATGATTGCCGCGGTGTTCGAGCGGATCGTCCGTCACCTGTACCATGCCTACGACTTCCATGTCTTGACGTATATCGGTAACACCGGCAATTATATCGCACCAAAAGAGTCGGAGACGGGAGAAATCGTCCGCTTGCTCGCGCAGCTGTGGACCGACCGTTCCTATCTGCACCTTGAGACGTATGAGGAGTATCCGGCTCTATACGTGACGCCGCCATGGGCGCATCAAGCCTACGCGTTCGAGAGCACGGAAGACGAATGGATCATCTATGCAGGCCGGAGCGGCCGTCCGGCTACGGATTATCGAGCCGACGGGACGGAGCTCAAACCACATCGCCTGGCTGAAGGGGATTTGTTCTTCCCGGTGCACCGCATCCGAAAGGACCGCGGGACGCTCGCACTCGCCGAATGGTTACGGCTCGAACGCCGCGAGGTCGAGGATTTCATGCTCGCCTTCATGAAGACGATTCAGAAATTCGACCCCGCTTTCGGCTATTCCTGGGGCGGAACCGACACGTTCTTTCACGGGGTACCGGTCGAGCCATACGCGCAAGTACTCCGGCTGGAGAGCGGGAAACGACGTTATCGAGTCATGAACAACTCGGCGAAGCGATTGTTCGCGGTGGCTGACGATCCTCTCGATTGTTTGAAAGAAGTCGAACAGACGTTACGGACGGTCCGATTACCGGAACAACGCGTCTCGGCACTCGGGCAGCTCGTCATGGGCATTTGGCAACAGTTCGAAGCCGACGAGACGACATATATCCAGGAAGTCGCCTATCGCGGCATCTCGCAGTTCCAAATCGAAGAAAAAATCGGTCATGCCTTGGCGAACCGGCAACGAATTCGCTGGATCGAGAAGGCCGACCCTCGCCAGTCTGTCATCGAATTCGCCCATCTGCGGATTTCATTCCCGAAACGACCACCCGGTATCGTCACCGTCGAACCGGTCGAATCTTCTTATGAGAGAGGTGCGCTATGAGAATCGTTGATGCACGTGCCATGTCAATCAACCATGAGGACTTGATTGCGGTCACCGAGACGTCCGTCTATTACCGCGAAAAGTCGGGTGAGACAAGTTTCTCGATCTTCCGCTATGACGAAGAAGACGGTTCCGTTACTCCGGTCGGCCGTCGTGTGTATGAAGACTACGGAATCTCGAAGCTGTTCGTCAGTAAGGACCGCGTCTATTTCTTGAACGAGACACCGGACCGGACCGGGGTCGTCCGAACGGAACTGATCGCTTTCGATTACCGCTCTGGACAGGAGGTTGTGCTCGCGACATTCGAGAAACGAGGCAACAGCACGCTCTATTGGGTACTTGCCGATCGTTACTTCCTGTTCTTGACGAGTTTCGGGGATGCGGACGAGGCATGGTTGTATGATGCCGAGACGTCGTTCCAAGAACGGATCCGTGATGAACGGCTCGTCGGCCATGCCGGTAAGTTCCGCGAGCTGTATCTGTTCACGACCGAGCTAGACGGGGTCTCTTATATCGTCTGTAACGCCCGATTGGACGAGTTCGCCTATTACGAGGCGCTCGAGGACGGACGGGTCTCGCCAGACGATGCGATCGACCACTCCGAAGCGATCCTCATCTGTTCGCTCGACGAGGCGGTCGAGGCTATCCGGGACCGACAAGGGGAGATCCCGTTCGAGGACTTGATTCGGCTCCATGGGGAAGGGGACACGGTCCAATATCTCGGGGAACGGGACGCGAAACTGCGGTTCTCTGCGTTCGTCGATGCAGCGAATGAGGAGACGATTTATGAGTTGACGGCACCGGACGTGCTCCGGGAGGTCACGGTCGTCGACTGGGGAGCTTATGAACCGATCGACTTCACGTATGATGATGTCAGTTCGACGGTCTTTATCAAAGTCGAGGAATCGGAAGATCACACCGAATTGATTGACGCGACGACCGGTGCCCGCTTCCTCGATACGGCTCCGTTCGAGCGCGTACTCGCTTCGACCTATTTCATCCATGAATCGGCTGAAGGAGGGGGCGGCGTGAGCATCTTCAACCTCGAGACGAACGAACGTCAAACGTTCGAGGACGCCTACTACACAGTGCTCGATGAGACGATCGTCATCCTTTCGACAAAACAGTTATGACAAAAACACCCGAACCTATTGATGACTAGGTTCGGGTGTTTTATATAGGTTTACATAATAAGTTATCGTAAACCGGTTAACGCTTGTTTTTTCTTCTCGTCACCGATATGGGCATATACTTGCGTCGTCGCCACCGACTCGTGTCCGAGCAGTTGTTGGATCGTCAAGACGTCGACCCCGCTCATGGCGAGACGAGAGGCGAACGTGTGTCGCAATTTATGCGGCGTGACCTGCTTGTACGTCAAAAATGGCAGATATGGCTTCAGGCGGTCGATGTGCCCTTTCAACGCGTGCTGCACCGTGCGGACCGAGATCCGTTTGCCTTTCTCGGAGCAGAACAAGGGACCTGCGCCTTGACCACGATATCCGTCAAGGAGCGGCTCGAGTGGAGAGGCGATTGGGATGACGCGTTCCTTGTTCCCTTTCCCGATGACCCGGATCGTCCCGTTCTCTCGGTCGATGTCGTTCCAATCAAGGCCGACCAGTTCAGAGACACGCATCCCGGTCAACCCGAGCAGTTGGATCATCAGGAAGTCCCGGTCCCGATTTCGTTCGTACCAGCTCGCTTCGCGGTCGGACATGCCGACGTTGCTGCGGACGAGCGTCGAGAAGTCGAGCCATTCCTGTTCGGTCAAATAGACCGGGTTGCGCTTGGCGCGCTTCGGTCGCTCGACGGCCTGGAACGGGTTGTGCGCCGTGATGCCCGTCTCGATCAGATGGTTGAACAGCGACTGCATCGACGACAGTTTGCGGTTGATCACGCTCGGTGCGTTGTCTAGCTCGAGGGCGAGGTACGTCGCGTACGCCTCGGCCCCGGCATGGTCGAACTCGACGAACGATTCGATTTCGACCGATGACGGGTCGACCTCGGATGCACTCGCGGTCTCGACCCAGCGGAAGAAATCCAAAAAATCATACAGATAGCGCTGCGCGGTCTGCTCCGAGTAGTGTTTGGCGGCCATGTGGTTCAAGAACCGTTGGATGAAGCCCGGCATGCGTTCATAGCCGCTCAAGTTGAAACGTCTCGCGTCGACTTTCGTCGGTGATTGGCCGAGCTGGCGGAATATACTCAAAAAATCGCTCCTCGCTTAATGATGGATTGACGTGACGATGCGGTCTTTCCCGGCCTGTTTCCCGGCCCGGAGCCGGTCGTCCGCCTCTTTGACGAGCGTATCGACATCTTTGAACCCATGCCACGTCGTGACACCGAATGTCAACGTCACACTGAGCCGACGTCCCTCGTAAATCGTCTCGAGTGATTTGATTTGTTGTCGCAACCGGTCGATTGTTTCCGCTGCCTCGTCCTCGCTTTGACCCGCCAAGAACAAGAGAAATTCTTCCCCACCCCAACGGACGGCGATGCTGTCTGTTCGCGCGAGCGCGGAGGCGACTTGTTTGAGCACGAGGTCGCCGCAATCATGGCCGTGTTGTTCGTTAAACGACTTGAAATGGTCGATGTCAGCGAGAGCGATGGTATATGGGCGTCCCGATACGACAGCTTCGCGGATGGCCTCCTCGACCAAACGATATCCGGTCGTTCGATTATAGAGCCCGGTCAGCCCGTCACGGGAGGCGAGGGTATGCAGCCGTTCGTTCGACCGTTCGAGCTCGGACGTCACCTCGACGACAGCCCCTTCAAAGATGAGGGAGAGTCCGGCGACCAAGGCGATCGTCGCGAGTAAGCACGTCACCCCAATGACTTGCTCCAGGGTCGGACTGAGCGGCGACGTCCCGTCCGTCACGGTCACATATAAATAGCCGTAGATTCCCATGGCGAGCATCGTCGAGGCGATGCGAATGGCCCGGCTGACGTTCGGCATGAAGAACACGCCATAGGCGACCATGAGGATGAAATAGTGGACGTTCGCGCCCCAGCCGAGGACGATGGTCGAGATGATGGCGTTATAGACGACCTCGACGAAGAGACCGATGAAGAACGTCCGATAATATCGTTTATGTACAAAATAAAAAGACAACGTGTAATAGAGAACGCTGAGTATGTTCGACCAGGCGAGGGTCGTGACGTCAAGTCGCCAAAACGTGATCAAGAACACGACATGGATGACCCAAGCGAACACGTTCCCGTAAAAAGTGATGCGGTAATTATATAGTGTACCGCGACGTTCCTCATAGGCTGTTCCCACGCGAACACCTCCTTTTTTCATTATACCGAACCCATTCTCATTTGCCCATGCCTATCCAACAATCGATTAAAATAGACACGCGCAAACGCCTTTAATTCGCGCGTATGATTGCGTGAAATAGATATTTCACGCAACGTTCGTTCACACGTCATTTCCATCCGAGACACACATCGACCTGCGAACCAGAAAAATAATTTCATATATCACGGTTTACATAATAAGTTATGGTGAACCAATTGATTTGTTTTAAAAATTTGAAAGAGTTACAGTTATATGATAAAAGAAAATAAAGCTTGAAACGGTGATTCAGGTAAAGGTACACTGAGAACGTAAACAAAAGGGGGATTTCAGGATGGACGATCAACGTTTGAAACAATGGCTCACCGAAGCGAAGACGATCGCTGTCGTCGGCGTGTCAGCGAACCCGAACAAGACCGCGAACCAAATCGCAGACTATCTGCTGTTGCAAGGTTACACGGTCATCCCTGTCAATCCGACGCTCGAGACGTGGAACGGACGCAAAGTCTATCCGACGGTCGAGAGCATCCCGGGGCGCGTCGATATCGTCGACGTCTTCCGACGCAATGAGTATTTGGCCGGTGTGGCCGAAGATGCCGTCCGACATGGGGATGTCGGTCTCGTCTTCAACCAGCTCGGGCTCACCAGCCCGGACGCCGAGCGGATCGCTCGCGATGCCGGACTCGACTACATCGAAAATCGATGCATCTATGTCGAGCACGCCCGCCTTCTCGGTTAAGACCTACCTCCTTGGTAGGTCTCCTTTTTTTCACGAGCCCCGCTCGCGGAGGGAGGCTTGCCAGAATCCAAAAACAGCTATACAATAGGATAGAAAAACGAACGTGTGTTCGAAATTGAGGTGACGAAGATGTCAACAGACTTATTTAATTACAATGAAGACGCCATCCAGGTGCTCGAAGGACTGACTGCTGTCCGGAAACGTCCGGGGATGTATATCGGTTCGACCGACCATCGCGGCTTGCACCATCTCGTCTATGAGATCGTCGATAACGCGATCGATGAGGCGCTCGCCGGATTCGGTGGCCAAATCGACGTGACCATCCATAAAGATGACGCGATCACGGTACGCGACCACGGGCGTGGTATGCCGACCGGGATGCACGCCTCCGGGAAACCGACGCCAGAGGTCATCTTCACGGTCCTCCACGCCGGCGGTAAGTTCGGCCAAGGTGGCTACAAGACGTCAGGTGGACTCCACGGGGTCGGCGCCTCGGTCGTGAACGCACTCTCGAGCAAGGTCCTCGTCACGATTTATCGCGACGGCAAAGTGTTCGAGCAGACGTTTGCCGACGGCGGGATTCCGCAGACGACGCTCCTCGAGACCGGAAAGACGCGTCAGACGGGGACGAGCGTCTACTTCAAACCGGACGCCTCGATCTTCTCGACGACGACATATAACTACGACACGCTCGCTGAACGGCTCCGTGAATCGGCATTCCTGTTAAAAGGATTGACGATCACGTTGACGGACGAGCGTTCGGATAAAGAAGAGACGTTCCATTACGAGGAAGGGATTGCCGAGTTCGTCCAATATTTGAACGACGACAAGGCGACGCTTCATCCGATCGTCTACTTCGAAGGGACGGAGAACGATATCGAGCTAGAGCTCGCCTTCCAGTTCACGGACGCCTATTCTGAGAACGTCCTCTCGTTCGTCAACAACGTCCGGACTCGTGACGGCGGCACGCACGAGATCGGCGCCAAGACGGCGATGACCCGCATCGTGAATGAATACGCCCGTAAGAACGGATTGTTGAAAGAAAAAGACAAGAACCTCGACGGCGGTGATGTCCGCGAAGGCTTGACGCTCATCGTCTCGGTACGGATCCCGGAAGAGTTCCTCCAGTTCGAGGGACAGACGAAATCGAAACTCGGTTCGCCCGAGGCACGTACGAGCGCTGATGGTGTCATGGCCAAACAACTGACGATTTTCCTCGAGGAGAACCCGCAGATGGCGACGATGCTCATCAAGAAGGCGATCCGCGCCGCCCAGGCCCGCGAAGCCGCCCGGAAAGCCCGGGAAGAGGCGCGCAACGGCAAGAAGAAGAAACGTTCGAGCATCTTGAACGGAAAACTGACGCCGGCGACGTCGAAGAACGCCGCCAAGAACGAACTGTTCCTCGTCGAAGGTGACTCGGCCGGCGGTTCGGCTAAACAGGGCCGTGACCGGACGTTCCAGGCCATCCTGCCGCTGCGCGGGAAGGTCATCAACTCGGAGAAGTCGAAACTTCAGGACATCATGAAGAATGAGGAAATCAATACGATCATCCACGCGATTGGGGCCGGGATCGGCCACGACTTCGACCTTGAGGACTGCAATTTCGACAAAATCATCATCATGACCGATGCCGATACGGACGGGGCACACATCCAAGTGCTCCTGTTGACGTTCTTCTTCCGTTATATGCGCCCTCTCGTCGAGGCCGGCAAAGTGTTCGTCGCCTTGCCGCCGCTCTATCGGATTTCGAAAGGGAAAGGCAAGTCGGAACAGTTCGAGTACGCTTGGGACGAAGAGGCGCTCGAGAAGCTCGTCAAAGTGTATAAGAAGGGCTATATCCTCCAACGCTACAAAGGTCTCGGTGAGATGAACGCCGACCAGCTATGGGAGACGACGATGAACCCCGACACACGGACGCTCATCCGTGTCACGGTCGACGATGCTGCCGTCGCCGACAAGCGCGTCTCGGTGCTCATGGGGGACAATGTCGCCCATCGCCGGGAGTGGATCGAGGAGAACGTCGCCTTCGGCCTCCAGGAAGATGATTCGATCATCGCCAATGAACACGTGACTAAAGCGATTGAGGAAGTGATGTAACGATGTCGACGATTCAACACATTTTAAACTTGTCGCTCGAACAGGTCGTCGGTGACCGCTTCGGGCGTTACTCGAAATATATCATCCAGGACCGGGCCCTCCCGGACGCGCGCGATGGGCTCAAACCCGTTCAGCGCCGCATCCTGTATGCGATGCACCATGAAGGTAACACGAACGAGAAACCGTACCGCAAATCGGCCAAGACGGTCGGTAACGTCATCGGTAACTATCACCCGCACGGTGATAGTTCCGTCTATGAGGCGATGGTACGCCTATCGCAGGACTGGAAGTTGCGTTACCCGCTCATCGACATGCACGGGAACAACGGCTCGATGGACGGCGACTCGGCTGCCGCGATGCGGTATACCGAGGCCCGTCTGTCGAAGATTGCCGGCGTCATGCTGACGTCGATCTCGAAGAACACGGTCGACTATACGCCGAACTTCGACGATTCGACCGAAGAGCCGCTCGTTTTGCCGTCACTCCTCCCGAACCTGCTCATGAACGGGACGACGGGGATCTCTGCGGGTTATGCGACCGAGATCCCGCCGCACAACTTGACCGAGGTGCTCAACCTCGCCATCGCCCGCTTGAAAGGTGAGGTCGAGACGACGAATGACGCATTCCGTTATATGCAAGGACCTGACTTCCCGTCTGGCGGGATTGTCATGGGCAAAGACGGCATCTTGAAGGCGTTCGAGACCGGAAAAGGCAAGGTCATCATCCGTGCCAAATCGGTCATCGAGCCACTTAAGGGAGGCCGTGAACAGATCACCATCACCGAACTCCCGTATGAGGTGAACAAGGCGAACCTCGTCAAGAAGATGGAAGAGCTCCGTCTCGACCGCAAAGTCGAAGGTGTCGCCGAAGTCCGTGACGAGACCGACCGGACCGGCGTCCGCGTCGTCATCGAATTGAAGAAGGAAGCCGATGCGGAAGGTGTGCTCCATTTCTTCTTGAAGCATACCGATCTGCAGCTCGCCTATAACTACAACATGGTCGCCATCGTCAACCGGACACCGAAACAGATGGGACTCTTGTCGATCATCGACGCGTACTTGAAGCACGTCGAAGAGGTCGTCACCCGTCGCACGACGTTCGAGCTCGATCAGGCGAAGAAACGCGCCGAAATCGTCGACGCGCTCGAACAGGCCATCTCGGTCCTTGACGAGACGCTCGAACTCATCCGTTCGGCCAAAGACAAGTCCGAGGCGAAACAGAAGCTCATGGAGCGGTTCTCGTTCACGGACCGTCAAGCCGAAGCGGTCGTCATGCTCCAACTGTATCGGTTGACGAACACGGATATCGTCGAGCTCCAAAAAGAGGCGAAGGCGCTCCAAAAAGAGATTGCTCGCCTCGCCAACATCTTGAACGTCGACGCGACGAAACGGAAGCTCATCTCGAAAGAGTTGACCGCGCTCCGTGACGAGTTCGGCGACGCACGGCGCTCGGTCATCGAATCGGAAGTCGAAGAGTTGAAACTGAAGACAGAGGTCATGATCGCCGTCGAAGAGACGATGGTGTTCGTCAGCCGCGACGGGTACGTCAAACGTTCATCGATGCGCTCATATGGCGCCTCGAGCGACGAGATGCCGGAGATGAAGCAGAAAGACCGTCCCGTCCTCGTCACCCAGGCGATGACGACGGACCACTTGCTCGTCTGGACGAACAAAGGCAGCTACTTGCTCATCCCGGTCCATCAGATTCCAGAGTCGAAATGGAAAGACGCCGGTCAGCATGTCGCCAACCTCGTGCCAATCGAAGGCGAACAAGTCGTTTCGGCCGATGTCGTCTCGACGTTCGACACCGACGCGCACTGCCTGTTCGTCACGCGTGAAGGCATGGTCAAACGGACGCCGCTCCGTGACTATGACGCCCAACGCAAGTCGAAGGCGCTCATGGCGCTCAAGTTAAAAGGTGACGATGAGGTCGTCTTCGCTGGCATCAGTGACGGTCCAGGACAACTGTTCCTCGTCTCTGAGCGCGGCTATGGCCTCTGGTTCAAAGAAGACGATGTTCCGGTCGTCGGCCAACGTGCCGCCGGCGTCAAAGCGATGAACTTGAAAGATGGCGATGTGGTCGCCGATGCCTTCGCCTTCTTCACACCGCCACTGTTCGTCCTCGTGACGCAACGTGGAGCGGTCAAGAAGATGAAGCTCGAGGATCAGTTCGACTGCACGAACCGCAACTTGCGCGGGACGATGCTCATCCGCGAAGTCAAATCGAAACCGCACCAGATTCGTCGTGTGCTCCCGGTCCATGACGATGAGACGCTCCACATCATCGGGAAAGAGAAAGCGAAGACGGTCAAGACGAAGCAATTGACGCTCTTGGACCGCTACGCCAACGGCTCATTCGTGTTTGATGAAGAGACGTTCGGTGAGATTGAGGACGTGTATCTCGATTGAGATCGAACTAAAGAAAACCCTGTACCAGAGACGATTGTCTTTGATACAGGGTTTTTCTTATGGATTCAAAGCTCCGCCTTTATCAGATAGCGCTCCAAATCGGCCTGTTGGCGCAAATGATGACGGCTATGCATCTCGATGAGGTCGTACCATTCCTGGGCGTTCAGCCAACCGAAACCGCCATGCCGAGCTTTGACGTCAGGGTTCGCCGCGCGGCCGAGCGGTTCAAGGCGGTTCAAACGCGCAGACAACTCGTCGATTCGTCCTTCGAGCGTCTCGCGCTTGTCCGTATCGTTCGGAGGTTGGTTCATCTCATCAGGTAAGTGGATTTTGACCGGTGGGAAACCGCCCATCCGGAACAATCGTTCACCGAACTCGGTCTTCCCGAGCGGTTGTTCTTCAGTGGAAGCGAGACACCGTTCAATCTCGTCCGCATATTCCTCGGCCACCACGATGATATGGTCGTACATCTGCCCGATTGACCAAATGCCTGCTGCTGCCTGATAACGGAGCTGCCGCTCGGTATAGCCGTCCAAGTCTGCTTTGAACTGGGATAACAGTGAAATCGGCATGTCCAACCTCCTTCGATTTGATTCTCTATCCAGTATAACACGGGGGCATCAGCTGATTTTTTCAACTCCATGTCACATTAGTTTCTCTTAGGAGCGGGTATTTCTAAAAGGAACAACGATCTCTTTTGGCGAATGGGACAGGAGGACAAATCATGGGGGGGATACGTATGTCACAGTGGCTCGATTGGGCCAAGCGGCTACAGGCGCTGTCACAGGCTGGCTTGACGTTTACGAAAGACGAGTTCGATCGAGAACGTTACCTCGAACTCCAACGAATCGCGACCGAGATGTTCGAGCAACAATCTAATCTTGCTTTGCATGAAATCACCGAATTGACCCACGTCGATGGTTATCCGACACCGAAGCTCGACGTCCGAGGCGTCGTCTTCAAGGATGACGCAGTGTTACTCGTCAAGGAAAGGTCAGACGGACTTTGGACGCTTCCGGGTGGCTTTTGTGAGATCGGACTGTCCCCGGCAGAGAACATCATCAAAGAGATCGAGGAAGAGGCCGGTTTCGATGTCGCACCGATTCGGCTGCTTGCTTTGTTCGACATGCATCATCACGACCATCCGCCGTTGTCGCAGCATTACTATAAACTGTTTATCGAATGCGAGTTGATTGGTGGAGAGGCGCAAATTAGTCATGAGACGAGCGAGGTTGCGTTCTTTACACGAGACGCCTTACCACCTTTGTCACTTGCGCGGAACACGCGAGAGCAGCTCTATATGTGTTTTGAGGCCCGTTGGCAAGAAGATTGGACCACGTTATTCGATTAAGGGGAGGGGATTCCATGAAAGTCACACGTTTTGATCACGTCCATCAACTGACGTTTTTCGCACCCATCTTACCAATCAACGTCCAACTGATTGAACGTGAGCTCGGGCTTGTCTTGATCGATACAGGGCTCGCGCAGAACGCGGAATCGATTTTAGCGTATATCGAGACGTTCGAACGCCCGCTTCTCGCTATCTTGTTGACGCATGCCCATGGGGATCATGTCGGCGGTGTCGATACGATTTTGAAAGCCCATCCTCATGCCGAGCTGTACGTCTCGAGGCGCGACGCCCGTCTCCTTGAAGGGGACCGGACGACTGACTCGGACGAGCGGGCTCTCAAACTGAAGGGTTCTCTCCCGAAAATCCACTCCTTGCCGGATAAATTGCTTGACCCAGGTGAGCGGCTGTTCGGCTTACGGGTCTATCCGGCAGCGGGTCATACCCCTGGTTCGATTGCTTTTTTCGATGAGAAAGAGCGGATTTTGTTTGCGGGAGATGCATTTCAGACGCGTGGGGGAGTCGCCGTGGCAGGGGACGTCCGTCCGTTGTTCCCGCTGCCGGGTATCGCGACATGGGATAAGCGTGCAGCGTTAGAGCATGCGGAGAAGTTGATCGATCTCGCACCACAACGTACGTTCGTCGGTCATGGGCAACCAGTCGCCGGGACACATCGGCTCTATTTGGCACTGAAGCGGGCCAAACGCAAGCAAGCACGTCTATTTTTACGATAATCCGGGGGTGCTCACAGGTGGAATTACGCGAGATTCAGACGACAGATTATCAACTGGCCGAGCAAATGCTCGAGATTCAACGAAACGCTTATGCGGTCGAGGCCGAGCTAATCGGCTTCGATGAGATCCCAGCGCGTTATGAGACGGTCGAGGTGATCCAGAATCTGCCCGGTACGAGCTACGGTTTGTATAACGACGGGCTGTTGATCGGCTTTATCACGATTGAAGCGGCTGAGAACACGGTCGAGGTCACAAAACTGTGCATCGATCCTAGATATTTCAGGGCGAGACTTGCGACGACGTTGCTCGAACACGTGCTCAGCTTGCACGAGGACAAACTCGTCTATGTGCACACCGGCAAACATAATGGACCGGCCAAGAAACTGTACACGAAGCTCGGGTTCGAACCAAGCGCCGAGTTCGAACCGGAACCAGGTGTCACTTTGATTCGTTTTACACGATCTTGAATCCCTTTTCTCAAATTTCAAATTCCGTCTCACTACTTTAAGTATACTAAAGGATTGAGACGGAATTTTATTTTTACTGATAATATATGTTATGTTAACTAAGAAAAAAATAGAGAAAATCGATGTCAGATGTGACGTCTCTCCTCTCGAAAAAAATCAGAATATCTTGTACCAATACAACGTCATATCGATGTTCGGATTGCCGGTCTGTTTGAGCGTATCGACACCGCCGAGCGCGAACCCTTCTTTCGCATAAAATCGACACGCGATCACGTTATCGTTCTGTGCTTCGAGCGACAATCCAAGCAACGAGTGCTCGTTTGCCCACGGCTCTGCAACTTGCATCAGCAAATGGCCAATCCCGCGGTGTCGATCGCTATTACGGACCGCGATGTTCTCGATATACGCAAAACGGTTCCAGTCTTTCACCACACGGATTTGTCCGATACATGTCGTCTCGTCGAACGCCAAGAATACTTGTTTGTCTTCACTGTTGATGTATTCATGCCAGTCCAGCAAATCGTCTGGAAAGCTTGTCACACGGGCTTTCTCATATAACTGTTCCTCATACGTCCAAACTCCGTCACAAAAGCTCGGAATGATTTTCCCGATGATTGGAAACGGATTATTGGCTTCGTTCACGACGCTGATGGAATACTCATCTAACGGTTTGATCGAGATGTTCGGGGCTTCTTCCATTGCATCTTTCTCCCTTCATATGTAATGACCGCTCCATGCCAGAACCAAATGGTCTCACTAGACTAGCCATAAAGTGGCGATCATGAAATCAAAGTCGGTGGTTCTGTCGACAACACTTCAATTATATCATTTGATGTCAGGAACACGTAACGCTGAATATTATAAACCGTTTCGTAAATGTTTGTTGATTCTTCAGCTAACCATTTTAAATAGCTGGAATCGGTCACTTTAAAGAGTGTCCAGTCGCCAAAAAAATCAGGGTCATGATGTTTGTATAAATGTTCTAGCGTTCTAATAAGCGTTCCTTCGTCTGTATGTCGATACGACGATACAAGTCCGTCAAACAAGAATGTATGTGTGTTTTCATGCGCATCGGTAAACATGAGTCTTAATCCGTCTTTATCATCAATTAGCGCCTGCAGATATAGTTTATCCGGTATCTCTGGATTGGCGGTCCATCTTTCCCATTTCTCCATGTGTGCCCTCCTCTCCTCATTTTGATATGTTCCAAATAATCCTTCACTATCTATCATACGTTAATTAATGACGTTCACATGCGTGGGAGTCGGCTGATCAACACGATGATATCTTCGCTTAAACCGTATTGTTCAAACCGACATCCATTCATCTGTTTCACCACAATTAATAAACTGTGTCATTCGATTGAATCCTTCATTCATCAACATGTTAGCGCTTAATGGATTAATGTTTCAAATATAACATTAAGACTGTTTATACGCTCTTAGGAGTTGCCTGTAAGCGTATGTCATGCTATTTTTAGACAGATGATAACTTAAGGAGGAACTTGAATGAAACGTATGACAAAAGGTTTGGCAGCATCCCTATTATTGGCTGTCCCGCTCGCGGCGTGTGGTGATTCTAGCACCGATCAGGCCGAAACTTCGCGCTGGAACGAAACCAAAGAAGACGGTACGCTCACGGTCGGTACGGCCGGTACGCTCTATCCGGCCTCGTTCCGTGAAGAAGATAGCGATACGTTGACGGGGTTTGACGTCGAGCTCATGAAAGAGGTCGGGAAACGTCTTGACCTTGAGGTCCAATTCAAAGAGATGGCGTTCGACAACATGTTGACGAGCGTCCAAAACGGACAAGTCGACGTCGCAGCGAACGATATCTCGGTCACAGAGGACCGGAAAGAGAAGTTCGCCTTCTCAACACCGTACAAGTACACGTACGGGACGGCCATCGTTCGCAAGAGCGATTTGTCTGGCATCGAGTCAATCGAGGACTTGAAAGGCAAAAAGGCCGCTGGTGAAGCGACAACCGTCTTTATGGACGTGGCACGTCAATACGGGGCGGAGGAAGTCATCTATGACAACGCGACGAACGACCAGTACCTTCGTGACGTCTCGACAGGACGGACCGACGTCATCTTGAACGACTACTATCTTCAGACACTCGCCCTCGCCTTCTTCCCGGACTTCGATATCACGATCCACCCGGATATCGCTTATAACCCACAGGAAGTCGCGTTCTTGATGGACAAAGAGAATGCAGAGCTCCAAGAGAACATCGACCGCGTCCTTGGCGAGATGCTTGAAGACGGCACGGTGAAAGAGTTGTCGGAAACGTTCTATAACGGTGCCGATGTCTCGGTCGAACCAGACGTCGACGCGACGATCGTCGAATTGGACTAAGCCATCATGTTCGAAGGTGTGAAATGGGAAGCAATCTTTGACGTCGACCTGGCTGTGCGCTCGTTCCCTTATCTGCTAGGCGGTTTGCCGAACACGCTTTGGATCTCATTCGTCAGCATGTTCTTCGGCTTGTTGCTGGGTCTCGTGCTTGCCCTTGGGAAACTGTCACCGTCGCGGATGCTGCGGTTCCCGTCGACGTTCTATATCTCGTTCATGCGGGGCGTGCCGATTTTGATTATCCTGTTCATCTTATATTCAGGGTTTCCATTCATCGGCATCGAGTTCGCGGCGCTGACGGCGGCGGTCATCGGGTTCAGTCTGAACTCGGCGGCCTATATCGCTGAGATTATCCGGTCGGCGATCCGTGCCGTCGATCCGGGACAGGTCGAGGCGGCCCGCTCGCTCGGGATGAACAAGTGGCTGACGCTCAAAGGGATCATCTTGCCGCAGGCGACGCGAATCGCGCTCCCCCCGCTTTCGAACGTGTTCCTCGATTTGATTAAAGCGAGTTCGCTCGCCGCCATGATCACCGTCCCTGAAATTTTCAACAAGGCGAAGATCGTCGGGGGCCGGGAGTTCGACTATATGACCGTCTATCTGGTCGTCGCCCTCATCTACTGGGGCATCTGTACGTTCATGTCGTTCTTCCAAGATTGGCTCGAACGGCATTTTGAACGCTATTTGGATACACCGAAGCGATGACTGACTTGCCTCCTACAGGCAGGTCAGTTTTTTTGTCGGGCGGTTATTGCAAAAGTGACATGGTATAGTCAACTTATTCTATATTTCGCTTCAAAGGAGACACATCACCTATGTTCTCAAAGCTATTATTCGTCGCATCCGGCCTCATCACACTCACGTATATTTTGTTCGATGGACCGGCATGGGTCAGTGACTTAAACCCATACACGAGTATGATTGTCCTTTATTACTTGGTTTTTAAGTTCCCGAGCCGGAAAAGAGCGAAGGCGGCCTCTTCAAATTGACCACTAGTGACGTACATATTTTGAAGCACTGGTCTTTAGCGTTCCATCTCGGACCGCGAGTGTGCTATGATTTTCTTAATTATCAGAAAATAGACGGGGGAATTTTATTATGGTGCAACAATGGACGACACATTTAAACGATCAAGTGATCGGGCAGTCAAAGGCGATCAAGCTGTCGACGATTGCCCTCCTCTCTGGGGGACACGTCCTGCTCGAGGACCGACCGGGGACAGGAAAGACGACGCTCGCACGTAGCCTGGCCACCTCGGTCTCGGCCGCATTCCAACGGGTACAGTGTACGCCGGACACGTTACCGAGTGACATTTTAGGGATGGAACTGTTCAATCCGACGACAGGCACGTTCGAACGGAGAACGGGCCCAATCTTCACGTCGATTTTACTCGTCGATGAAATCAACCGGACGACACCACGGACGCAGTCGGCTTTGTTAGAGGCGATGCAGGAGCGGCAAGTGACGCTCGGCGAGGTGTCGCTTCGTTTACCAGACCCGTTCTTCGTCATCGCGACGCAAAACCCGTTCGACGGGCAAGGGACGTTCCCGCTGCCTCAGGCGCAGCTTGACCGCTTCTTATTCAAACTGTCACTCGCCCCGCTGTCACGAGAGTCGGAACGCCGGTTGCTGCGTAATGAGCATTTGAGTGCGGCTCCGTTCACGTTGCAACAGACCGAGCTTGTCGAGATGCAGCAAACCGTCCGTGACGTCTTGTTTCACGATGCGATGGAAGATTATCTGCTCGATTTCGTCGAGGCGCTCCGTCATCACCGGGACATCGAGGTCGGACCGAGCCCGCGGGCGACGCTCGCCTACACGATGGCAGCTCGGGCGCATGCCTATATGGACGGACGGGATTACGTCACGCCTGAAGACATTCGCGCGCTCGCCCTGCCCATCCTCGGCCACCGGATCGTCTTGACGGTCGAGGCGTCGCTCAAGACGAAGCCGTCCAAATTGATCAAGTCCGTTCTGGAGACCATCCCGGTCCCGTCAGAGGTGTGACATGCAACTCGTCAGCCCTCGCTACCTCGAGTCCGGGTATATGTGGCTCTTGTTCGTCGTCGGGGTGTTCACCGCCCTATACGGGAACGTCTTCCTCGCAAGTGTGATTATCGGGTTCAGCCTGTATGCGCTCATCATGCCGGAGTTATTATTCCGACTCGCTGAGTACGTCCACGTCGAAGTGACTGACGAACTGAAGCTGTTCCCGAACGATGAAGAGACGTATACGCTCAAATTGATTTCGACGGCGCCCGTGCCCCTTGGCGTCGTCCGATTGTCGGGTTATCTCCATCCGACCGTCGAGTCGGAGGCGCACGCCTTCTGGCGCCAAGAGAACTTTGTCGGTCGTGAGGCGGCCGTCGCCTACACGCTTCCACTCAAGGCAATCAAGCGTGGTCCGATCCGCATGGAGGCGATCGGCATGGAGATCCGGGACCCGCTCCGTATGTTTTCGCTCTATAAAGAAGATCCGCTCGACCGTATCGGGTATGTGTTCCCTGAATTCCTGCCTTATCCGATCCCGAAGCGCCCTCCGACGTTACCAGGCGAAGAGATGGTCCGTCATAGCGCCTACCGTGACCCGGAGACGTTCCAGTCGGTGGCGCCGTATCACGGACAGCCGATGCGGCAACTGTATTGGTCGGCCTACGCGAAGACAGGTGAACTGCTCGCCCGTACCGAGCAACCCGTCCAGGCGAACGAATATGTCGTCGTGCTCGACTTGTTGACGAAAGACGGGCGCGCCCTCACCCATCAGATGGAACGGTTGATCTCGCAGGCTGCGGCGCTATGCCGCGACTTCGAGAAAGAGAACGCGAGCTATGGGCTGATCGTCCCGACCCTGACGAAGGAAGGCATCACTTATGACCTCGCCCCGGGAAGCGGTGAGACGCATTTCCGCAAGGTCATGACGACGCTCGCCTGCCTGTCGGAACGGGATTTCCCACTCGCCCGGTCGCTATTCGAACGGAAGGTCGCCAAATACGGCGGCAGCCAATCCATTTTACGACTCGGAGGTGACGGACGATGAGACTACTCTGGTGGGTGTTCGCCGCGTTCTATGTCGGTCACGTGTTTCCGCTCGTCTTTCTGCTGACGCTCCGTTTGCCGCGCAACTGGCAGCTCGGGGTGCAGACGGCCCTGAGCATCGCCGCGCTCTTGTTCTCGTATGAGATGAGCATCACGCTACTGTTGTTCACGTACGTCCACGCCTTTATCCGTACGCTCGATTGGACGGACCGTTACGCGATCGCAAGTGTGCTCTTCCTCATTGTCGATTGGTTGTTCCCGCCGGCGTCTCAGCCGCTGGCGATGATCGTCTTCCCGTTCTTGTTCTTGTTTTGGCAACGGAGCCTGTATTATCGCCGTGACTATAAACGGATGTTGTCCACGCTCGTCGTCGCCCTAGGGGTCGGCCTCGGTTTGGCGATAATCATCCGTACCATCAAAGAGCTATTGTTCGGCAATCTCGTCGCCTGGATTCAGCCCATCCTGATTTGGATCGGCGGTTGGTTCGACGGAGTCAATCTCGATCCGACCGATCGCGTCAACCGTATCCTCGTCCCGGACAATCCGAACATCGATGCCGAGACGATTTCAAACGAGACGTTACTCGAATCGGCGACGAACCAATCGCTATTCTTGGTCGTCACGTTTCTCGTCGTTCTCGTCAGCGTCATCGCTTTATTCATCTATGTGCAACGCCGAAAAGAAATCCATGAGGATGTGACGGTGCCGAAGCAACGCCATCAAGCGGCCGCTTCGGTTCGCCGCTCGACACGGGCCCCACGGCACGTCCGTCTGCTTGATGCCGGGAGACGTCTCGAACAGGCCCATCCCCGCCAGCGCGAAGAGACTGTTTCGGAATGGTTCGAACGAATCGGATTTACCGAAGGAAGTCGCTTTGCCACATGGCTGGAGGCGGCCGAGTACGGAGAGAAAGAAGCGCCGGCTCCAATCGTCGAGGCGTTCGAACGACATGTCACCCAGACGCTCAAACAATAAGACCAGCCAGATGACCGGACTTTCCGGGACACCTGACTGGTCTTTTTTTAAAGAATCGGGCTGAGCAAGCGCGACACGCTCTCTTTGAAGCGAATCCATTTCGTTCGTGTCTCATAACGCTCAACCGTTAACCTGTCAGCACATGCGAGGTCTCGATCGAATGCATCGATGACGGACTGGGCCACGACCTCGTCATATACGAGCGCCGAGATCTCGAAATTGAGTCGGAAACTGCGGGCGTCGATGTTCGTCGTGCCGATCGAGGCGACCTCGCCATCGATGACGAGCGTCTTCGCGTGCAAAAAGCCGCCTTCATACGTATATACTTCGGCCCCGTAGCGGACAAGCTCGGCCGCATTCGTATACGTCGCCCAGTAGACAAACATATGGTCCGGCTTGTTCGGGATCATCAGGCGGATTTTCGTCCCGGACATGAGCGCATTGCGGCAGGCGTCGAGGAAGCTGGCGTCAGGGATGAAATAAGGGGTCTGGATGTAAATCGTCTCTTTCGCCTCGGTGATCATCTTGACGAGCATGTTTTTCAAGTGCTCGGTCGATGAGTTCGGGCCCGATGTGACGATTTGCACCGGTGATTTGGCCGTCTCAATAAGGATGGACGGCCAAATGAAATCCTCTTTCTCGGCTCGATGCTTCGTCGGTACGGCACGGTTCCAATCGAGGAGGAAACGCTCGAGCAGTTCTCGGACCGCCTCCCCTCTCATCCGTAGATGCACATCGCGCCAATAGCCGAACTGACGATTCGTCCCGAGGTATTCATTCCCGACGTTGAAACCACCGATATAGCCGATCTCCCCATCGATGATACATAGCTTTCGGTGATTCCGGTTATTGACGCGGAAGTTGATACCGAGGCGTGACGGGAAGAACGATTTGACCTCGCCGCCGTGCGCGAGCAGTTGTTTAAAATGGGAACGTCGCAATCCGCGGGAGCCGACGGCGTCATAGAGCAGACGGACCTTGACCCCTTCCTTGGCCCGTCGCGTCAAGGCCGAGATGAGCGCCTGACCGAGCGGGTCGTTTTGGATGATATAGTATTGGATGTTGATTTCCTTTGTTGCCACCTCGATGTCATGGAACAACGCATCGAACTTCTGCTCGCCGTCATGGATGACTTGAATTGCATTATGATACGTCACGAGCGCATTCGTGGAGGATAAGTTCAAGCGGGCGAGGCGACGATACTTGGATAAGAGCGGATCACTGGCGAACAAGCCGCCATGGGCGTCGAGCTCAGTCAACTGGTTATGGACGTGTTCCGCGTATTCATGCCGTCGTTCCTCGTCGACTTGGTAGAAGTTATTCGATTTGATTAATCGTCCGAAGAAGATATAGATGAAGAATCCGAGCAGCGGCACGAAGAATAAAACAAGTAGCCAGGCCCACGTCGACCCGATATCGCGCCGTTCGAAGAAGATGATGGTCACCGCAAACGTCACGTTGAGGATGACCAATACGATACCGAGTATGCCTAGAATGAATTCTGTCGTGATCATCTCGATTTCCTCCTTTTGTCTCTTGTTTACCCATTCTTCGTAAGAATGAAATGCTCGTTTACAGGTAAAGGGATAGACACACAAAAAAACACCGCGCCTGCGGTGTTTTTAGGGTAAATCGATTAGTTTAAGACTTTGATTGTGATTGATTTACGACCGAAGTTGAGCGCTTGCTCTCGTGTCGGCATCAAGATATCGATTTTGTTACCTTTGATGGCGCCACCAGTATCTCCAGCGATTGCTTCGCCGTAGCCTTCAACCCATACTTTAGAGCCGAGTGGGATGACTGAAGGGTCAACCGCGATGACTTTTTGGTTCGGGTTCGAGCGGACGTCGATTCCTGTTGCCGTGATTCCTGAGCATCCTGCACAGTATGGCGTGTAAGCCGTTGCTTCCACAGTCATCGTCTTACCTGAAGCCGGAGCTTGGGTTTGCGTTGTAGACGTAGACTGTTTCGTCACTGGTGCAGATGTTGATGCTTTTGGTTTAGCGGCTGGTGCGCTGTTCGCAACCGATGCTGCTTTAGCACCTTTTACAGAGAATTGTTGACCAGGGAAAATGAGATCTGAATTAAGACCGTTCCATGTCATCAACTGTTTGACAGATACGCCGTTGTTTGTCGCGATGCGATACAACGTGTCACCTGATTTTACTGTATACGTTTTTGAAGCGCTTGAAGCTTTAGCTTCTGACTTCGCAAGCTTCAATACTTGGTTTGGATAAATCATATTAGAGTTTAAGCCGTTCGCTTGTTTGATGTCATTAACTGATACACCGTTGTTCACGGCGATACGGTAAAGTGTATCTCCAGACTGAACTGTGTGTGTTGATGCTGCCGAAGCTGGAGCAGCGACTCCTAAACTAAGGCCAGCGAGTGCCGTTAGTGTCAATAGTGGTTTTTTCATAAGAATATTCCTCCCTTTTCTAACGCCCCCTTACTGTAACACCTGTATATTTCACTGCCGTTACAGGCTGATATGAGAGTGATATCAGTTCAGTTACAGAAGCTTTCAGCGAGATGAGAGGAATCTGAATTTTTACAATCCAAATACAAATGGCTTAGTTGAGCCATTTTCAGCTATACTAAAAGGAAGAGAAAGGAGGTTTTAGTCTTTGGAACTATTACTGCTATATTACATTGTGACTAATTTCCTAGCGTTTATGTCATTTAACCTCGATAAACGTCGTGCTAAATCAGGGGAATGGCGCATTTCGGAACAAACGTTACTCATTCTCGTTTGGATCGGTGGCGCATTCGGGGCCTATCTCGCGATGCGGTTCTTCCGTCATAAGACGTTGAAACCGAAATTCCGCATTGGTGTTCCAATCGCCATCTTAGTGCATGCGGGTGTCACCGGTTGGTTCATCTTTTGACGCCATTATATAGAAGGAACTTGTTCAATCGCCACGTAGAAAATTCCGATGAAATGTCTTGATAGACGCTTCGTGGTGAAAAAGAAGTGTGTCCATCCGGTGTTAAAACGAAATAAATGTTCAATTATTGAGGTGTTTGGATGAAGGTTGAAGAAAATCTGATTGATATCCAAGAGTGGACTGAAACGACGATTGAGACGACGATCAAAGTGAATCCGCAGTTTCAAATCTGGTTAATCACGAACGGACAACTCGACCTGCTCGTCAATGGGACACGGTCTCGGCTCCGCTCCGGGATGGCGTTGATCTTAGACCGTGGACAAATCGTGAAAGTTGAACCGAAAGGAGAGCCATTTCGTTTGGTCGTGATCTCCGTCGAGCCGTTTGACCTATTCTCTCCGTCGCTTGCGGAGTTGTACGTGACACCGCACGCCGAGACGTCGCGTAGTAAAGTGTTGCATCCCGGTGAACCAGGAGATAAGCCCGTCCTCGACATAATCGACAAAGTGATTCGCAGCCTGAAGAAGAAGTCCTCGTTCGCGTTGCTCGATGCGAGCTTACAGCTCGCAGTCATTTGGCGCTATTGGATTCAACAGCCGCAAAGCAGAACGAAACATCATGTTCAGGAACGGATGCGTCTCATGCTCGCCTACATACATGACCATGACACGATGAAACTGACGCTCGAAGACATCGCAGCAACGGGTGGTCTGAGCCGGGCGGAATGTTGCCGCTACTTTACAAAATGGGGCGACACATCGCCGCTCGCCTACGTCCAGAACGTCCGCATGCATCGTGCGGCGCGCCTCGTCGAGGAGTCGAAGGAACCGATCGCCGATCTAGCGCATCGTCTCGGCTACACGAGCGTGAGCCATTTCGTGCAATCGTTTAAAAAAGTCCATGCGGTGACACCATTGGCGTACCGAAAGCGACAGACATAACAAAAGCCGACAATCGTGTCGGCTTTTTCTCGTTAACGGGCGGTCCAACCGCCGTCTGCTTTCAAGACGTCTCCATTGACGAAACTCGAATCGTCGGAGGCGAGGAACAACGCGACCTTGGCAATTTGCTCCGGTTCACCCATCGGGGCATCCCCTGCCCTTGGATGGCCCGCATCCCGAGCTCGCTCGGCGCGGTGATGGTGGCGCCGATATTCGTATTGACGCCGCCCGTTTCTTGCTTGTCCATGATGTTGATCGCGGCCCGGGCCAGTTTCATCGGTCCGGTCAAATTGACGGCGATGACGCGGTCCCACACCTCTTCGGTCACTTCGCCGACGGTCAAAAAGTTGTCCATGATGCCGGCATTGTTGACCAAGATGTCGAGCGAACCGAACGTGCTCGTCGCCGTCTCGACCATCTTGTCGATATCTTCCTGCTTTGTGACGTTCCCGGCGACGCCGACGGCTTCCCCGCCGCTCGCTTTAATCTCTGAGGCGACCGCTTCGACCGAGTCCCCGTTCATGTCGATGGCGACGACGCGTGCCCCCTTCCTCGGCAAACAGTTTGGCGATGGCCCGACCCATCCCTGACCCGGCCCCGGTGACGAGTGCCGTTTTACCCGATAATTTCACACCGCATTCCTCCTTGATGAGACAACTCAAGAACGACAGAGAAAACGACAAGTACAATTTACTCACGTGTCATTAGTCTATACCGGGATTTGGGTGAAAACGTATCTCCGTTTGAAAGAATCTGCTTCTGTTCCAATCACTAGTCACGTACAATGGAAAGATACAGATATTGGGAGTTGGAAGGTGGGATTCAATTGAATCGTTATCATGCAGAAGTGATGGGAAGCGGGACACCCGTTATATTTTTACCGGCTGGAGGATTCACCGGAGAAGAAGGCCGTTCACTCGCTGAGGTGCTATGCGACGACTTCGAGGTGCATTTGCTGGATTTGCCATGGTTCGGGCGAAGTGAAGGGATTAAGCAGGTCGTGACGTCCGAACAGTTGGCGGATTGGGTCAACGACTACGTCGTCACACATCGACTCGGACCCGTCCATGTGATCGCGCATTCACTTGGAGGTGCGATCGCTCTCGCTTTCGCCACGCATTATCCCGAGCACGTGGAGCGGCTCGTCTTGCTCGATCAAGGCCATAAGGCGTTCCCGCGCGTTCCGTTGAGAGAGTATGGCGTGTTCGGCCTGGTCGTCCCGCTCCTGAGCTGACTTTATCGTCTGTTCGGACCTCGACTCGTCCCGAAAATCGAGACGAAGGTCATTTCAGATGAAGGTACATCTCCAGTTACAGCGGAACAGGTTAAGACTTTCTGCGCACAGACAGGCCTCTCTGAACGAAACGAGATTCGGCGCGCGTTGAACGACCCGGCTAAGCTCGGACGAGGCGGATTGAATCTGCTGTTCGGCTTCTATCACCTTGACGTGTCGCAGCTTATGCGTTCACTTCAAGTCCCGACGTTACTTATTTACGGCGATTTTGTCGGACTGGACGACAAAGAAGCCCGATTGACGAAGTCAGCCATGATGGACCTACAACGACATGAGCTGCCGATCACTTACATACGAATGGCAGGCGGCCACTTCGTCCATTGGAATCCTGCGTTCCCGATTGAACAAGTGCGACAGTTTTTACAAACTGAGAAAGCGAGCGGTCTCTAATGAACCGTCAGCAAAAAATTGTCATCATTCTTGTGTTCATGTTGTTGTTATCAGCCGGAGTGGCCTGGGCATTTGATTCGACGAAGCAGCCACAATTGCCCGAGGGAGCGGAACCGATTCTCACCTACCCTGTTAATGACCGTGACATGAGTCTTCGCTTTTTCACGAACAGTTACACCGTCGAGGAATGGAGTGAAGAGCCGGTTGCGCAAGGCATAGGTCTTGAACTTACTGTCGACAATCAGGTTCAGTCGGTTACATCTGAATCGCTGTCCGAGGCAGGTCTCACGTGGTCGACTTTCGGCCAATCGTGCGGAGATACGTCATCATGTTCCCCGTACGATATCCTTTACGGGATGAACCACGGCGAGACGACAAGAGTCATCGTCGAGTTGAACGGGGAACGGTTCGAACCGGAACTGTTGAAGACGAAGGCCGGGAATGATGTCTGGTTCGTGCTCGTCGACCAAATCGAGTCGATTGAGTCGATCACCGGTTACGATGCTGCGGGGGACATATCCTACCGCTTCAACAACTAAAAAAGAGACGGAGGACGGCTGTCCTCTCATCTCTTAGCGCTCGCAGGCGATACCGTCCTTATCACGGTCTTTTGATTTGTTCGCTTCGTATAACGAACTGTTGGCGTAAGGCTTGTACTTTGTCTTACCACCTTTGTTTTTCGTCGTCTTCGTTTTGGCGACACCGCCTTTGTACGTCTTATTCAGTTCGGTGCAATTCTTAAATTTTTTCGGTGCGGCGTCCACGGTTTCTGACGGTGCGACGCTCAGCGTGAACAACGCGATGCCGGCGATGGTCGCACGAAGTAACTTCTTCATAGTTGTTTCCTCCTTAGTAACAAACGATATCAGTGTTAATTCTTGTTTATTATAAGGGCAGTTATGATGAATCCCCTGCTTTTTAAAAATAGTTGAAGGAAGGTAACATCTATGGACTTACTTATATTGATGCAGGACCGGGCTCTCCCGTTACTGCTGCTCGCACTATTTCTCATTTTGAACGTGGTGTTCGTCATAGGGATTTGGAAACGACGACGCCACTTCTCCAAAGGTTTTCTCGTGTTCGCGAGCTCGCTTGCGTTTCTACTCATGACGTCATCGGTCATCCTTTTCATGTTCACGATGTTCATCGGCTACAACCAGTGACGTCTTCTATCCGATGATATCCGTATCGAAATCATCGAGTGCCCCTACGATGTTCGAAGTATGATGAATGCAGATAGGAGGGAATGCTGATGCTTGAATCACTGAACCGATTGATGGACCACATCGATCAACATTTAACAGAAGACATCACGAGTGAGGATATCACACGCATCGTCGGGGTATCCGACTATCATTTTCGACGCATGTTTTCCTACATGGCCGGGATGACGCTCAATGAATATATCCGAAATCGTCGGCTGTCAGAAGCGAACAAGGACTTGATTCATGGGAAATCGGTCACGGACGTGGCGTATACGTATGGATACCAATCCGTCGACGGGTTCTCGCGAGCGTTTCGAGACTGGTGTGGCTTTTTACCGTCTGAAGTGATCAAGAACAAGATTCAAAAGTCATTCCCGAAATTCACTTTCTACATCGACATCAAAGGAGGAATTTCAATGGAATTCAAATTAGAACATAAACCTTCATTCAACGTCGTCGGCGTGTCCAAACGCGTCCCGATTCAATTTGAAGGTGTGAACAATGCAATCGTCGAGTTGGCGCAGTCAATTACGGAACAACAACGAAGCGAGATGCATCAATTGGCGGACCTTTATCCAAATCAAGTGCTCAACGTGTCGTACGACTTCGATGAAGGCTATTTGGACGAAACGGGTTCACTCACGCACATGATTGGCTTCGCGACGACACAAGATAATCCGTACGAGGATCTTGAACAAATCACGATTGCGTCGAACCTGTGGGCCGTCTTCCCGAATACCGGCCCGTTCCCGAAGACGCTCCAGGAGACGATGGCCAAAACGTATGCCGAATGGCTGCCGACGTCTGGGTACGAACTGGCCGACTTGCCGAGCATCTCGTTCACGAAGCATGACGGACCGTCGGACAACGTCTATAGCGAAGTGTGGGTGGCGGTCAAACCGAAAACGACGTAAGCACAGAAAAATACCTCTTGAAGACAATTGTCTTCAAGAGGTATTTTCGTTTACTTCGAAGGCTCGTACGCGAGCGCTTCCCCGTTCGTTTCGATCACATGCTTATACCAATCGAACGAGTCTTTCTTCATCCGCTCCATCGAGCCGTTGCCTTCATTGTCACGGTCGACATAAATCATGCCGTACCGTTTCTTCATCTCGCCCGTCGTGAACGAGACGATGTCGATGATGCCCCATGGCGTGTAGCCGATCAAGTCGACGCCGTCATAGACGACCGCTTGTTTCAACTGTTCGATATGCGCCTTCAAGTAGTCGATGCGTGCCGCATCATGGATTTTCCCGTCGACGATCTCATCGACAGCACCGAATCCGTTCTCGACGATGAAGAGCGGGATTTGATAGCGGTCGTACAACCGGTTGAGCACATAGCGGAGACCGACCGGGTCGATCGACCAGCCCCAGTCGCTCGACTTGATATACGGATTCTCGACGCCGTTCGGCAGACCACCGTTGACGATGTCGCCACTGTTGTCGGCGACGACATCACTCTTCACGGTCGTCGACATATAGTAACTGAAACCGAGGTAATCGACGGTCCCGTTTTTCAAAATCTCCTCGTCCCCATCGAGGAACGGGATTGAATAGCCTTCACGCTCGAACTCGTTCAAGGCGTAGCTCGGATAGAACCCACGCACTTGCACGTCTGGGAAGAAGTAACGCTGACGCATCATCTCTTCAGCGAGCATGACGTCGTCCGGGTTTGACGAGAACGGATAGATCGGCACGTGTGACACCATCGCCCCGATCTCGAAGTCCGGGTTGATCGCTTTCCCTTTCGCGACGGCGAGCGCGCTCGCAATCAACTCATGGTGCCCCGTCTGATACATGACTTCACGTGCGTTCTCCCCGTCTTCGACGATGACGCCAGAGTTCGTCCATAAGAAGAGCGGGTTGTTGACGTCCATCTTGTTGTTGATCTCGTTGAACGTCATCCAGTATTTGACCTTGTCTTTATAGCGGTCGAAACACACCTCGGCGAAGCGGACGAAATGGTCGACGACGGCACGGTTGCGGAACCCGCCGTACTCACGTGCGAGGTGGAGCGGCATCTCGAAGTGGGACAACGTGATGATCGGCTCGATGTCGTGCTTCAACAGCTCGTCGAACAAGTCGTCATAAAATTGGAGCCCTGCCTCGTTCGGCTCCGCATCGTCCCCGTTCGGGAAGATCCGGCTCCAACCGATCGACGTGCGGAGACACTTCAAGCCCATCTCAGCGAAGAGCGCGACGTCTTCTTTATAACGGTGATAGAAGTCGATTGCTTCATGGTTCGGATAAAATTCGTCCGGCTCGACCTTGTCCGTGATCCGACGCGCGACGCCGTGGGCGCCTGCCGTCAACACGTCGACGACGCTCGGTCCTTTGCCGTCGGCGTCCCAGCCGCCTTCAAATTGGTGGGCGGCTAGAGCGCCGCCCCATAGAAAGTCTTTCGGTAATGTCTTCATTGTAATTCCTCCTTATTGATTAACAATCGTGAGTATCGGTGTCGTCGTGTCTGTCTGATTACTTGCTTGGACGAGTACGTCAGCATATGTCGCGCTGTTCGTCACGATGACAGGTGTGATACTTGAAATATTATGTGCAGCGATCATGTCATGGTCGAACGTCGTCAACACATCGCCCACTTTAAAGCTGTCCCCGTCTTTGACGTGTACGGTGAACGGTTTCCCATCGAGCGTCACCGTATCGAGACCGACGTGAATCAACAACTCGATTCCCGTGTTCGAACGGAGACCGATCGCATGTTTCGTCGGTGCGACCATGACGACCGTCCCGTCAAACGGTGCAATGACCTTATTCCCGTCTGGCTCGACGGCATAACCTTTACCCATCGCCCCGGAGGCGAATACATCGTCCGGAACATCGCTCAAGGCGATGACTTTTCCAGAGAGCGGTGAAGCAATCGTCTCTTCCTGAACGAGCGTCGCACTCGCTTCTGCCGTCGCAGGTGTTTCCGTCACTTCTGTCACTTGTTTGGCCGTGTCTTCTCCGAAACCGAAGATTTGAATCAAGACGACCGGAAGGATGATGGCAATCGCTGTCCCGATCAACAGTCCCCAAATCGAGGTCGGCACGTCTTCACTGATTCCGTTCACAAGGGTGAGCGGACCCGGGAGACCAGCGTAAGCGAAGTAATACGGGTTGAAGAAACTGGCCACGATGGCTCCGACGGCCCCCGAGATACATCCAAAGATGAACGGTTTCTTGAAGCGGAGTGTCACCCCGTAAATGGCAGGCTCTGTGATTCCGAATAGTCCAGTAATCCCAGCCGAGACACCGACTTTTTTGATTTCTTGGCTCTTCGCTTTCAAGATGACACCGAGAACGGCGCCGACTTGGGCGATGACGGCAATCGTCTGATATGCCTGGAATGAGTCACGGCCATACAAGTCGAAGTTTGCGAGCACCATCGGCGTCACGCCCCAATGGACCCCGAAGATGACGATGACTTGCCAGAGACCACCGATAATTGCGCCAGCGAGCATCGGGGCGTTCTCCGCTAAGAAGTTGTAGCCGTTGGCAATCCCGACCGCACCCATCGTCGTGATTGGTCCGATGACGAGAATCGTGAGCGGCACCATGAGCACCAAACTGAAGAACGGTACGAACAAAGGACGAATGACCTCGTTCATGTGTCGGTTCAAGAACCGCTCGACATAGGATAAGATCCAGACGAGGAAGAGCGGTGGTAATACCGATGACGTATACGTCGTACCTGACAAGGCGAGACCAAGGAAACTGATCGTCTCCCCTGACGTGATGCGAGCCGCCATCTCGGCCCATGTCGGACTGACCAAGGCCGCACTGGCTGCGACGGAGATGAACGTGTTCGTCTTAAAGTGTTTCGATGCCGTGATGGCGATGAAAATCGGTAAGAACGTGAACGGTGCCCATGAGATGAAGCTGAACACTTCGTACGTCCCCGTCTCGGCGAAACCGTCGAACAACAATGTCGTGATGATGAGTACCCCTTGCAAAATCCCGGCTGCGGCCAAGATATAGATGAACGGTGCGAATACGGCGGACATCGTAGCGATGATGCGGTTGAGGACGGTCCCCTTGTTTCCGTCTTCGACCTCAGTCCCTTCGATTTGCACCAGTTTCGTGAACTCATCGAACACTTCCCCGACATGCTGCCCGATGACGACCTGGAACTGGCCACCCGTCTCGACGACCGTGATGACACCTGGCATCGCCATGACTTGTTCTTTCGCCTGCGGATTTGACCGCTTCAAGACGAGGCGGAGTCGCGTCGCACAGCGCGCCGCATTGATGACGTTGTCTTCCCCTCCGACGGCCTCTAAAATATCCCGAGCCAATTTTGAATAATCCCGAACTTTACTCAACAGAACACCCTCCTTTGATGTAACGCTTACATTTTGTACACTCTTACTATAATTGTACCGGTACAATTAATCAATAGCGATACAATAAATAGTTTGTGAACGTTTCGTAGACATGTGTGTGGTATAATGAAGGCAACATTTTCAAGTAGATGAGGGATGAGCGTGCTTAAATATCAACAAGTGGCAGCAGAGATTGAACAGTACATCAATCAACATGATTTGAAGCAAGGAGATAAACTGCCCGTGCTCGAGCAGTTGATGAGCCAATATGCCGTCAGCAAGAGCACGATCACGAAAGCACTCGAATTGTTGGAGCGGAAAGGGGTCATCTTTCAATTGCGGGGGAGCGGCATCTTCGTCCGGCGCCACAACCGTCCGGGCTATATGAGCCTGTTCTCGACACAAGGGTTCAAGAGCAACCTTGGTGACCGGGTGTTGACGTCGGACGTGCTCGACGTCTCGGTCTCGAAACCGGACGCGACGGTCGCACAGAACCTTGGCATCGACGTGACAGATGACGTCTATCGCGTCGAGCGGGTCCGCTTCGTCGACGGCGAGGTGTTCTGTTACGAGGAGTCGTACTATGTGAAGGCGATCGTGCCGTATTTGAACCGAGAAATCGTCGCCGACTCGATCTTCGATTACGTACAGGGCGCACTCGGTGTCACCATCGGCTTTTCGGACATGTACATGCAGGTCGGTCGACTGACCCAGACGGAAGCCGGCTATCTAGGTTTACAGACGGAGGACCCGACGCTCCGCATCGAGACGATCTTCCATCTATCGAATGGAAAGCCGTTCGATTATTCACGCATCACGTATCATTACGAGCACTCCCAGTTCGTCGTTCAGGCGAACGGGCCGTACATGTGAAAACACCGCTCTACGCGATGGCGTAGAGCGGTGTTTTTGTGTGGCTCAGACTAGCGGTTTTCGATTTAAATCAATTACTGACGTTTACATTTCACTTTCTCCATCGCCTTCGCTAAAAAAGATAACCGAGCGGGAGCACCGCCAACAACGCGAGTCCGAGCATCCGATATGATGTTGGCTCTGTCGTCTGAACGTCACCTGAACCACCAGTAAGCGCATCCCCTGGTTGCGCTTCGGTGTTGGATTGTGTCTCGACCAAGAGTTTCTGATACATCTCGAGCGTGACCGTGTCTCCGTCGATGAACCGTTTCGCATCGGTCGTCAAGGCGGTCAACGTCTTTCCATCATAGTCAAACCAGGCATTCTCTCGCGCGGAATGGACCAATGTACCGGACACATCAGCTAAGGCAATGGCCAACTCGTCACCATAGCCGAACGTGGAGAAGGCGAAGAGGCCCGGTTCTTGCTCGTACGTCCCGATGACATTTCTCGGCTCCCCATCTTGTTGGACGGCTGATACGTACTCCTTGCTCGAGACGAACGTACACATTTCGTCCGACGAATAACAGGATTGCGCGGCAATCATCACTTCATGGAGCGAACCGAACGAGATGGCGCGACTTTCCGTCAAGTGATAGTTACTCGGGTCGTCACCTTCGATATGGTCGAGGACGATTGACTCGAAATGTTCTTCAGCGAAACGCTCCGGTGATCGTTCTGTCGGCGCCGCAGCTGCCGACGTAGCAGCGAGCGTGAAGATCCCGGCTAAAGCGAATGTTGTGAGGTGGCGGAACATATTTCTTTCTCCTCTCATTTAACGGATTTCTTTATAAACAGTAGAACATTATGAATGCTATTTCTCGCTATATCATGCCAGTTTCGCTCACTGTACGAGCAACCAGACTTCTCCACTATGCATATAATCTTCATCTTGAATCAGTTCGTGAAACCGATGCACCTCGACGTCCGCTGACAGGTCGAGTCTTTGTAGGAATACGCAATCGTTAGGCAACCGCGTCCACGTCTGCTCTGACGTATCCCGATCCATAAACGCCTTCAGTCGTGCATCGCTTTCAAACACGAGGAGTTCGGACTGCCAAAGCGTCGGCAAATCGAGTAAGACGACGACCTGGTACCGCTCCTTTTCTCGGTTATGCACGAGACGTGAGGCCCCTTCCATCATCACCTCGATAATCGCACGTTGAATCCGGCTGTTCTCCTGTACAGACGATAAGAACGATTGTTCAATCGGGATTTTGTTATGCCAATACCCGTCATGAAACGTCGTCGGGAACGATTGGGTCTGTTCGTTGACATGCAGGCGCAACCGTTTCAGTCTTCGTCTGACACCGCGTACTTTTGCCCGTCTCTTCAAGAGGTTTTCCCCAAGATGGCGTCGACTTGCTGCTGGTGGTGCCGGTCATGTTCGATGAACTCGGTGACGATATAGGCGAGCGTATACGGGACACCGTGATGCGGGCAATGGGTTACCCCGTTCGCCGTCGTGTGCGAAGTCAGCGTCTCTTGACTTAATGACTGAAGCGTTTCTATGAGCGAACTTCGAGTCGTTTTTGCTAACTGGAGCACGTTTTCTCCTGAGAGACGCTTCGCTTTTTGGGTCGCTCGCGCGTTAAACGAGTCGAACTCAGGGAAAATCATGCCTTCCCCGGTCTTCACCGCTGGAATGATGACGTTCAACAGATGGTTATCCCAATGGGCAATGTGAAGGACGATTGCTTTGATTGACCATTTGTCGGTCGCAATTGGCTTGTCCCACATCGATTCATCCAATCTCTCTAACGTATTTAGCCAATCTGTATAAGATGCGAATTCATCGATTACGTTTATAGTGCTAGTCATGGACTTGTTCTCCTTGGTCTATAAAGTAAGTAGAGCGACTCATGTTCGAACACATCTATTCCGATTCATATAACCCTTCCGTTCGATTATACTCTTCCAAGCTGCGCCAATCAGGGAAAGTTTTTCGGAAGCGGCTACTGACGTCTTTTACTTGGCTCAGCAACAAGATAAACGTTGAGTCCCAAAAGATCAACTCACACACCGCACTCGGATACTGAATACGAGGTGACTCGATCCATAGGTCGCTATTACCGTCTGCGAACGGATAGACGGTCAGTTCGTTTAACGTGATCGACTCATGGCGTTCAAACGCCGTGAACACTCCCCAAATGACGTATAAGTTTGTGTGATGGACCAGTTCGAGTAGACGTTCACCTTTTATCCAGTAAGCCGTCCCTTCCTCGAGTTCTTGAACCTCTTCAAAATACTGTAACGCATCGTTTGAGAGAACGTCGTCGAGGTCCGTCACTAACCAATTATAGTCGGAGACTTGTGAATGGAGAGCAGTCATGACTTCTTGAATGGAAACGAATCGTTCGATAATCGTATTCATGGCAATAACGCCTCATGTTTCAGCAACCATTTGAACCATCTACCGTGCCCATCCGTCTCAGCAATTGTCTGTTCTCGTCTCACACCGTTCACATATTCATCTAGATGCAGGTCTTTGTCTTGGATATGGTTATAAAGATGGAACACCTCTCTCGTCTGTCCAATCTGTTCGACCACGTTCAGCAAGTGCATCTTCATATCGATCGTCATCTGGTTGGCCACATGGGTGTAGAAGATGCAGAGGGTGCTCTCTTCTGGAATGCTGTCGGAAAACCTCAAAAATTTTTGAGATAGATCATGTGCAGTCAATGCGCTTCTCCTCCGATACATACTTGCTCTTAAATCATACATTCCGTTTAAGTCGTGAGACTCCTTTCTAAAACACAAAAAAGCGGCACCGTCTACTAATCTGTACCCCTTGTAAAGGACATTAATAAAAAAACTTATGCTGATTCAAGGAGATGATTCCTGTACTGTACGGGAGTCATCTTTTTCATGTTCCATTGATAACGATGATGGTTGTAATAGTTAATGGTTTTTCGGATTTCACGCTGTAGTGAATCGAACGTGGTACAGGCCTTTAACTCGACGATATCCTTGAAATGTCCAAAGAATGATTCCTGGACAGCGTTATCCCAACAGTTGCCCCGTCGGGACATGGATTGACCTAGCTTCATACGCTTCACCTCTTTCTGATAGGTCGGGCTCGTGTAGTGCCCTCCTTGATCTGAATGGATGAATGCGTCCTTGTCCAAGCGAATCCTCCGGTTCTTCCGTAAACGCTTCAACGTATCCAATACAATGTCGAGATTGATGTTCTCAGAGAGTTGATGCGCCAGTACCTCATTGGTCGAACCGTCCACGATGGTCGAAAGATAGGCTCGCTTACCGTTCCCGTAAAATATGTAGGTGATATCGGTGAGAAGCACCTTGTAGGGAGTGCCCTGTTTGAATTCGCGTTTGAGGCGATTCGGCACCACCCGGTGCTCGGCCGTCGCCTTAATGAGCCGTTTGTATGGCTTCGCCTTGCGGATTGGACACACGATGTTGTATTTCCGCATGATACGTCGGATACACTTCAGGTTCATCGTCACACCGAAATGACCAGACAGCACCATCTTGATCTGCCTAGCACCCTTCTTGCGCTTCTTGAAGTGGAACGCCTTCAGAACGAGGTCACGAAGAGCCACGTCTTTCGATTCGCGCTCCTGTCTGGTCTGTCTCCTCCGTTCCGAGAAATAGGCGTGGTATCCCTGACGTGACACCCCGGCCACCTGGCAGAGATGGCTGACCATCCCCTTCATTTTGTGCTTGATGATGACACCTTGAATCAGCTCATACTTTTGCGATGCGTTAAGTCCAGCTTTCCTCTCCCTTCCGCCAGGCGGATCTCCTTTAATAGTTCGACCTCTGCTTTCAACAGTTTGTTTTCGGCCTCGAGCTTCGCGTACCGTTCTTCTGTCGACAGCTCTTTATCTCTCCAACGTCCTGAATTACTTGATCGTGTATCGCGCAGCCCCATTACCCCATCTTTTCGGTAAGCTCGTGTCCAACGATTTTTACAAGAACTCATACGCCGTTCACCGAGTACCTCCACATCGAATCCACATCCCCGGAAGATTTCCACAGGGAACTTTCCTTCCAACGTCTGTGCTATAAAAAGTTCCTTAAACTCATCGGTATACGTGATCCCTTTCGGGCTCACAGATTTAACGTAAGGATTTGCGGCTAGCGCATCTATTTCTTTTGACGTAAATATCTTCTTCGACACTCGAATTCACTCCCAATATGATTTAGTCCAGTGTACACAAAAACCCTGAGCAGTAGACTTTTTTTTAGTGTCTACTACTCAGGGTACAGTTTAGCCGTTCCTATTCTCTTTTTTTTCATGTAGATGCCCTCCGAATATGTCATTTTTTATTTTTTATTTTTTATAAGTATAACATTCATAAAGTTTAACGAAAAAGTTTCGACTTTTTGTGCAGATATCTTGATTTCAAAACAGGTAATCCATTCCCTCTACAATTGACCCAAAAGGAATAATCCTTCCAATCGGTCCGGTGGAGGATCTTTGCCTGATTTTTATTTATAAATTTTCTACACCTGACATTTCTTTTCTTTCGGTTAGTCCACTTTAAAGAAATGTTTTTTTCTCGTTTTTTCTTTGCAGCATTTTTCAAAATAACGTGGCCCGCATTATGCTTGGGAAATTCAGAGGTATCAGCACGGTTTGATCTGTTCCATATAACTCGCGATATCCTCTTCGGACATTTCACCCGTAATAATTTTCTCGATTTTGCCCTCTTGATTGACTAACAGAGTAGTCGGCAATGGACGGATATTATAAGCTTCCATAACACTTTTGTCCTTATCGATAACAATCGGGAACGTTAAATTTCGCTGTTCAGCAAATTGTCTCACTTCATAATCGGATTGCGCAATATTGACAGCGAGTATCTCCACACCTTGATCCTTGTATACCTGGTACTGCTTTTCCATCAGCGGGAACTCTTTTTCGCACGGTTTGCACCAAGTACCCCAAAAGTTCACGAACACCCCCTGCCCTTTGTACTCAGACAGCTGATGCCGTTCCTCGTTCAAATCCGTCAACGCAAAATCGGGTGCCGAATCTCCAACTTGCAGCAATTCGTTTTTCTCTTTTGTTAATCCGTTGTAGATGGTAAATGCAATAGCGACAACCAGAATGAACAAATACTTGTCCTCATAATCAAGCGATTTCTCTTTTTATCCTTTTTAGCAGCCATACACTGTCACGTCCTTCCTAGATGATGGGTTGAGTCCATTAAAACCCTGTAAATCCACCCGTAAATTGCGATAAAAAAGCGATGATTTCTGTCAGCATGTCAAAGTAAAGTAAAACGCCCATCAGAATCATTAATGCTCCTCCTATTGACATGAAAAGAGCGCTCTTCTTCTTCAAGAAAGTCATTTTCTCAATAAAAAACGACATCAAGAGAAAAGGAATGGAAAATCCCAGAACGTAAAACAGCATATAGAGTAAGCCACTGTCCGGATCCGCTACTCCGAGTGCAATAACTCCTGCAAGTATGGGACCGGTACACGGGGTCCATCCAGCTGCAAAGCCAATGCCGATCAGAACAGAACCCGCGTATCCGGAGGGCCTTTTCTGGAACTGTAATTTCTTATCCGACAGCAGGAAGTCGAATTTCAGAATACCGGTTAGGACCAAGCCAAAAAACACCATCAAAATAGCGCCCAATTGACGTAGAAGAACTTGATATTCCAAGAAGAAGTTTCCGATAAGCGAAGTCGACAAGCCCAACGCTAAAAAAATGATGGAGAAACCTATCAAAAATAGAACCGTATGAATCAAAGCCGTGCTCCTCATCATTCCCTTGCCCGTCTTTAACTCATTGACTGAAACTCCAGTAAGGTAGGATAAAAAAGCCGGATACAAAGGAAGGGAGCATGGAGAGATAAATGATAAAAGCCCTGCGCCAAACGCAAGATACAAACTAATTTCCGCCACTTGTACACCTCCTATTACAGTAAGTTGAATCCTCTTCTTTATCATTTTTGTATCCCTTAAGGAATCAAATGAAATTTTCTATATAAGACTCGGGGAATTTCAAGGTATGTAAAATTAAATACAGCCCCTCTCTTAACTTCTACTTCCCCGTGCTTGCTTAACCGTTCCAGAAGACGTCAACCAATCCAGTTTACCGATTAATTCTTGATTTTCTGTGCAGTTTCTTCTATTCCGGTTCAGGTGAAGTCCCGGATGATTTGCAGGAAGCCGAAAATCCAACCTTTGAAGTTGGAAGCCAGGCGATTATTGAAACCGATCATATGGAAGGCATGAAAGGTGCTGAAGCCACAATTGTCGGGGCTTATGATACAACCGCCTATGCAGTGACCTATACGGCGACGGACGGAGGCGAGCCGGTTGAAAATCACAAATGGGTGATTCACGCAGAATTGGAAAATCCAGGTGATGAACCATTGGAAACGGGCGATGAAGCGGCCATTGCCGCTGACCATATGGAGGGAATGGACGGCGCAACGGCTACGGTTGATTCTACCGAAGAAACGACCGTCTATATGGTTGATTTCGTCCCGACCACCGGAGGCGAGGAAGTCACCAATCATAAATGGGTGACTGAAAGCGAACTGTCACCCGAATAAAAGCGCCAAAACCCGGGATCTTGTCAACAAGATCCCGGGTTTTTATCTGTAATGGTTCATAAAGGATTCGATTTCGTTTGTATTACAAAAACATTAAGTTTTAGTAGTTAGGCTTCCCGTATAAATTCTGCACATTTTTTCAACATTTTTATAATAGAATAAATCAAATTTAAATAGTTTTAGAGAGGTCACCAAATCTATGAAAACAAATCAGCTTTTGAACGAATCCGGTCTGATCTCCCGATTAGATTCCAGAATATTAGAATTAGACATCAAGGGGATTGCCGATAACTCAAGCGATGTGGCAAAAGGTTTTGTGTTTGTTGCTATTAAAGGATTTGAAATTGATGGTCACGGGTTTATTGACCAGGCAATTGAAAAAGGGGCAGCCCTTGTCATCGGAGAACAAGGAATTACCCGGTTAGGTGTCCCTTATTTACAGGTGGAAAATAGCCGGAAAGCGCTTGGCATCCTGGCCAGGAATTTTTATGGCCGTCCATCTGACCAGAAAATAATGATTGGAATTACGGGCACCAACGGAAAAACGACGACGAGCTATATGCTCCAGCACTTTCTGGAAAGCAACGGTATGAGTTGTTCTGTCATCGGTACCAACCAAAATATTATCAATGGCGAAAAAATGAAAAGCTCGAACACCACACCAAATTCACTCGCTCTCCATAAACTGTTGACCCTCAGTCAGGATGAGGTCGTCATTATGGAAGTTTCTTCTCATGGACTGGCCCAGTATCGGTTAGAAGGCATTGAATTTGATTACGGCTTGTTCCTCAATCTTCACCATGAACACCTGGATTATCACAGTTCCATGGAAGAATATTTTCAGGCGAAGCTTACAATGTTCAATCAGATGAAAGAACATGGGATTGCTGTAGTGAATACAGATAATGAGTGGGGACGAAAGCTCTGTGGAATCCTGCAAACAAAGGGAAAACCGATTTATGCAATTGGCACATCCACTGAATGCAACCTGCGTGTTGCAAAATTTCATTCACTGTCCTCCACTATGCGGGTGATTGAAAGTAACGAAACGTATCAAATGGTCGCTGCCATGACCGGAATGCACAATATGTATAACACCTTAATGGCCTACGGAACATCATTGTTGCTGGGTATCCCCAAAGAAAAGCTCTTAAACTCCATTCACCATTTCAAGGGAGTCGATGGACGCTTTGAGGTCACGAAACTGGCCAAGGGCTCGATCGTTATTGTGGATTATGCCCATACTCCGGATGCCATCTCTTACTGCCTGGAAACTGCAAAATCACAAGGGGCCCAACGAATAACCCATATTTTCGGCTTTCGTGGAAATCGAGATGCCAGCAAGAGAAAGCACATGCTATCCATATCTGCTGAAATGAGTGACCGCTACATTTTAACGTTGGACGACCTGAACAATGTTTCTCCAGGAGATATGCTGGAAGTTTTAAACCAACTAAATGAAACATACGGCAACTCAAAAGGCAGCATCGTTCCAGACCGTACACTCGCCATTCAGCAAGCAATCCATGAAAGCAAGGAAGGCGACTGGATTGTGATTACCGGTAAAGGACACGAGAAATACCAGCAAACCTTTCATTTACCGACTGATTCGGACCGGGAAACCGTCAATTATATAATAAAGCAGAACTAAAATAATCACTCAGGAGGGAGTAGTTATGAAAAAACTAAGTGTTGTTTCAACCATTTTAATCATGATCAACACTTTAATCGTTTCGTCCGTTTTCAGTAAAACTGATGACCCTTCCCTGCCAAACGTATCCAGTGAAGCAGCTATTGTCATGGAAGCAACGACTGGAGAAATCCTCTATGAAAAAAATGCACAGTCGCAGATGTATCCTGCCAGCCTAACAAAAATTGCCACAGCCATTTATGCAATTGAAAACAGAAAATTAAATGATATTGTAACCATCAGTAAAAAAGCACGCAATACGGAAGGCACCCGTGTTTATTTGGAAGAGGGAGAACAAGTGACTTTAGAAAAACTGTTGCTGGGCCTCTTAGTCAACTCTGGAAATGATGCCGGCGTCGCCATTGCTGAACACATCAGCGGCAGCGTTGAGTTATTTTCTGCTGATATGAATTTATATTTAGAAGATGTAATTGGCCTGCGGAATACGAACTTCGAAAATCCCCACGGTCTTTTTGATCCCGAGCATGTTACGACAGCCGAAGATTTAGCGAAGTTAACCCGATATGCGATGAAGAACGATGAATTCATGAAAATATTTGGAACAAAAGAACTGCCCTGGAACGGTGAATCCTGGGATACCACGCTTTATACCCACCACAAACTATTAAGGGAAAAACCTTATGAAGGCGTTACGGGTGGTAAAACCGGGTTTGTGCCAGAAGCAGGCGTCACGCTGGCCACGACAGCCAAAAGAGAAAACCTGAATTTAATTGTCGTCACCTTAAAAAGCGACACAGAGGCAGAAGCTTATGCTGACACTATTCAACTTTTGGATTTTGGATTTGAAAATTTTAAAACAGTGAGCATTCCGAAAGAAAGCAGCTTTTTTGCCGGTGATGTGGAATACATTACGCCAGGCGATTTCTTTTATACACACCAAACAGATGAGCAAGTGACAATCGCTGTAAAAGAAGATGGACTATTAAGGATTACTGATCAGGATGGCACTCTTTTGTCTTCTTATCAGTTTCCCGTTGTCAGTGCTTCTGAGACAAACCTTCCTTCTAATTCTGAAGACGTTCGCACATTTTTCCCACCTGGGATTTTAAGTTCAATCTATTTGTTCCTCCTCGTCGTTGGCTTTTCAGGATTAGTGTATTACCGAATTCGAAAAAAGCGGATATAGAACGCACTTCTCTATCTTAAAATTTCATTCAACTGAACTTTTATATACCATCAATTTTTTAAACAGCGCAGGAGGCGGATTATACCATAAACACTCAGTTCCCCGTTTTAGAATTTCTGCTGCTTCTCATTTTCAACATAAGTATGGGTGCAGTTGGCTTTTTCCCAAGCTTTTTGCTCACGTCTCTCAATATCAGTTCTTTAGGGTTAACCATTGGCGTCATCCTTTCTTTGTCGGGGGAGATTTTTGGCGCTATCGTCGGATTTTACCTATATCGATATGGGTTTTCAAAAGTTAATCCAAAGTGGTTAAAGCGGCCGTTCTGGAGGTACATCCAGAGTTCTTCAATAAGCCGCGTCTTCTGGGCAATCATCTTGCTGCGCTTAATTCCTTTTGTCCCATCAGGTCTGGTAACAGCAGGGGCGGCCTTGACGCCCATTCCAGGTGGCTTATTCATTATTGCCAGCACCATCGGTAAAATTCCGGCCGTTTCTCTTGAAGTGGCTGTTGTTTATGGCCTTGTAGAATCCATACATCCCGGTTATCAGTACGGCTTATTTATTTTGATCTTTCTATCGTTTCTAGTGATCTGGGCAAAGAACAAAAGAAAAAATTCTTTGTAATTTTACCCCCTGTTTGAGAAAACTTCGATAAATTCATCCTCTTTTTCTTGCTCATCACCATAACTCGTGGTTGCTATTTTGACGACCGATCTCGAGGCGCAATCTTAAAAAGAATCGCTCGAGGTTTCGATAGCCATAGCCACGGCGTTTGATGAGCTTGATCTTGTTGTTCGTCCCTTCCATCTTCCCGTTCGACAGCCTTGACACGATTGTCTGGCGCATCGCTTGCTCCCGGACCCGGATTGCTTTCGCGATCTTCGCCAGGGGCCCGCACGGATGGAACTGATAACGGTCCAACCAGTCTGTGAGCCGCCGTTGCGACTGTATCTCGCACGTCGCCTTCAGCACATACCGGATATGCTGGAGCCCTTGATAGAGGTTCCGAATGAATGGATCTTCCTGCATACAGGAACGGGCGACCTCCCGGTCTTCCCCAGTCAGCGTTTCCGGGCGACGCGCGAGCGAACGATCGATCACGCGAACGTGGTGATGGCGTCTTGCCTCGTTCAAAAAACGACGCCGTCGGCGAAGGGCGTCCGTGAAGAACTGGATGAGATGGAAACGATCCAGCACATGTTTCGCATCCGGGAAGACATGTTCGACGGCCTTCGCCATCGCCGGTGCAAAGTCACTGACGACAGAACGGACATCCCCGGATACGCCTTCAAGTGCTGCCGAGATGGCTGCCACGTCCCGGCCCGGGACAATGGACAGAAGCTGGCCACTCTTGGCATCGAGGACAATCGTCGCATAGTGGTGCCCCTTTCTCGTGGCGAACTCGTCGACCAGGACATGCGTTGCACGCTCCATCGTCTCCACCGAAGCGTACTGATAGAACCAGCGCTCCACCGTCGTATAAGGGAGACTGTACTCGCGTGCGACATCTGAGATTGTCCGTCCGTGGCAACGTTCTGCGATGCCTTTCCGGAACACCTCGGTGGAGGTGCGGACGAGCCCGAGACCGTAGTCATACACGAACGTCAAATCACAAGAGATGCATCTTTGACGTGGGACATCCAGCTCGATCCAGAGTACACCGACGTTCCACGCATGACCGTGTCGGAAGCGACGTCGCCTTTTCGAATGCAGGACTGTCTTTCTCTGGCAAAGCGGGCAAGGGATGTCATGTCGATCCGGGATGACCGGGAAAACGTTTGGTTCTTCGTCTGAAGACATCTGAATCTGAAAAAGGTCTGGAAGTGGAAGAAGTAATTTGATAAACTGTTGGGACAAAGCGAAAACTCCAATCGTGGTTTGTCTAAGCAACAATTACGATACCGGGGTTTTCGCTTTTTTTCTATGTTCAATTCAAAATCTGATGGATTTTATGCGTCAACCACACCTTATGGTGATGAGCCTTTTTGTGACATACTGTTCAAAATCTACTTTGAACGGGGACGATTGCGATGAATACTTGGAAACACACTTTACTCTTACTAACTGGCGTCGGCATCTCGAACCTCGGCGCCTGGGTGTATTTCATCGCCCTCAACTTGATTGTTCTCGAGATGACGCAATCGCCGTTCGCCGTCTCGGTCCTCTACATTCTGGTCCCGCTCGCGGCACTATGCGCGAACGTTTGGTCAGGCTCGGTCATCGACCGTACCGATACACGCCGCTTGATGATGTGGCTTGATGCGCTCCGCGCCGTCGTCGTCTTCAGTCTCGCTTTCATCGACTCACTCGCGCTCATCTACTTGCTCGTGTTTCTATTGAACATCGCGAGTTCCGTCTTCGAATCGGCCTCCCTCGTCTACATGACCAAGCTCGTCCCAAGCGGTGACCGTCAACGGTTCAACGCCATGAAAAATTTCGTCCAATCGGCCGGATTCATCTTAGGCCCGGCCATCGCGGGATTGTTGTTCATGATCGGTACACCCGCTCTCGCGATACAATTGAACGCGCTGGCGTTGCTCGTGTCTGTCGGAATCCTCTCCCTACTACCGAAGTTGTTCACGGCCCGCGACGAAGTCGAAGTGTTCAACCTGCGCATGATTCTCGATGATTGGAAAACGGTCGTCCGATTCGCATCGACCATGCGTTACGTGACACTCGTCTATGGCCTATTCTGCGTCATGACGATTTTCATGTCGAGGCTCGACTCGCTCGAGGCGTCGTTCGCGACGCAAGTGCTCAACTTTTCTGAGAGTCGCTACGGTTTTCTCGTCAGTGTTGCCGGAGCCGGGATTATCGCTGGTTCCATCATCAACGCGACGTTCAGTGCCCGGCTGACGTTACCGTTCCTAATCAGTTTCGGTGCCATCCTAACACCTGTCGGCTATCTCGTCTTCGCCTTCTCCGAGTCATTCGTGGTCGCAGCGGTCGGATTCTTCCTGCTCACGTTCGCCTTGTCGTTCGCGAACACCGGCTTCTTGTCGTTCTATCAAAACAATGTCCCGACCGACCTGATGGGCCGCTTCTCCGGGGTGATCAACGTAGCGGAGTCCGTCTTGATTATCGGGTTGACGTTCGGCATCGGTCTCCTCGCTGAATATGTCGGGATTCGCTCGACGTATGTCGCCTTTTCACTCGCTTTCTTACTCGTCGGCTTGGTCACGGTTCGGGTCGTGCTAGAACGTTCGAAACGAGGACTGTATGAGGCGGTCGTCGTTGAAGAAAAGGTGTCATGAAGCTTTAGGATATAACAAGTAGCCAATCGTGAAGGCCTTCACGATTGGCTACTTGTATAATCAAAAAACTTAATGAGTCTCGACACCTATTTGATAGATGACTTTCTAAACCATCTCATAAGTTTCGAGAATGAGCTCGACCTCTTCCAACTACAAATGTTCTACATCCTCCAAAGTATCAAGTAAGATTCAGTCCATTTCAAAAATGTCACGGTCCATTGGTCCCCTTTCATTTACAATTGGCCTATTAAAACCATTGCTAATTAATTAGAAAACCTATATAATTTTGGAGATTTGGAATCCGAAAGGGAGTGTAGCGTTGAACAATTATCAAAACGTGCTCATCAAATTAAGCGGAGCGGCCATCGCCGGCGAGGACAACTCAAATTTCGATGCATACAATCTCGATCAAATTGCGGCTGAAATCCTGTCATTGATCGACATGGGCATCAACGTCTCCCTGATGATCGGCGGAGGGAACATCTTCCGAGGCAACATGGCCGACGCATGGGGCATCGATCGCGTCGAGGCCGACAACATCGGCACGCTCGGCACCGTCATCAACAGCTTGATGCTACGCGGTGTGCTGAAAAGCAAGACCGACCGCGAAGTTCGGGTCATGACGGCCATGCCGATTCCAAGTATGGCCGAGCCGTACATCCGACTGAAGGCACTCACCCATCTGAATAAAGGGTACGTCCTCATCTTCGCAGGCGGTAACGGTCAGCCGTTCGTCTCGACCGATTATCCGGCGGTTCAACGCGCGGTCGAGATGCACTGCGACGCCCTGTTCGTCGCCAAGAACGGAATCTCCGGCGTCTATACGGACGACCCGAATCGTTCGAGCACGGCAAGACAATATACGTCGCTCCACTATAACGATGTGTTGCGCCACGACTTGAAGGTGATGGATCAATCGGCACTGCTGCTCGCGCGGGACAATCAGCTCCCGGTCCATGTGTTCGACTTTGAAGAGACGGGCGCGATGAAGCGTATCTGTTCGGGCGAATCAATCGGCACGTTGATTCACGATGGCCAGACCACCCTTGCTACATAACTGACGACACCACCGGCATCTGTGTCGGTGGTGTCGTTTACTTAATCCCGAAGAACGCACTCGCTCCGATTCGAAAAACGATCTCGTCGTTCCAGTCTAATGTTTTATAATGAAGGTGACGGACATCTTTGATTGGTTATTCCGCATATATAGCGGGTAATTGAAGAGGTGGCTCATCGTGAGCCGATTCAAGACAGACGGAGGGGTGAACATGAAGCAATGGACAAATGAATCGATTTATTTGTTCGGTCTCATCGCTTGTATGATTGTCGGTACGATGGCTTATACCGTCCTTTTGTCTGAAAGTAACACCGGTCTTCTCGGCTACTTGATTTTACCCACCATCATACTCTCTTCTCTCATCTTCGGGATGCGAGCTGGGCTGACTCTGTCCGTCACGCTCCTCCTCTTTTTATTCATCTATTTCCGATGGTTCGCGTCCATTTACGAAGCAGGAAACGTTCAGTTTTTTAACGCCAGAGGCATCAGTTTTACGATTCTGCTTCTCGTCATGTCCATTCTGTCTGGTCTCGTTCATCAACTCGTGAAGCACGCCCAACTGTCACGGCTCGAGGCCAGACAGCTCGTAGCCGTCGATTCTGAGACGTGGCTCGATAACGCCGAACGGTTTCGAATGGACTTGAATGCAGAACGAGATCGTCTCATTCGCCACGGTGACGCCTTCACGGTCTCGTTCATTCAAATCCATGAGCTGAGACGGTTCGAGGGACGGTTTGGACGGACCGAGTATGAATGGTTCTTGAACTACTTCAGCGACGAGCTCCATCTGGCCACGAGACGAACGGATCATAAGTACCGCGTCGCCCTAGACACGTTCGCCATCATCTATCCTCACACGTCCCCTGAGGCCGCCCGCGTCGTACATGACCGGATTCGCCCGTTACTCGAACAGTACGAACTCCAAAGCGGTGAACACATGTCGTTGACGCATGAACATACGTTTTATGATGTGAATCGAGAAAATGGAAAAGCGGTCGTTGATGAAATCAATGCGAAAATTTCGTTCACTAGTTAAAATACATCCGATGAAAAAAACCTTGAATGATCCACACTTGATAGAAGTGTGCATTCAAGGTTTTTTTTGTGTGCTCAAATCAACTCATCATACTCTTTGAACCGTTTCGACAGGCGAATCTAGCACTTCGATCGTCTTTAAAACCGTATCGACTATTCGAGTTCGGATATCGTTTTTCGAGAGCAATATCGCCTCGCCCGTCTCATCAAAGCAATACGCGATCGGGATTGAATGGCCACAGTTTCGATACGACCCATCGGCATGGCTCGTCCCGAGAATGATTGAGCGTTGTTGCATCGCGATTTTCTTCGCTTCACCAGACCAGTCCGCGTATTGCTCTTCGCTGAACATGCCGACTCCGATCGGATTAAAGATGATTTGGATGGGTTCTTCCGATTTAAGTCCTTCCAGCCCCATGAAGATTTCTCGACAGAGCACATATCCGTATCGGAGACCGTCGTCAACGACGGTTGACGGCATGAACAGCGGCATCGCCTCCGGTGTCTTGCCACGGTCCAACAGTGTCTCCCCACGCTTGTCGATGATGAGGGCCCGGTCCACGTTCTGCTCGTTCCGATAGCCCATCACGACCGCTGTCTGGAATCGCTTCGCGAGCTCCTTGACCTTGTCCAGATGCGTGACCTGACAATAGCCCTCTGGATACAGAATCAAGTCGATTGTAGGGTTCGCGTTGATGTCTTGAATGAATTGCTCTAGGTGTTGCTCCATTTTGGGTTGGCCAATCAGAATCTTCATATATACAGCACACCTTTCTCACATTTATTTTTTTAGAATCAATATCCTCACTTCGTTGCAAAGCCTACTACATAATGAGTTTTCTTCTCTTGAATCGCCTCAATCACGCCTCCGGCAATCTCTTCATTCGTCAACCAGCGGCGTTCCCCCTTTTCGACCTGATAACCGAGTTGCACTTGGTGATAACGGACGTCTTCAGGGATCGTCAGACCGTTTCTCACATCGCTCGAATTGGTGCGGCTCCCGAGGACATGGAACACGTCCGTGCCCCCGCGCAGTGCTGACAACACACACGGCAAAGCATCAGCTGCGTCCGAATGAATCCAGACAACGACCAGGTCGAAATCTCCATGAATCGCAATCGAACGTAGCAGTGCTTCCTTGAGACGCAATTCGTCCCGATAGTCGACCAATATGGCAGACAGTCGGGCGGACGCTTGTTCGGTCAATCGGCTCATTTTCTCGGCATCCCGTCCGATGATGGACACGTGATAACCAACCTCTGCTAACCAAAGGGCCGTCCCCGCCAGCATGCCGCTGCCGCCGATCACTAACGCATGTTTCACGATGTATCTGTCCCTTCTGTCCGTTTATATGTGTGGAAAGGAATCCTGACTTAAAAAAGCGAAATCTACATTCAACATTATCTCAAGGAGGCATGATTCCCATTCCATCTACCATCTATTCCATCAAACCAATCGATTCGCCACACGAACTCGATGAATCGTTCCCAGTCATGAACCAACTGCGCACCGACCTGACGCTCGACACGTATCGTGAGCTCGTCGCCGCCATGCGACCGCAAGGCTATGAACTGTATGCGTTATACGCCGACGATGCGATTGTATCGCTTGCGGGGATTGAGCTCCGCGTCAATCTATATCTCGAGAAACACGTCTTCATTTACGACCTCGTGACGTGCGTGAACCATCGCTCGAAGGGATATGGCGAGATGTTGCTTCACTTCATTCATGAATACGCACGCGACAGTGGTGCCAAATATGTCGCCCTCGAGTCCGGACTGGCAAGGACCGAGGCGCATCGCTTTTATAAAGACAAGATGGACTACGCCATCACGAGCTATTCGTTCCGAAAACAGCTTTGAATTCTATGTAACAAAAAAGGAAGAGCCGAACGCTCTTCCCGTCTTTATTATATCGCGATTCTCGAACCAAAAACAGACTGTGTTCTCCTAAATCCATCCACTATACTGTGAAGACAGCCTGACTGAAGGAGAGATAAAGCATGACCGATGACATGAAACCGCTCGACCCCGGCCCGTTTTTCCACGGAACGAAAGCCGAACTGAAACTTGGAGACTTGCTTGAACCGAAGCGACGCTCGAACTATCAAGACAAGCAGTCGAACTACATCTATTTCACGGCCACTCTCGACGCCGCCAAGTGGGGAGCCGAACTGGCGAGCGGAAATGCGCGTGAACGAATCTACGTCGTCGAACCGACGGGCGACTTCGAGAACGATCCGAACTTGACGGACAAGCGCTTCCCCGGAAATCCGACCCGGTCGTACCGGTCGAACGCCCCGCTCAAAGTCGTAGCCGAACTCGGGGCTTGGGAACGCCACCTTGACGATGTGATCGCGCATATGCGCGACTCACTTGAGAAACTGCGACACGCTGGAGAAGATATGATTGAAGACTGACACGAAGTAGATACACCTTGAATAAATCGTACAGGAAGCGCTGATATTCTGGAGAAATCGATTATAACAAGCTTAATGCATGGATTAATCGAGTCAAATCACAATCTGAAGATTAATTTATCATAGGTTTCTCATAATATTGAGCGAATTCAATCACTATGACTGGCTATCCGTCTTGATGAAAAGAAAGTAAAAATCCCACTCGCGATGGCTGAGAACACAATTTTAAAAAGAGAGTTGTGAGTAAAACCATCAATCACATATCCCTTCAGCTTTTGCAATAAAGCGGCTTCCGGAATCCAATCAATCACATAACCGATTCCTAACATTGAAGGAAGACTCATTAACAAGTACACCGAGACAAAAACGAGCATAAACGACTTCGTGTTCACCATCTTTACCTCCTTAGTTTTACGATAATCAAGTACTAAAAGAAAGCGGATGACATCAGTGTGTGATGCCGTCCGCTTTCTTTTGATTCATCTTTTGAAATGAGCCATCCGCATGCACAAGTGTGAACGGCTCGGCGAGCGACGCGGCCGCTGCCTCGGCTTGAGACATCGTCTCTTCCGTGATGACCGCTTCTTGTCGCCGTAACCGAAACGCCCGCTCGAGGCGACTCGTCAGCAAGTTACTGAGGAAGACGAGCATCGACAATCCAATCGCAGGGACGAGGAACATGTGACTCGTCATCCAGGTCGTCGCCGTGAACTGCTTGAAATAATAGCCGAACATCGACGACCATTCAAACAGTGTCGGCATCACACCTTCGAATAAGTAAATGGTCCCTCCGAAAAAGACGCCGAACAAGGACAGATGAATGAGTAACATCAATGTTTGCACAAACTGTTGCATGAAGACGATCACCATCGTCGGGACGAGGTGCGGCCACAGGTGTCGCCTCACTCGATGCCAGACGCTGCCGCCTAACGTCTCGGCGACAATCATAAACTCTTGTTGGAGCAACTGCCGGATTTCTGTAATCAAGTACAGCGTGACGGCAGGTAGACCGAGCAACACGAAGACCGTCAATTGAAGCGTCACGCGATCAACTAGCGGTGGCACCATCGTCGAGTCTGCGAACAACAGGGACGAAAACAGCATCATCATGGCAAGAAGGGAAATCGGTAGAATCAAAAACCCATCTAACAGCATTTTAAAGATTCGGTTCACGCGCGCCCCGCGAAACGCGAGTGGAATCCCAATCAATAGGCCGAACGCCATTCGTCCGAGCGCAACAATCGCACAAATACCAACCGTCCACTTGAAGCCTTCAATCATCATTTGGAACAAATCGTTCCCGGCCCGGTCGGTACCGAACCACTGATCTTTCGAAGGTTCGAGTGGCGGGATGCCAATCAACCGACCTTCGTCGGAGTAACGGTTCAAGAATTGATCGACTTGGCCATCACGGAATACGGTATTGCCGATACTGAGTAACAACAAGCTGACAAATATCACGAATCCAATCATAAATATCGGATCGCGCAGGAGTGCACGACGCATCAGATCCCTCCTTTCCAGGCATTCGGAATGAGCCATTCCGCTACTAAATCCAATAGGAAGATCGGGATATAAACGACCAACAAGATGACGAGCAGAATCGGCATGACCGGGTTATAGACGGCGAACCGGAAAATACCTTGGACGTTAAACAAATACTCGATAATCAACAGACTCGATAGCACCGTGATTAAGTTCGAACGGAAAAAGAGGTAGAAGCGATACACCAAATTCGGCAGCAAGTGTCGCCAGAACAGGGCGGCCGGTCGGACGCCTTTGGCCCGCGCCAGTTCGAGAAACAACGACACTTCTTCCTCGAGGATATGTTTCGTCAACCATTTAAGGAAGAAGAACAGAATCGTGAGCGTCAACGTCACGATTGGCAAAAAGCGTATGTATTCGGCGAACCCACCTGCGACTTCAATTCGATCGAACCCTGTCTTCTTATAAATCGTGATGGCAAGAAATTGCGAGAAGATGAGCCAAAACAAATCTGGGATCATCTCGAGCGTCAGGCTCGTTTGCTGGAGCACCGTGCGCACGCGCTTCCCGCTCCGATAAAAGAAATAGGTGTACATAAGGGCGAACACAACTGAGACAACAAGTGATGTCGTAAAGATAATAAGCGTCTCTTTCATGAGCGGACCGAGATCTGGCAATAACGGTAACTCGCGTTGTGCGGTTACGTTGTAGTATGTAATCTCGTCGAGTTTCGCCAACTGACTGAATTGTTGTTGAATCCCGTTCCAGTAATTTGATGGCACGAACTCGAGTTCCACGACGAGTGACGGCAAGGCACTGATTGCAATCAATACAAATAGCGTGATGAAAAACTGAGCCGATTTTTGAGCAATCCAATTCATCCGATTCTCTCCTTTTGTGACATGAGTTTCTATTCTCTCAATGATTAGCCGCCTAAAACACAGTCAAAAAGAACTCTCTCCAAAAATAAAACATTTTCTCGATACAAAAGTAAAATAAAACCATATGTGTGTTTTTTGATTCTATCACAGTAATATTGTAAATAATAACAATATTCAAAAAATAAAGAGGTGAATTATGCTATCTTTAAATTACGCACATACTCTGAGACAACTTTAAATGTGCTAGCTACATTGAACATCCCAATCAATAAGCAAATAAAAAAGTAGTCCTTCATGAAAGGAACACCTTAGTATGTTGAAAATAGAACGTCACCATCTTCAGACCGTAACTCATAGTCGACGAGCGTCTTCAACTCCTGCGTGAGCGTGATTGTGCATTCATATTCAATACCAGGACCGAACGGGATATCGGGACGATTGCGCGTTTCGTGCGGTACGCCATTCAAATATACATCGATATCACGGGCTTTAGCACCGTTATCGATTACATAGCACATTCCCGTCTCTGTCTTGTAGCGACTATGAATCCGATCATATGTATCTGGAACCGTCACGAGCAACACTAGAATGACTAGCACGAGCGATCCAATAGACGCAAACAACTTTCCTAACTTTCGTCCTCTCCACCATTGGACGAAATACATGATCGTCGCACCCATAAGTGCGAGCGCAATACACCAAAACCCAATTATATCAATCAAACTTATCACCTCATCTTTTTATACGGGTGCTGCCAGACAAAGTTTCATCACCATTTCATTTTCAAGGAGACCTTCATGACACACTTTCTCAAAGTACAAAACCTCTCCATCCTGCTCGCACTCTGCCTACTTTTAAACATTCAACTACTCGCCAACAGCGGACGGATTCATTTGTTAATGGGTGATGCATATTTTCCAGCCATCACTATAATCGGCCTTGTTTCACTCGTCTTGTTCACGCGAGTCATCATCAAACGTGTCAGGCAACTCGCCACCTCTACTTGGAATCTATCGCTCTACGTCCTATGGCTCCCTTATTTGACGCTGTTCACATACGTCTGGACACGGATCGTCCCCGCTCCGAATGAAGCGGCATGGCCAAGTCGGGTCGTCGGGCTATTGATCATCGCGCTCACATTCACGTTCCCGCTCTATGTGTTCATCGTCCATATGGTCGCCCGCTCCAAACAACGAACGACGTAACCAAAAAACGTGTGCAACCCGAAGCGGGTGCACACGTTTTTTCATGAGAGCTCCTGTCTTCGTTTCTGCCACGCCACGAGCAAGATGCTGATGATGACGAGCAGGAACCACGACGACAGCTTGCCGAGGTCAACGAGCGCCCAACCGCTCAACTGGTTCGGATATGCCCAACCGTTGTAGAACGTGACGATATTTTCCGCGAACCAGATGAAGCAGGCAATCAAAAAGAAGGCGACGACGACGGGCATCGTGAAACGGCGGTCGTCGAGCCGGTACGTGACGATGGCACGGCCGAAGACGAGAAAGACGAGACCAATCAACACCCAGCGCAAATCGAGCCAAATGTGATGCCAAAAGAAGTTGAAATAGATGGCGATTCCCAGGCCGAACGCGATGAGCGGTGGAGGCATCTTGAGAAACTCCAAATCAAGGCGGCGCCACGACTGGACGACGTAGCTGCCGACGCTCGCATACATGAACCCCGCATAGAGCGGGACGCCGAACCATTTCGTCAACGCCTCGTCGGGATAGCTCCATGACCCCATCTGGACTTTGAACAGCTCGAGGCCGAGCCCGATAACGTGGAACCAACTGATGACCTTCACTTCTTCCATCGTCTCGAGCCCGGTCTTGACGAGCACGACTTGGACGAATAGGCACCAAATGAGGAGGACGTCGTAACGCGGAATCGGAAAGTCGAACCATTTCGTCAACGCGAGCGCCCCGAAGATGGCGACCGGGAAGATGCAACTGAGTGCCTGTTCGTAACCGAAGATGAACAAATAACGGATGCGCCGCATCGTAATCACCTACAATTCGATGTATTCGTAAAGGAATGACGACTCACCGTCAAAGAAGCGCGGATCGTAGAGGCCGAGCCGCTCATCATCCTCGACGACGACAACGAACGGGGACCACTGTTTGAGCGTGATCGCTTCTTTATTTTCGGCGAAGAGCGGATTCAAATCGGCATCGTCCGCACTCGTCAACTCGTATTGGACCTCGGGTTCTTGATAGACCGAGTCACTGTAAATCGACACCGACTCATCGGTCTTTGTGACGACCGTGAACTGGGTCGGGATGAACGAGGCCGACAGCACCACTTCATCGTGATCGGCGGCATACGACTGATACAAGTACGCCCCTTGCGCACTTTGAATCAAGACGTGCACGACGATCGCTGCCCAGGCGTAGCGATACACCGTATGACTGATGTCAGTTCGCCGTGCGATCAGCCAGGCGACGAGGAAAATGCCCCAATAGACGAAATCAACGATCGGGATGACACCGAACGTGACCCGGACATCCGATAACGGTTCGAAGTAACCCGTCCCCCAGGCGTTGAACAAGTCTGCCGTGTTATGGATGAACACGGACAAGAGCGCCCACCAGAAGTAACGGATATCGGTCACCTTGAACAAGAGGCGCACGAGTATGTAAATGAGTAGCGCGAACAACGGGACGAGGAAAATCGAATGGGTGATGCCGCGGTGCCACATCTGATACATCCCTTCCGTGTCCCATAACCGCGAGATGACGTCACTATCTGGGATTTGGCTCCCGACGAGCGTCGTGACGAACAAAGCACGTTTTTCGTTTTTCTGAAGCTCTCGCTTGTCGGCCGCCCCGTAGAGCGTCAGACCGAACAGCGTATGTGTGATGGTGTCCACCGGTCTCCTCCTTTTGGACGGAAAAGACATCCCCCTCATGACGAGAAGGATGTCCGTCCTAGCTTATTTCTCTTGGTCCATTTTCATGGCGCGTCTTGCGACGACAGCGACAAAAATGACAGCGACAATCGGAATGATTAATGGCATCCAATCTAACATCCGCCTGTCCCCCTTCTACAAGTGTCGCAAGCAGTATATCATACCTTCATTTCAATCGTTTCAGTGAATGCTCGCCTTCGCATATCGTTCGGCCATCGCCTCGATCGTCTCGCGCAAATGGTCGCGGAGGGTGATCGGTTCGAGCACCTCGACTTGCGTGCCGAGCGACAAGAGCCAGAAGACGAACCCGTCGGATACGGCCGCATCGAAGCGGATGAGGAAGCGTTCTCCGTCTTGAGTAATCGAGACGTCTTCGCCGAGCTTGTCGAAGATGACCGGGAGGACGCGCTCGTCGACGGCAAGGACGATTTCCTCGTCGAGCCCGTTGTACATATTGAACGACTTTTGGAAGTAGTCATCCGGCAAATGATGTTTCATGCGCGGCGTATCATCCTCGACAATCTCTGAGTTGACGATGCGGTCGACGCGATAGTTTCGGATTTCCCCGATCGACTCATCGATGCCAATCAAATAATATTGCTCATGGTTCCAGTGCAGGTCAATCGGATTGACGACATAACGCTCGCCGTCACGGCGAAGCGGGAACGTTCGCTTCGTGGCGTCAAAGCCGACGACGTCCGTATATTGGAACGAGATTGCCTTTTGTTCTTGGATCGCGCGCTGGATGCGATCGATATGGTAAGGAATCTGTCCGTGTTTCTTCTTCGGTGTCTTGATGATCGACTGGAGCGTTTCCGCTTCCGGAATACTCGTCAGTTTTTGAAGTTTTTCGACGATCCGCTCTGTCACGTCCTCCGAGATGAACTTCGCCGCGACGATGGCGTCGACCATCATCCGGAGCTCATGGATTTCAAACAAACGGGCCGAATGCCAATATTTTTTGGCGAGGCCGTTCTTCTCGAGCTCATCCTGCACCTCGAACCCCGAATCGGTCAATGCTTGGATGTCGTCTTTCACTGATTTTTTTGCTAACTTAGAAGTATCTCCGATCGTAGATAAATATTCGAGCAAGTCTTCTAACGTCTTTGGATGATTATCATCTGTGTGGCGTTCGAAAAACCGTCTCACCTCGAGTAACCTTTCTCGGTTGTTCACGGTTTAATCCCCTTTCACTTCTCTATGTAAAATATGTATAAACAGACAGTAGCATGTTATTTCCATGAAATAAAGGTATTTTCCATTACAAATCGTTTAAGGAGGCCCTTCCGCAGTGAAACATTACGCGCACGTCAACGGCACGAAAATCGAATATATGGACCGCGGTCACGGTCCGGTCATCGTTCTGATTCATGGGACCCAATCATCGAGCCTCGAACCGTACCATGTGGACCGGCTCGTCGTGTCCGGTTTTCGGGTCATAGTCCCATCCCGTCCCGGCTACGGTGAGACTCCGTACTCATTTTCGGCTTCACCGCAAGCGTTCGCCACCAACCTACGTCGTTTGATGGAAATCATGGCAATCGATCGGTATCACGTGTACGGCATTTCGGCCGGTGGCCCGACGGCAATCGAGCTCGCATCGCAGAACGACCACGCGCTCAGCCTGACGCTCGCTGCCGCTGTGACGAGCGTCGTCGACTTCCCCTATCGGCAATACATCAGCCGTAACGTCGCCCAGCCTGCGTTCATCGCGCTGCAATTTGCGATGAAACAGTTCGTCGCCCGCGCCATTCAAAAACAACCGTTCGAGGCGACGGCCCGCATGATTCAATCGACGAGCCTGCTCGCACTCGATGTCATCCGCGACGAAGTGACCCCGTACGATATCTTCCTATTGAAACGAGTCGCTAGCCAAATGGCGTTCGGTCTCGGTGCCCAGTTCGACCTGCGGCAACAAGTGACCGATGAAGCGCTGCTCGGGGTGACGTGCCCGACGTATATCGTCCACTCCAAAAATGACAAGGCCGTGCCGGTCCGCCACGCGCATCACGCGAAACGGCTCATCCCGCACGCCCAGCTCACCATCTTGAACAGCCCCGGCCATTTGATTTGGATTGGTCGTCAAGCACGGAAGAGCGAGCAACAGATTGAACGCTTTATCCGCTTCAACTCATAAGACGCCATTCTAGGCGTCTTTTTTAGTCGCCTGGTTCGAGCAGATTGATCAATTTTTCCGTCACGTCAGCCGGAAGGCGGTAGCCGATATTTGTGTCGTCCGCGTCATAAAGACTGCTTACCGACTTCGCATCATCGTTGAGCCAAAGGTAATAGCGGTCCGTCTCCCCGTCCTCGAAGCGGATTTCGATATCGTATTCCGGCCCAACCACATTGGCGACACCTGGAATTTCGTCTGCCTCACGCAGCATGTCTTCGAACACTCGAATCGATTCCGGTTCGTCGAACGTGACGATATCGCGCTCTTGAAAACTGCTGAATCCGTCCGATTCCGAGACGCGGACTTCTTCAATCCCATCCGTCCGAAAATCGTTCGAGCCACAACCGGTCAACGTAAGGGCTAACGTGAAAAGAGCAAAGACTGACATATGTCTTCGTTTCATAAAAGGGGGTCCTTTAACTGTGTTTGGTAGCTATACGTAATTCAAAAAAAGTTACACATCACACGTCAATCACTTACTCGTCCACCCCGAGCACTTGAATCAACTGATTCGTCATATCTCTCGACACGCGATAGATGAGATGCGGATGCGTCACATCCATCAAAAAGCTCGGTTGATGTTTCTGTCCGAGCCAAAGATGATACTGTGCCATCATCCCGCCCTTCCAATGAAGCTCCAAGTCAAAGTCCGGTTCCCCGTGAATGGAATCTTCGAGCGCATCATCTGCATTACGCAGCATGTCCGCGAACGATCTCACTTTTTCGATTCCATTGAACATGATGAAATCTGTCTCATTGAACGAACCAATTCCTGACGACTCAGCAACTCTCGCTTGAATCATCTCTTCTCTATTCAACTCATTCTCCTCTGAGTTCATAAATGCTTTGAACATCGCCGAAGCCCCTGTGAAGATTGCCCGATCTAGTTTCATGTCCATCACCCCATTCATGTTGATCGTTATCTTTTACGAAAATCCGGACGAAAGGTTTCACAAATTTTGACATCGGATCATTCAGGCCTGTTTTCGCATTCGCTCCAAGAAAATCGGCAATATGTTCAATAGAATCGAGATGCTCGTTAAGACCCACCACGCTCGTCCCATACCTGGTATGACATCCGCCAACGCACTCCAATCCTCCGCTTCGACCCAGACTGATAAATAGCTGTAATCTGCACACACCGTCAATGCGGTCAAGGACAACGCAATCGCCATCGGTAGCTTATAGTCTTTCCCGACGCTGAACGTATACAAATTGACCAGTGTCGCCCCAATCGCGAGCAATCCTAAAACCATCCACATGTAAACCATCCCCTATACCATATGTAATTTATTCCCTATTTCTAGAATAGCATATAGAGTTCATTCTGTAGGTAAACAAAAAAGCCAAGCCGAAGCTCAGCTCTTCCTTATTGATACGTCCAACCGGTCAGGCTCGCAGTCGCGCCTTCGTAACGCAACTGTTTCTCGAGCTCGCTCGGGAAGACACGGAGCGTGGCGACCGCCTCACCGTCATTGACGAAGCATTCGACACTTGACGAGTCGACGAACACGTGAAGCGACGTCACATGAATCGCTTTCGTCCGTGTCGTGCCAAACTCGGTCGCGAACGGCTCTCCGGCATTCGTCCGGTCGATCGTCAATTCGCCTGCCGTCGCGTCGTAACGAATGACGAGTGACTCATTCTCGACCTGAAGCAGGTCGAGCGTGAAGTCTGACCCATCCGTTTTCACCTCAAGCTCATACCGGTCCGGTGTCGCGACGCTGATTGATGTGCCGGACGCGTCGAGGAATGTGTCTTGGCGAAGCGTTGTCATCTCCGCCACCGGACGCTGCTTGAGCATCCCTTCCTCAATTGTGAGCACACGCGGTAACGTCAAGGCGTGGGCCCAACCGAAGCGGTCCGTCGGATACTCGATTTCAGGGAGTCCCATCCAACCGACGAGAACGCGTCGTCCGTCCTGTTCTGTCGTCTGTGGGGCGTAAAAATCAAACCCGAAGTCGAGCTCCTCGAACGCTCCGTGGGTGAATGTTAACGTCTCAACGTCGAGCTTGCCGATCAAGAACCCAGACTGATAGATGTTGTGATAGCGATGCCCGTCCGGTTCAATCCCTTGCGGCGAGAAGACGAGGACGTGCTGCCCGTTCAGTTCGAACACGTCGGGACATTCCCACATGTAGCCGAACGAATCGAGTCCCGTCTTGATTTCACCGAGGAACGTCCAGTCATCCAAGTCGACCGAGTGATACAAGACGACGCAACCCGTCTCGTCCGTACGTTGTGCGCCGACGACGGCGTAATAGGCGCCGTCCTCGAGCCACACTTTCGGGTCACGGAAATGTTCCGTGTACCCGGCCGGCACGTCCGGAATCGCGACATTGCGACGTTCGATCTTGCCATCCCGCAACACGCCGATCACTTGCGAGGTGTGACGCGTCCAGTCATCCGTCCGGTGATTGCCCGTGTACATGACGTGGAGTTCCCCGTCTTTCACGAACCCGCTGCCTGAATAGGCACCGTGTGAATCTTCGGTCGTCTCCGGGACTAACGCCACCCCGCGGTCCGTCCACGTGACGAGGTCGGGTGATGTGACATGATACCAGTGTTTGAGACCGTGTACCGGTCCGAGCGGGAACCACTGATAGAACATGTGATATTCCCCGTTGTAATACGTGAATCCGTTCGGGTCGTTCAGGAGTCCCGTCGGCGGTTGGATATGGTATCCGAACCGCCACGGGGAAGCTGCCGTCTTCGTGCGGAGCGTCTCCATCTCGAGGGCACTCACGTCACGTAACGAGCGGTAACGCTCTGCCTTCGTCCAACTCATAACATCACTTCCTTTTCATTATGCTGCTTGTTTGACTGCTTCTTTTTTCGCTTGGCGTTTCGCGAGCACGAACGTCAATCCGAAGGCAACCGCGAAGGCGATAGCCATACCGATGATATACGAGACGATTGACGCTGGTGCGATTGAGATGATCCCTGGAAGACCTGCCGCACCGAGGGCAACGGCGAGGACTTCACGTCCGACGATGAACGCCGAGGCGACGCCTGAACCGATGATGGCCGCGATGAACGGATAACGAAGTTTCAAGTTGACCCCGAACATTGCCGGTTCCGTGATGCCGAGGAGTGCCGAGATTCCAGATGCTGAAGCGACACCTTTCATCTTTTGGTCACGTGTCAAGAAGAAGACAGCGAGTGTGGCCGCACCTTGCGCGACGTTCGACATGGCTGCGATTGGGAAGATGAATGATCCACCCGTACGTGCGATATCGGCAAGAAGCTGTGTCTCGATGGCGATGAAACTGTGGTGCATCCCTGTGATGACGATCGGTGCGTACAAGAGACCCATGACGAGACCGCCGAAGAAGCCGAGTGAGTCGTACGTCCAAACGAGACCGTCGATGATCAAGTTACCCGCTTCGCGTGTGATCGGTCCGACGAAGGCGAACGTGACGAACGCCGTAATGAGGAGCGAGAGGAGCGGTGTGAGCAAGATATCGAGTGATGCTGGCATGAATTTGCGAATATTGATTTCAAGTTTCGACAAGATATAAGCGGATACGAGGACCGGTAACACTTGTCCTTGGTAACCGAGTTTCTCGATTTCAAAGCCGAGAATGTTCCAAACCGGGATATCACCGACCGTTGCTTGCGCATAGGCGTTGACGAGATCCGGGTGAACCATGATCATCCCGAGCGCGGCGCCGAGGTACGGATTACCCCCAAACCGCTTGGCGGCGGAGAACCCGATCAAGACGGGCAGGAAGACGAAGGCGGCGTTCGCGAACGTGTTGATCATCGCGGCGAGATCGGCGATGCCTGGGTACTGATCGATGAGTGAGCTTCCTTCGAAGAACAAATCAGGTGCCGTGAGCAAGTTGTTGATCCCCATCAAGAGACCGCCGGCGACGATGGCCGGGATGATTGGGACGAAGATATCAGACAACATTTTGACGAACTGTTGGAGCGGGTTGCCTTTCTTCGCGCCGGCCGACTTGACGTCGCTTGTCGACATATCGCCGAGGCCTGTCAATTCAGCGAACTCAGCGTACACCTTGTTAACCGTACCTGCACCGATGATGATTTGATACTGGCCACCGGTCGAGAACGTTCCTTTGACGACGTCGAGGGCGTCAAGTTTCTTCTCGTCGACTTTCGATTCGTCGTTCAAGACGAGGCGGAGCCGGGTCGCGCAGTGGGCCGCGGCGGCGACGTTGTCTTTCCCGCCGAGAGCCTCTAAAATCGCTTCTGCTTCTTGTCTGTAGTTCATGCTGGTTTCCCTCCTAGCGTTTCAAGTACGCGTTGTTGTGTTGGTATGGCTGGAATCGCGCCGTATGCCGTGCACGTCAATGCGCCGGTCACGTTCGCGTATTCAATATCCTTTAGTAAACGGTCGTCATCGATGCCTAGAGTCGCTAAGCGATACAAGTAGGCGCCGACAAAGGCATCACCCGCTCCCGTCGAATCGACGCTTTCAATTTTCACTGAAGCGATGACGTCTTTGACATCTTTCGTCGCAATCAGCGTCCCGCGCGAGCCGAGTGTGATGGCGATTCGTTTCGCACCCGTTTCGAGAAGCGACGCGATCGCTTCGTCTAAATCGTCAAGCCCGGTCAATAAATGCGCTTCCTCCTCGCTCAACTTGACGAAGTCTGCTTCGGCGATGAAGTGGAGCGAATCTTGTTTGAACGCCTCGAGGTCGGTCACAAGCGCGTCACGGTAGTTCGGATCGAACGAGACGAACAGGCCGTCACGCTTGGCGAACTGGAGCAGTTTGAAATAAGCGTTCTTTAACTCACCGTCGAGGAGTGCCGTCGCCGATCCGAAATGGACGATGTCCCCAGGCTTGAAGGCCGACAAATCAATCGACTCGAACGCATAATCGCCGTCGCTACCGCGGCGGAACGTGAAGTCCCGTTCCCCGTCTTCTTGAATCGACACGAACGCGAACGTCGTGTCACCTTCCTCAACTAGATTCTCGACGCCGACGCCGTTGTCGACGAGCGTCTGTTTTAAAAATCGTCCGAACGGGTCTGCCCCGACTTGACCGAGGAAACTCGAATTTCCTCCGTGTTTACTGACGACTGCCGCGACGTTTGCCGGTGCGCCCCCTGCTTTCTTTACGAATGTCGTCCCGTTGACGAGGTCGCTCGATGCGTCCTCGCAAACCCAATCAATCAATAGTTCACCAATGCAATGTACGGTGTTCATCCGTCCACCTCCATGTCTGAATGTCGTGCTTCGTATCACTTATCGAACCGGTTCCAAAAACGAATAAAAAAATGTTGCGGAACCGGTTCCGCAACACAAATGTAATCGATTTAATTTAAAATGTCAACGCTTTCTCGCAATTTTAATTCAAAAGTTGTGAACGTTTTCATTGGGATGGTTTCGCCTGTTAACAATTGGAGAATCATGTCAGCCGCACGAGACCCTGTCCGACGGTATGGAAGATGCACCGTCGTGATCGCTGGATGGAGCACTTCGGTGAAATCATAGCCGCCGAATCCGCTCACCGAGATATCCACCGGCACCGATTTTCCGCCATTGGCGAGCCCTTTCAAGACACCGAAGGCGATGTTGTCGGTCGCACAGACGATGAGCGTCGCGTCATCGGTCGCCTCGGCGATCCGTTTCCCAATCGGGATGGCGTCGTCAATTTTGAACGTCGTCGTATACGTCGTTACGTTCGCGCCTGCTTCTTTGAACGCATGCAGAAAACCATCGCGCCGTGCCTGTCCGACGGCGATGTCGTACGGACCGACCCCGACATACAGGACATCACGGTGCCCCCAGTCCATGAACTGCCGTCCGAGAGCGTACGCCGCGTCGAAATCGGGATAAACGAGGCTATGGACGTGTTCATGCTCTTGACCGATCAATAGGACCGGAATTTGGATATCGTTGATCGCCTTCAAGTGCCGCGGCGTCACGGTCGTCCCGAGCCAGATGATGCCGGCCACTTTCTGTTTTGCCAAGTTATACAACTGCTCGATCTCGCGTTCGGTCTGTTGGGCCGTGTTGACGACGAGCATTTGATAACCGCGCTCGGTCAACCGCTCGTCGATGCCCATCATCGTACGCGAAGCCGCATAGGAATCAAGACGAGGGACGATGACACCAATCATTTTCGTCTGTTTCGACTTTAAGCTTTGCGCAAACTGGTTCGGTTCATAGTTCGTCTCTTGAATGACCCGCTCGATTTTCTCGCGTGTCGCTTGTCCGACCGAACCCCCGTTCAAATAACGAGAGACGGTACTTTTGGCGACCCCGGCCAGTTTGGCGATGTCGTTGATTGTCACTTGTTTCATCGGTAAAACCTCCATACGAAAAAACTGACGCGTCAGACGCCGTCAGTTCAGTGGTTGATTACATATCGCTTTTTAAAGTTTAAATAGTAAAGGCCGTTCCGTTTCTCGAAGCCGTTCTTCTCAAGGACACGGCGTACCGCTTCCTGATGTGGACTCGTCGGCGGGATGCCGGCGCGGACGGTATGTCCTTCTCTTAAGTCGGATTGTTCGAGCGCGAGGCGCAAGCCTTCTGTCGCATAGCCATTGCCCTTGAAGGCGTCGAACACCATCAAATCGAGCTGATAGACGCGAGCGAGTTTCAAGAGCAACACTTTTCCGACGATTTGCCCGTCAACGAGGAGATCATAATAGAAGTCCTCCCCATAACTATGCTCATCGGCCGAGTATACCTGCTCTGCCCCCATCTCGACAAAGATGCCTTTTAACTCTTCGGCTGAGATGCCGTAAGAACTTTGACCATATTTTTTAAAATGCTCATATTCGATCTCATCAATCTGACGAATAGGTTGACGCACGATTTCCATCCCGTGCCCTCCTTAACAGTTATCTCATAGTCTTTCCAAACTCATTATATACGAACGGCGGCGTGAAGCGCAAAAGATAACCGAAATCAGACCGGTTCAATGTGAATATGGACCGAATCGACAGCCTGATGTTCGTCGAGCTCCCGTTCGATGTCATCACACAAATCGTGCGCCTCCTCGACGGTGAGACTTCCTTCAACGGCAATCGTCACATCGAGCATGACATGGTTACCGAGGTGACGTCCTTTGATTTCACGCACTTCCTTGACGGCATCGAAATGCTGAATCGTCTCTTCGTAGGAATCGACGAGATCCGGCGGGAATCCGTCAGAGAGCTGATGTGTCGCATCGAGAAAGATTTGAATCGCGGTCCGAATGATCATTCCCGCAATCAAGACGGCGAGAACCGTATCCATCCAAGGCAATTTAAAGTAAGCGAAGAGAACGCCGAGCGTAGCCCCGATCGAGATCATGGCATCGGCCAAATTATCTTTCGCGGCCGCTTTCAAGGCGAGCGACCGGGTTTTCTTGGCCAAGTTCGAATTGTACACATACACGCCGAACATGACAAGTGCACTTAAGAACGCGACGACAGCAGCAAGCGGGTTCGGTTCGACGTATTCACCACCGATTAGAGTGGCGATGCTGTTCAATAGAACGAACACCCCGACGGCGACCATGATCAGCGATGCGACGAGCGCGGCGAGTGTCTCCATTTTGGCGTGACCGTATTTATGTTCGGCGTCTCGGGGCAGTGCGGCGATGCGAATGCCGATATAGACGGCGATTGATGCGATGATGTCGGTCGTATTATTGAATCCGTCGGCGAGGACGGCCTCCGAATTGTACACCAAACCGAAGACGACTTTTAATACAGATAAGACCAAATACGTCGTGATCGATAAAATGGCGCCTTTAAGCGCTTTTGGTGGATGAGTTGTCGACTGCATCCGACCACCTCCTTTTTAGCTAAGTCAGTATACCAGTTGAGATTCATGTGGGCATAGAGAAACAGTGTTTCCCACAGCCAATAAAAATGGAATATATTCCCGGTGGTTTCGTTGTTCGAAAATTATGGTAAAGTAAATGGGAAGAGACAACAGGGTTATCCCCATAAAAGAGGTGAAACAAATGTTTACGGAACGTGATGGAATCAAGCTTCGGTTGGAACAAATTGACAGATTGCTCGCTGATTTGAACCGAGAAGCAAAACAATTGATGGCTCGTCTACGCGAACTCGACGCAAGCGGTGAAAACCCGCATGAGGTCACCCTCAAGCCGGAAGATCGTGACACGCTCAAATCGTCAATCGACGAAACGCTCGAGGCGCTCCAGAGCCGCTCGAAACGCCCGATTAACCCGAACGACGAGAAGAAGAAAGAACTTGCCTCCCACAAGGCACTCATCGACGAGTTATCGGATTTACTCAGCAAGAAAAAATGAGACGCTTCTGCGTCTCATTTTTTCAGTAAGGAGAAACTATGACTTATATCGTTACAACTTGTTTACGCCCGACTGAGGCAACCATCGAACGGGCCGAGGCCCATGCGGCGACTTATGGCGCCCATTTCGTCACCCGTCGCAAACATTCCATCGACACGTTAAAACAACGTCACCATGCCGGCGTGCTCGTATTTGATAAACGTCGCGTCGAATACACCCCTCTCGCCGGAGATGAACCGTTCTTTTTCCACCCATCGAGCTCGGTGTTCCGTGTGAAGCAGCTTGCGCGTAGCGGGAACGATCCGCTCGTCGATGCCGCCGCAATCAAACCGGGTGACCGGGTCCTCGACTGTACGCTCGGGCTCGGCTCCGACAGTATCGTCCTCAGTCATGCCGTCGGTCCGTCGGGTCGCGCCGTCGGAATCGAGAGCGAATTTGTCACAGCGATGCTCGTCAAGGAAGGGCTAACCGTTTGGGAAGAAAAAGAGCCCGCCGTCAATGAGGCGATGCGTCGGCTCGAGGTCGTTTGGACGGATGCCCTCACCTATTTGAAGACATGCCCGGACGATTCATTCGATGTCGTCTACTTCGACCCAATGTTCGAAAAGACGATTTCAGAATCGGTTCACTTGAACCCATTACGATCCCTCGCCAACACGAATCCGCTGTCTCTTGAACTCATGATGGAGGCCCGTCGTGTTGCATCCAGACGAATTGTCCTAAAGGCTCACTTTGAGAGTGAGACGTTTGAAACGTTTGGTTTTAAAAAGATTGTTCGTAAAACATCCAAATTTCATTACGGCATCATCGATGTAGAGACTTGACCCCTTAGGTCTTTAGGACCATTCGGGACGAAAGTCTCTTTTTTAAATTATTATTTTCTGAATATTGACATTAATCAGACACAAGTTTAACGTTGGATTCAAGCTCACACAATATCCCATTATTTTCACAGGAGGTTAGTACAAATGAAAAAACGTTCCATCCGTCGTACGACGCTCGCCGTCGCATTGACATCGGTCATGAGCGTCAGTGCGATCCCGGCCGTCGGTGCCGCTCCACTCGCCGCCTCACCGTTGCCAACCCCAAGCTCGACCGCTCCATTCGATCACAACATCATCGATGAGGATCGGCTCGCTAAAGCGCTCGAGAAACGAGGCGTCATCAAAAAAGGGCTTTCGGCCACCGAGCGCCAAAAAGCCGTCGATGCCTATATCGAGAAGAAACAAGGCGGTGCGAAAGACGTCCATAAGCACGACGATAAGTTAGACAAAAAAGCAGCCAAAGCAAAAGAGAAGATACATAACCAATTCGAGAAAGAATCGAAACGTCTCCTCGACAAAGCGAAAAAAGGACAAGCGAACTATCGCAAAGGCAAGCCGAACGGTCAAGTCAAAGTCGACCCGGCCAAACAGGCAGGCTATAACGGCGCCGTCCGTGAAGACAAAGTCCTCGTCCTTCTCGTCGAGTACAGCGACTTCAAACATAACAACGTCGTTCAAGAAGAAGGTTATCTCTATAGCGACAACTTTAGTAAAGAACACTACGAGCAATACATGTTCGGCGACGAATCGTTCGAACTGTTCAACGGGGAGAAAGTCCAAACGTTCAAACAGTACTATGAGGAACAGTCGGGCGGCAGTTACACGGTCGACGGCACTGTCTCAGACTGGTTGACCGTCCCGGGCACAGCGAAAGATTACGGCGGTGACAATCCGGCCGGCGGGAATGACAACATCGGGCCAGGTCCGCGTCAACTCGTTAAAGACACGTTGAACGCTGCGGTCGCTTCAGGCATGGACCTCGCCGAATACGATCAGTACGATTTATATGACCTCGACGGTGACGGCGACTTCAACGAGCCGGACGGCTTGGTCGACCACTTGATGATCATCCATGCTGGTACCGGCCAAGAAGCTGGTGGCGGTGTCCTCGGTGACGATGCAGTCTGGTCACACCGTTGGGTCGTCGGCAACAGCCCTTACCGCGTAGCAGGTACGGAAGCAGCTGTCCCATACTGGGGCGGTCAAATGGCGGCATTCGATTACACAATCCAACCTGAAGACGGCGCAGTCGGCGTCTTCGCTCACGAATACGGTCACGACCTCGGTCTTCCAGATGAGTACGATACACAGTACACAGGTCAAGGCGAACCGATCCAATCATGGTCAATCATGAGCGGCGGCAGCTGGGCTGGTAAAGTGGCGGGTACAGAGCCAACGAGCTTCTCGCCACAAAACAAAGAGTACTTCCAAAAATTGATGGGCGGCAACTGGGCGAACATCACGGAAGTTGACCTTGAAGACATCACGCAACAAGGTTTTGTTTCGAAACTCGATCAATCGGTGACGAAATCAACCAACCCTGGATTGTTGAAAGTGAACCTTCCAGACAAGAAAGTAAAAGGCATCGAACCAGAATACGGCGAGTATTACTACTACTCGACAAAAGGTGATAACTTGCATACTGAACTCTCGACACCGACGGTCAAACTTGGAGCGGACGGTACACTCGCTTTCGACACACGTTTCGATATCGAGTTTGACTACGACTACTTGTACGTGAAAGCACTCAGCGGCGGCAAAGAAGTCGTCCTTGACGTCTACGGCGATGACAACACTGGAAACGGTGCGGAATCGACGAACGGCGCTTGGGTGAACAAATCGTACGACTTGTCACAGTTCGCTGGTCAAGACGTACAAATCGTCTTCGAATACGTGACGGACGGTGGTCTTGCCCTTGAAGGGTTCGCCCTCGACAACTTGTCGATCACGTCAAGCGGACAATCGCTCCTCGCTGACGATGCGGAAGGCGCAGAGAAAGTCACGCTCGACGGCTTCGTCAAGTCGGACGGCTATGATTCGAAACCGCACTACTACTACCTCGAGTGGCGCAACCATGAAGGCGCTGACACTGGTCTCTTGAACGGCCGTGGCGTCAAGTACAACACAGGTCTCGTTGTCTGGTATGCGGATGATTCGTTCTCAGACAACTGGGTCGGCATCCATCCGGGTGAAGGTTTCCTCGGTGTCGTCGACTCGCACCCTGAGGCACTTATCGGCAACTTGAACGGTCAAGACACAGTCGCTGGCAGCACGCGTTACCAGATCGCAGACGCGGCGTTCAGCTTAGACAAGACGCTCCCTTGGTACATCGATTCACCGAGCCGTGGCATCTATGACTACAAAGCTCAACCAGGCGTGAAACAGTTCAACGACGCCAACACGTACATCAACTCGCTCATCCCAGATGCGGGCCGTAAACTTCCACAATACGGTCTCGTCGTCGACGTCGTCGGCGAAGCGAAAGACAACTCGGCTGGAGCAGTTTGGGTCCGGACGAAGTAAGCTTGATTCAACGCACCCCCGCCCTTCTCACCATGAGGAGGACGGGGGTCTTATTATTCTAAAAAAGCTTGAAATTTCATGACAGACTGTGTAACATACTAGATGTAACCGCCTCTGTAGGTTAGTGGCAGACCTCAGCAATGGTAATGCTGCAGCACGAGTTCGATTCTCGTCGGAGGCATCAAAAATACCGCTCAACCGAGTGGTTTCTGGCGCTTCCTGTATTTTTGAAGGAGGCGCTTTTTTATTTTGTTATTTGGTATTTTTTTTGCTTTCTCGTCATCAACAAATAACTTCATTTTCTAGAGAGATTATTACTCTAATTGATAGTAATGAGGGGAAATCTAATACAAACGTTTGTAAACAAGATTCTATTATTTAAAGACAATACGATATTAGTTTAAATTCTTTAAGACAAATTTCTTATCTTTAGATTTAAAAATCAAAGTAGTTAAAACACCTCTTCTAGTTTAAGAGCACGATTGAATTGAATCGATATTGGAACTAGGTAAAGCTGGATTTTGGAGTTTAGAGAATCAAAAATCTTACTATGAAGAAAAGGAGACTAGTACTTTGTTTGATTATCTTGCTTCAAACTGGATTGGATTGCTTGCGCTAATTATTGCGTTTGTAACTTTAATTTATACATGGAAATCAGCTAAAAGCGCAAAAAAATCTGAACTAACAAGCGAAATTTCTAGCAAAGCAGCTGTAAACGCTGCTGATGCATCATTCAAACAGGTTGAATTAATGCAAAAAGAAATAAATAATAGTCACTTACCAAAAATCCTCCCACTCAAGGGTCAAGCGACCTTCGCAATGTATTCTCTATCTGATATAAAGAGAAGATTACTTTTATATGAGACAGAGAATAAACCAACCGATGTCAAATTATCCATTCAAGTCTCAAATTCTGGTATTGGGAACGCTTATAATGTTTGTACATACTTAGAGATAAATAATGAAGCCTTGGATAATTTAAAAAATTTGAAAACACCCCAATTTTATAAAACGCGATTTAATGAAGACTACACTATTTCCTATAATGAACAATATGATAGAGTCCCGGCTAGCATTCAGTTCAATCTATTTAGTCGTAGCGAGGAAAACATCTTTACCTTTCCACTCATTCAAGATAATAATTCTAAATCACTTCTCATTCAGAACGAAATACACGAGATGAGACCAAAATCATTCATGTATTTAATTATTTTTGATTTGATTTATAGGGACATACACGACCATTGGATTTATTCTAATCCAGAACTAAATGGTCTTGAGCTAGTTATTAAATTTCAAACTAATGATCAAATAGACACAGATGACTTTTCTATAAAACGATACAAACTGAAAATGGAAAGAGTATTTTCATCTCATGAAAGAGGCATAATGACTTTATTCTTCGACTTTAAATATATGAGAGATTTTTAGAATATATCTCATCAACAGTGAATGGCACTGAAAACTCTAAATGACTTTTAGTAGCTGATCCGGTATGCAATCCTTTATGAAATGTTGATTACGGACGATAATGAGTTACATCTTATAATCGGCCTTATCTCATTCGATTTCATCACTCATCTGCTCGAAAATTGTATAAGCCATTGTTTACATTTCTACAAAAGTAGGGATTTTAAAGCTACTTATTGTATTCTTGTGTGTTTTAAAAAGAACAGTAATAGTTATGATTTCCCTTTATAATTTTCTAAGATACTATTTTTTAGGGAGGACAAATATGGATAATATTATACTTGGTGTATTAGATAAAATGAGCCCAACGCATTTAACTCTCATTTTATGGGCGGTGACTTTATTTATACTTTATGTTTTATTCCAAGTGGGCGGAGCAGTCCGTAGGTTTTCTAAGAATATGGACAAAGAAGATCGTGGAATTGAGTTGTCTAAACAAAACACTGAGCTAACTCGTCAAGTAGCTGATATAAATAATGAACAATCTCACTTTTACAGTGCTGTGCAATCATTAAACAGTTACATTTCTAATTTTAATAGCTTATTAAACTATCATACTACTAATAGAGGTCATTTCTTACCTGAACATGCCGAACAATCGCTTGCAGATTTGCATCAAGCAAGCTCAATCACTTTACTTTCGATTCATAATGAAATTTCTACCTCAAATAAGTCTCGTGTTAGCTATTGGGTTTATAATGATGAAACTGGTCAACTAGATAGTATAATGAGAAGCACTAATTTCACATCAAATGCTAGCCGTGATACTAGTCGTACTTTAGATATTAACCTTTCCATTGCTGGAAGAGCATTTCGAAAAAAAGAAATGCAGTTTGTATCTAATTTAAATATTGATCCTGACTGGTCAACTTTTAGCACCAATCAAAAATATGAATCTATTTTAGCTGTTCCGGTTGCGGATTTTGGAGTGGTTACAATTGATTTTTCAACCCCTCCAAACGAGATTGTCATAGAATTATGCGGATTATATGTAAAATCATTTGAATTTCAGATTATTATGTATGTAGATGAATATTTATCTTATGAACGCTATAGTAAACGTTTGGAAGAAGAGATGAATAGTAATGAAGTAAGAGATGAAGTAGAAGAAAAAGATGAATAATCTATTTTAAACAACATATCCATAGTTTAAAAGATTTCAAAAGGTATTTCTTGTAGGTCTTAGGTTGGATGACTTTTAACGCAATTGCATATATAATTTAAAAAGAACTACTAAAAGGAGGGGTTAAAGTGATTACTATAACTCATTCGCAAGCTAATAAAGCTAACAAGTTATACAAAGCGAAAAACCCATCGAATATAAGGGGAAGTAAAACGTTTAACAACAAATCATCTGCTCTTCAACATAATATCCTCATTTTCGAGCAGACAAATCAAGAATCAATCAATTTGGCTGACTATATTCGAATTTCAAAGAATTTTCCTCAAGACAAATAGTCATTTTATAAACTCAAACCTACATAAGGCTTGAGTTTTTTTGTTAAATCATTTTACTCATTTTGCGACCATACCATGTTCACTTGTGTTCGAAATTACTTCTGCCACTAGTGTCCATATGATATCCCGTTCAATCAAGTATTTTTAGTGCAATTACTCTATTTTGCAGAGAACACTTTGCTTTTACCTATGCAGAGTTTATACTCCGTAAATACTTGTTACGTCGTTCTTGGTTTGTCAAAATACTCATAAGATGCATGTAGAATATTCATTTAACAAAAAAAACGGATAATTCAAACGTTCCGCGTCGTAAGGTTATAGGAACATGTTTTCACAACTTAATTAAAGTGATATGAGAAGATTTGAAGGCATAGACTGTCATTGCAATCACCTTGTAGCTTAAGACTATTTTGTGTGAGTAACTATAGAAAAGTTAGGGATCTAGGAGCACTTAATCGTTCAAATTAGGCCTCTTCAGTAGTTCCAATGACAGACAAGGATTTTTTTAATATCTATCACGTAAACAATAAAAAAGCTGGAGATATGAATAACACCTATCTGTAGCTCTTTTTCCATTGTAAAATATGTTGTTCAAAATGGTAATTCTTGTGCGCTTTCGATGTAAGAAATTAATATATTTCGTGGTGTTTTACGCAAATCAACATTATTTGACGTAAGATAGTCTAAAAACTCAGGTTGACGAGCTATGACTTCTGCCGTCTCTAAATACTCTGCATTTTCAGATATGTATTTAGAAACCAGTTGTTTTAATGTCTTACTGTGGACAATATACTCCGAATTCTTAGTAGTAGCGATTTCTTTTTTTACATGAGAAAGTTCACTTCTTAATGCACCTAATTCATCTAAAATCAACTGATTTACATCAGAAACTGTAGTTTGTTCTAAGGAAGGGATTTTAAATTCTCCAAAGTTACCTAAAAATGTTGAGAATTTTGGGTCTTGTTCTGATTTCTCTAGTGTTAGTTTAATTCTTTTAGCTAATTCATGTTTAAATTCTACAACTTTTCCAAAGCGTAAATCTTTAGGGTATGTGATATGTTCAATTACTCCTGTATCAAAAATAAAATCAGTATCATCATCTTTAATCAAAATTGTAGGTTTATCGAAAGTCAGTCTCATACCTAATTCGAATAGCACATTTGGATTTCTACCACTTATGTCACATACAACGATATCAGCATTGTATAAATTTTGGATAATTCTTTTATGTATCACATCTATCTCTCCATCAGAGTTACTAACAATTTCGGCTGAAAACTGATGTTCTTTAATCAACTTAGTTGATTCTACTATGATTGATTTAACTTCAGACCAATGTTCTGAAGTATATCCGGGCATAGCAGCTATAGGCATTATTATTCCACACTTTCTATATTCAGTTTGCTCCAAATTTAATACCCTCTTTCATTTTTTGTAAATTTCATTATTAATTATACATTTTGAATGCATCTTTTATTTGAAAATTTGTATATTTCTATCTGATATTATACTATTACTTTTTGTATTCGATGAATTATAAAATTAAGTGCAACACCTGAACGTGAACGCAAAAAAGCCCATAGCGACGGCCTCGTGTAGAATGAAGTTACCACACAAACATTCAGACGGAGGAATCGCTATGAGCTACACCCATCTTACCACAGCCGAACGCGTGAAAATAGAGACCTATCTGGAGCTCGGGATGTCCGTACGGTCCATCGCGAGACGGCTCGGGCGACAGCCCTCGACCGTCTCGCGGGAGATCAGACGGAACCCCGGGTACAAGTCGGACCGTGCACAGGAACGCTACGTGAGGGCGAAAGCGAACTGCGGCGCCAAGACGAAGCTCGACGACATGATGCGTCTGACGATCATCGAGAAACTGCGGGCGACCTGGTCCCCGGAACAGATCGTGGGGCGGCTCTTCAGCGGCAGGATCGCCTTCTCGACCATCTATCGATGGATCTATGTGGGTTTGATCGACGTGCCGACGACCGTGCTCCGTCAGAAGGGCAAGCGCCGGAAACCGGTGGAGACACGCGGGCGATTCAATGTCGGGCTGTCCATCTCGAAACGGCCTTCGGAGGTCAGGGGGCGCCAAACGTTCGGGCACTGGGAGCTCGACACCGTCGTCTCCGGGCGCGGGAAATCGAAGGCCTGCGTCGCCACGTTCGTCGAGCGCAAGAGCCGGTTCTACCTCGCGCTGCCGATCACGGACCGTAGCGCGGCCTCGATGGAGGAAGCGATCCACACGGTCCACGCCGCCTTCCCGGCGGGCACGTTCAGGACGGCGACGACGGACCGGGGCAAGGAGTTCAGCTGTCACGAGCGCGTCCGGGCATCGCTCGGCGTGCCGATGTACTTCGCCGACCCGTACTCGTCCTGGCAGCGCGGCAGCAACGAGAACGCCAACGGCCTCCTGCGCGAGTTCTTCCCGAAAGGATCGGACTTCGCGACGGTCGGCCAGGGAGAGATCGTGGACGCGCTCGCCAAGATCAACGGGCGGCCGAGGAAATGTCTCGGCTGGAAGACCGCACACGAGGCCTTCGCGGAGGAAGTGTTGCGCTTAATTTGACAAACCGTCATTCTAAAAGATTTGACATCAACTAATACCTCATTATTACTTCTTCCTAAAAACAAGGATTTTTCTATATTATAGTTATTGTGTAAACTGTCTTGACACGGTTTCCGTTCCTCTATAAACTTGTAAAGTTGACAGAATGAATGATTTGGAAGGAGTACGATCCCCATGCTCAATGAATGGTTATGGATTCCTTCTGCCTTGCTCACGCTCGGTCTGCTCGTCCTCAGTTATAAGCTGTTCGGACGTGTCGGACTGTTCGCCTGGATCGCGATGGCCTCGGTCGTCGCCAACATCCAAGTGACGCAGCAGATTGTAATCGGTGGTTTCATCTTTACTCTCGGGAATATCGTCTACGGTTCCCTTTATTTAGCTACTGACATCTTGAATGAAAAATATGGTCGTCACACCGCCCGTAAAGGCGTCTGGCTCGGCTTCTTCATCTTGATCGTCTCGACGGTGCTCATGCAATTCGCACTGCTCTATGAGCCGTTCGAAGAGGCGCTGTTCATGCATGAGAGTTTCGAGGCGCTGTTCTCGATGCTACCGCTCATCACGCTCGGTAGTCTCGCGGCGTACCTCGTCTCACAGCTGTTCGACGTCTTCATCTATTCGAAGATTCGTGCCAAGACCGGTGAGAAGAAACTGTGGCTCCGGACGACCGGTTCGACCGTCGTCTCACAGTTCATCGACACGCTCACGTTCTGTACGATTGCCTTCTGGGGCATGGAATGGGACATCTGGTGGAATATCTTCATCACGACATACGTCGCCAAGTTCATCATCGCTTGGATGGCGACGCCGTTCATGTATTACGCAAAACGGACCGTCCCACAGGAAGACGAGACAGAAAAAGCAGCCTAAACAAAACCGCGAGCCCATCGGCTCGCGGTTTTTACTTACCTTTGATATGAAGCCGCACCGCATAAGGGCGTGCATCTTCAAGCGACGATTTCTCCCGACAAACGGTGAGCGCCACGTACGCGTCGATGGCGAGCGCCTCGATGGCCTCGTCCGTCGCCTCGACCTCTAGTATGGTGTAGGGCGGCAGTTGCTCCAACTTGACCCACTGCCCGTGTAGATTTTTCGCGTAGATGATTGGTTCGTCGATCGAATAGCGTCGGAGTAAGTCCTTGACGTTCATACGATCCCTCCTCTATCCACTCTGTCTTCTCATTATAGAAAGCGATTGCATTTCTGTAAACCGCGCTTCCTAAATTTTGGTGCATTCAACGCTTCACGATTCGCCAAAAATAGCCGATAATCAAGGTAGAGAAATGAGGTGAACCGATGCGCTATCGACGACAAGAAACGTTTCGTTATATTTTACCGAACCCCCGCTTCATCCCATATCGCCTCATCTGGGAAGACAAAGAACTTCATGACGGGGAAGCACAACTGCTCAATATCAGCGCCCACGGTCTGAAGATGCGGTGCGACTACTTATTTCCACTTTCTGAAGGATTGAAAGTCCAAGTCAAACTCGACCTCGTCCCGTTGATTCAACCGCTCGACCTGACGGGTCACGTACGGCACCGTGGACAAATGGGGAGCCTGTATGATTACGGGATTCGACTCGATTCGAACTCTGACGAGACCCAGCAACTCGTGACGATGATTAAAGCGTATGCGCGCGAAAACCAATGAGAACGTGTCGATTGACACTTCTCATTTTTTGTTCGCTTGATTCCGGGGTATACTAAAAGAAACAGAGACAGACTCGAGGTGTAGGGCATGACTAGAAAGTTTTTACTCATTCCGTGGGCCGCTGCGATCGCCATCGCGCTCCTCGGCCCGAACGAACCGTTCTCGAGCCGGTTTTTGCTCGATTTCATCACGTATAATACGGACGCCTATGAAGGGTATTCGCTTTCCCTTTTCAGCATCCTAGGCGTTTATCCTCTCGCCTTGTTCCCGCTTCTTTGGTCCGAGGTGAACCAGTTGCGCCCGAACCCGCTCTTACCGGCAGCGACCGGTTTCGTCGTCGGCGGCTTCATCATCGCCCCGTATTTGGCGTTCGCGCGGCAGTCGCCTTATCCGACACCGATCAAACCGCTCCCGACACGATTGCTCGGGGTGTTGCTCTTGCTCGTCACGATCGGTTTGTTCATCGCCGCATCGACGACCGGGAATGTGGCCGAGTATTGGTCGTACGTCGAACAGAACCAGTTCGTCCGGACGATGACAGTCGATTTCTTCTTGCTCGCTTTCATCCAAATCACGTTGATGAACCGGGATGCAAAGCGCTATAAAATGAGCTTGTGGCCGCTGCCTTACATCCCCTTGTTCGGTTTGTTGTTCTGGCTGATCATTCGTCATAAGCAACCGTTCAACGAGGCACCGCCAAGCCGACAAAAAATGAAATGAACCGAGCCCCTTTCGCATTCGCCTCAGGTGCATTCTGATGGAAAACAGGATGACGGTTCCCAAATCGGGCCTGCTCCTATATACTGAGAATTCAGCTTACAGACGAAAGAAGGTACACCCATGAGATTTTTTAAAGTGATGACGCTTACGAACGATAGAGGCGAAGACATCATCTTGAGCGAATACTTCAAAATCATCGACAAACAAGTCGATCAGTTTTTGAAGGACACGCTCGAGCTTGATATGTACGACCAGAACGTGACACTGAAAGAGTGTCAAGTCGCCAAGGACCGTTGGGAATGCCCAGTCGGCGATTTTACCATCGTCGAGTATTTTAATGAGAAAGAGTTCGACAAGATGACCGAGTATCGCAGCCCGGCACCGAAAAAATAACGCCATAAAAAGGCTTTCCGATTTTTGTCGGAAAGCCTTTTTTTGTGGATACTCCCTCATTGAAGTCTCCTTATTTTGATTCTTTGTCGTCTTCTTCAGGTGCCGGGTCCGGATGTTGCGTCGGAGCCGGTTTTGTAGCCGGGTTTGATTCCTCATCCGGTACTGGGTCCGGGTGAACCCCTGGTTGTGATTCATCACGTTTCATTGAGCATCCCTCCTCTGCATAATGGACTAATTCCACATTAGGCAGTGTGCAAAACATCAGTGTATGTCTTTGTTGCCGATCACACGACGCGAGATGGCTTTCTCGATTTCGACGATGACAAAGACGATGAGACCGAACGCGACCGGATAAATCCAGTCTTGCAATTCAAGTGGTGCCGTACCGAACAGCGTGTGCATGAACGGGACGTACGTAATGAACAGCTGGAGCCCGATCAAGAGTGCCGAAACGAGGAAGGCGATCTTGTTGTCAAAGAAGTGACGGTTGAACGCCGGCGCGAGCTCGGTCCGACAGTTGAACAAGTGAAACAGTTGCGCCATGACAATCGTATTAAGCGTGATCGTCTGCAACTTTTCGGTCGAGTAATCGAAATCGCCGAGCATATAGTTGATGACTAGACTACCGCCCCCGATTAAAATCGAGACGAACGTGATGCGGAAGACGTAGTAGCGACTCAGCAACGGCACGTTAGCGGGACGCGGCGGCCGTTTCATCGTGCTCTCTTCGAGCGGCTCGAAGGCGATGGCGAGCGAGAGCGTGATGGCGACGACCATGTTGACCCAAAGGATTTGGACCGGACTGAGTGGTGCCGCGGCGCCCAATAAGATACTCATTGCGACAAGGAGTGCTTGTCCCCCGTTTGTCGGGAGCAAGAACAAAATCGTCTTCTTCAAGTTGTCATAGACGCGACGACCTTCACGGACGGCGTTGTAGATCGTCTTGAAGTTATCGTCGACGAGCACCATCTGTGAGGCCTCTTTCGCAACTTCCGTTCCTTTAATCCCCATCGCGACCCCGATATCGGCCCGTTTCAAGGCCGGGGCGTCATTGACGCCATCACCGGTCATCGATGTGATTAAGCCGTTTTGTTGCAGTCCTTTGACGAGACGAAGTTTATCGTTCGGGCTCGTCCGGGCGAAGACGTCATTATGGACCGACGCCTCTTTGATTTCTTCGTCGGACATGTTCGTCAATTCTTTCCCTTCGAGGGCGCCCTCGACTTCCATTCCGAGTTCTCGGGCAATGGCGACGGCCGTGTCTTTATGGTCGCCGGTGATCATCTTGATACGGATCCCCGCGTCACGACAAGCCGCGACCGCTTCGATCGCTTCTTGTCGTGGCGGATCGACGATGCCGTAGAGGCCGAGGAATGTGATGCCGTTCTCGACGTCTTCATGGTCGACCGTCTCTTTCGAGGCGTCGACGCGTTTGAAACCGCCCCCGAGCACGCGTTGTCCGCGGTCGGCAATTTCTTTTCGTTTTTCATCCCAATAGGCACGGTCGAACTCCGTGTCTTCCGCCATATCGAACAGGCGGTCCGGTGCCCCTTTGATGAAGATCATCCGCTCTCCTTTATAGTCGACGAGCGTCGCCATATATTTGTACTCCGAATCGAATGGAATCTTCGAGATGACGTCCAAACGTTCGATCGGCCGCTCCGCTTTTTCAGCGAGCGTGAGCAAACATGCTTCCGTCGGGTCACCATTGACGACCCATTCGCCGCCCTCTTCATACAGCTGGGCGTCGTTACATGTTTTCCCGACCGTGAGAAGGTCGATCATCGACTCATCATCATCTAAATCGAACGGTTGACCGTTCAGTTCTAAATCACCGTCCGGGGCGTATCCACTCCCTGACACTTCGATGTCGTGTTTGGCCGTGACGACTTGTTTGACGGTCATCTCGTTTTTCGTCAACGTCCCGGTCTTATCGGTACAGATGACCGATACGGCGCCGAGCGTCTCGACCGACGGCAAGCTGCGGACGATGGCTTTCTTCTCGGCCATGTTCCGGACACCGAGCGCGAGGATGATCGAGATGACGGCCGGTAATCCTTCTGGAATCGCGGCGACGGCAAGACCAATCGTCGTCAGCATCAACTCGATTGGGTCGAAATCGCGGACGAAGTAACCGAACGCGTAAATGACGACCGAGATGACGAGGATGGCGATGGATACCGTCTGACCAAACTTCGTCGTCTGGCGGATGAGCGGCGTCTTCACCGTCTCGACTTCAGCAATCGAGGCGTTGATTTGGCCGAGCTCCGTGCCTTCTCCGATGGACGTGACGATTGCTTTCGCACTTCCCGTCGCCACGCTCGTACCCGAATAAATCATGTTCTTGCGATCACCGAGGACGGCGTCTTCCGGTACGACTTGAATTTTCTTCTCGACCGTCGTCGCTTCACCTGTCAACGCCGATTCCTCGACTTTGAATTTCTCGGCTTGAATGACACGGGCGTCAGCCGGCACTTTATCACCGGCGGCAAGGACCAAGATGTCCCCGACGACGAGGTCGCTCGAGTCGACTTGGATTTGCTTGCCGTCACGGATGACGCTCGCCTTCGTCTCGAGTAATTTTTTGATTCCTTCTAACGCCTGCTCGGCCTTGTTCTCTTGGAGATATCCGACGACGGCGATAACCGTCACAACGAGCACGATGACGATCGTATCGATGTACTCTCCTAGAAAGCCGGTGACGACAGCGGCACCGAGCAAGACGAAGACGAGAATATCATTGAATTGACGCAAAAATTTTATGATTTCAGGTGTCTTCTCTTTCTCGGGCAGCACGTTTTTCCCGTACTGTTCCTGCCGACTTGACACTTCCCCTTTCGACAGACCACTAGATGTGTCCGTCTCGAGCGAACTCTTTACCGCATCCGGTTCGAGTGCGTGCCAGTTTTTTGTCTCCATCTGCATCTCTACTCCTCCTTGGTCATTCCTATATGGAAAGTCTTTCCCCTTTCTCTTCCCACTCCGGGCCGGACTGACACATTTGAGCTTGTTTTTTCGCTAATTTTACAGCTGAATTCGTTCACAATTTTCCAATTCGCCAGTTGGAAACGCTACCATCAAGAAAAGTGGTGTCAGATGGATGAAATGGCTTTACAGAACCGTTCGGATGGTTAACTATAGAGGAAATATAGAACAGAGAGAAAGAGGTACACCGTATGATCATTATTCAAGGTATCGCACTTTTACTGTTGATTCTTGCCTTATTCACGTTATTCAGTTACAAAGCCCCGTTTGGAATGAAAGCGATGGGCGCCTTGGCCGGCGCCGCCATCGCCAGTTTCTTGGTCGAGGCGTTCAACGCTTACGCCATCGGCGGTTTGCTCCCGCTCCCTTTATATGAGGAAGTCGGACAAGCGGCCGGTTCATTATCAGGTCCGGCCGCAGCGGCGCTCGTATCGATCGCACTCGGGATCAATCCGGTCTACGCGCTCATGCTCGGTCTATCGGTCGCCGGCTTCGGCATTCTTCCTGGCTTTTTCGCCGGATACATTCTTGCCCTTATCGGTCGTAAACTAGACCGGCATTTACCGGCCGGTGTCGACATGATTTTCTACGTGATCGTCATGGCTCCCCTCGCTCGCCTCGTGGCGACAGGAGTCGATCCGCTCGTCTCGAACACATTGTCGCAAATCGGTGCGGTCATCGAACTTGCCGCGACGCAAAACCCGGTCGTGATGGGACTTGTCCTTGGTGGCATCGTCACGGTCGTCTCGACGTCGCCACTTAGCTCGATGGCACTCACGGCGATGCTCGGTTTGACAGGCGTACCGATGGCCATCGCTGCCCTCGCCTTGACGGCGTCGATCTCGATGAACTTCTTGCTATTCAAACGGTTGGACATAGGAACGAAGAAAGACCAACTATCGGTCGCGATCGAACCGCTCACGCAAGCCGACCTCATCTCGGCGAACCCGATTCCGATCTACAGCGTCAACTTTGTCGGCGGTGCGATTGCCGGACTCATCGTCGCGATGACCGGCATGGTGAACGACGCGCCAGGTTCTGCTGCCGGGATTCCGGGATTGCTCGTCATGTACGGCTTCAATGATTGGCAGACCGTGACCGTGACGGCGCTCATCTTGTTCGGCGTCGGCATCGTGGCCGGACTCGTCGGCAGTAAACTGTTCAGTAATTTCCCTATCACTCGCCAAACCGAAAAAATGGCCGCTTCCGACGAAGAGGCCGCTTGATACAAAAGGTTCTCACTCCATCTCGAGTGAGAACCTTTTGTTATCGTTCTGCTTGCACCTCGGTGACCGTCTCTGCGACCGGTGTCCGATAAAGTGGAAAGAAATCAGATGGTCCGTAGCGGAGCAAATGGTCTTGATTCAACCGATGGTAAACCGCCTCATCGAGCACGGACTGTCCGATATAGTATGTGAGCGGCTCATCCCCTGAGAAGCTCTGCTTGAAGTCATAGAGCGCATCTTCCCCGGTCGCTCCGCCACCGAGATGTACGTATGCTTTCTCTTTCTCGGCCGCGCGACGAATCATCTCGCGGAACAAGAAATGGTTCGGTCGCAGCGCCAAGTAGTTCGCATCCGAACCTCCGAGATGATAATGCGCTCCATCGTCCCCGAACAACATGAACACGCCTGCCACGATGACGCCCTCATGGACAGCGAATAACAGCTCCGTTTCGCATGTATCGCTGTTCCACAGGTCCTCGAAGTATCGGTCCGAGAAATAGTACGCCTCGTTCGCTGCTCGACGGTCCATCGTCGCCCGATAAAGGCGGATGAATTCACATAGTTCATGGGCCTGCCCTTGTACCGCCGTCACTTGTTCACGGATAGCCCGCTTCACGTTTCGTTTCGTCATTTTACTGAAGCGTTGCTCAAGTTGGTCGAACGGGTCATCGAGCCGGACGTGCACCGTTTGACGAATCGGGACGGCTTGGCCGAAGGCACGCATCAAATCATGGTCGAAGCGGCAAGGATGATATCGAATCGTCTCAGTAACCGTGGCTTGATTCTCAGGGCGTTTTAAAAAGAGACGTCTAGCCTCTGCGACGTCTTCGTTCGAAAAGTTGCCTTCACGGAACGGACCGCCATAGCCATACGCCGTCACGAGATCATCATGACGATGTGCAATTGGACGACGGATGTACGGATACAGCAAGATGCCGTCCTCTTTGGCCGCGATATACAACTCAGGCTGCTCGCCTGGTTCACAGTTGGCCAATACATAATCGTAATGATCGTACGAGTCACAACTGACCTCCCGTAACCAGTTCTCCCACTCCCATCGATTTTTCACAATCTGATTGAACATCATCCGTTCCCCTCTTCCTATAAGTCGTCATTGTTTGAAGTGTGACAGGACAGTCTGGAGTCGTTTCCTATGTCCTGTTCCCATTCAACGCTGACTATTTGAAGGAGGGGAATAGCTTTTTGTTGTTAACAAACATGAAGCGAGTTTGTTCGTTCACAATAAAATCATAACGATTTCTTTGAGATTTTAAAAAGGACGACCTCGCCAATGGCATCAGGTCGTCCTTCATGATTATGACTTGAAGTCGAGGACACGTTGTAGCCGTGATGCTTCACGAGCCGTTTCGATGACTCTCGTCGTCAAGAGCGCTTCCCGAAGCGGCACGAGCGGATGACGTGTCATATAACTATCCGCCAGCGCCCGGTAGAAGGACAAATACTCACCTGCTTCGATGTCGATTGTCGATTCAACGTCTGTGACGACCGTTCCACTCTCACGGTCGGGACATCGCACTTCCCCGTTCCGGAGACACGCCTCTTGCGGATCGAGTCCAAACTTCAAGAAACTGCCTTCCGTCCCGTGCACTTCGAACCGCGGCGCCTCGACGGCTATGAACGGGTTCGAACGCAGATATACCCGTTTTTCTCCATAATACAGGGTCAGATGGAAGCCGTCGTCAGACTGACCTCCTTTACGTTGAATCATAACATCTGCCGACACTTTGTCGGGTGCACCGAACAAGACGAGCGCTTGATCGATCAAATGGCTACCAAGGTCAAACAATATCCCTGCTCCCGGCCCCGCATTCTCGCGCCACCGATCCCGGACGACCGGACGGAACCGGTCGAACCGTGACTCGATCACTTTCCAATCGCCGAGTCGTTTTTCCTCGAGCAGTCGTTTGACCGTCATGAAGTCTCCGTCCGTCCGTCGATTATGGAAGACGTTGACGATTCCGGCACTGGCCTGTTCGCGTGCAATCAACGCCTCTCCTTCCTCCGTCGTCAAGAACGCGGGCTTCTCGACGAGAACATCCTTCCCTTCCTGTAAACAACGTTCCACCATGTCCTTATGTAAATGGGACGGCGTCGTGACGATAAACAAGGTCGCCTCAGTCGCGAGAGCCTCGTCTAGCGTCGCATATACCGCGACATCGCCAAGTACGGCTAGTACGTCCTCAGGTCTTGATGAGACGACACCGGCGATCTGGAAGTCATCCAGCTCCTGTAAAAATGGTAAATGAAATGTCGTCGCGGAAAAACCGAAGCCGACAAGAATCGTTTGAATCATACCGTTCTCCTCCTATCCATTCGCTTCCCAGTATATCAAAAAAAGGAGTCAATCGACCCCTTATGCACTGACACTCTCATCCATGCTGTATTCAAACGTGTTATACCCGTCCCGTGAGTCCACGAAGACGAAGCCAAACCGTGGATAATAACTGTTCAAGAAATCATTATCAGCCACACAATCAAGCCGGACCGGCTCCTGTGTGTCGGCTTCACGTAAGACGTGCTCCATCAGTTGTTGACCGACGCCCCGCCCCTTCAGCCGTTCACTGACAACGATTCGATGGATGTATTGACCGCGCTCGCCATCTTCCCATAAGCTATGGTCCCAGTCATCTGCCGGAAGTAAGGCGATCGAGGCCAATACCGATCCATCTTGCTCGTACACATATACATATCCCGAGGTGATGTCTGTCTGCACCCGATCTATGAGGTCTTGCTCCAAATATTCCGCCCATTGATCGCTACCTTGTTGTTTTAGCGCTACGGCTCGTTGTTCGATAAGGTCCGCGATGTGTTTGGCATCGCGTTTCGTCGCGAGTCGAATCATAACGTCCTCCTTTGTATTACAGTATTTGAAATACAAATATAACGGACCGTTTCGACTCTTTTCAACCATCCTGCTCACATCATGTGAACGGGACGACCTCGCCGCTGTTCAATTGATAGCTGTACGTCATCGTCGCGTTCAGACTGTGCGACACGGAACAATAGCGGTCGACCGACAACTCGATGGCACGGCGGACCCGTTCTTCCGGCATATCTCCGTCGAGGACGTACAAGATATGAATCGCCGTGAACTTCTTCGGATGTTCCGTCGCCCGGACGCCGTCGATTTTCATCTCGAACCGCTCGAGCGGCAAACGCATCTTATGCAGAATTGAGACGATATCGATGCCTGTACAGGCGGCCGTCGCCTGCAACAGCATCTCGGTCGGTCGTGGACCCGTGTTGAGACCACCGACGTCCTCCCCGGCATCGAGCGTCACGTCATGACCTGACGGCGTCGTCGTCTGGAACGCCATCCCTTGTTTCCAATTCACTTGTAAATGCATCTTTGTCTCCTCCTTATGTTTCGATAGCTTACTATTCCCTTGAATGAGGTATTATTAATCTATGCACTGAAATTGTCGTTTAGGGAGTTGGTCGCTTGGATTGGTCGGTCATTATTAGTTGGGGACTGTATATCGTCCTCGGGTTGAATTTATTGTTCGCGTTAGCCGTCATTTTCGCGGAGCGCCGTGATGTCGGGGCGACGTGGGCGTGGCTTCTCGTCTTGTTCTTCTTGCCAATTATCGGGTTCATCATCTATCTCTTTCTCGGCCGACAGTTGAAGAAGGACAACTTCTTCAACTTGAGCGTCGAAGAGCGCTCGTTCCACGCCCTTCAAGTCGACAGTCAAATCGAACAGATTCGCCGGAAAGAGACCGCTTTGGCTCAACCGGTGTTCGAAAAGTACGAGCAACTGCTCGAGATGAACTTGCGATCGTCGAAGTCACTCATCAGCGTCCATAACAAATCTGCCATCATGCATGATGGCGAACAGAAGTTCAAAGCGCTCATGGACGATATCCGCAGCGCCGAAACCGAGATCAACATCCAGTACTACATCATTCAACGCGACGCGCTCGGGAAGGCGCTGATCCACGAACTAATCGAACGCGCCAAGGCGGGCGTCAAAGTCCGGCTGTTATATGATGCGGTCGGTTCGCGCAGCCTCCGTGACTCCGATTTTAAAGAATTGATCGCACACGATGGCGAGGTCCGCGTCTTCTTCCCGCCGACGCTCGGATTGATCAACTTCAAGTTAAACAACCGCAATCACCGTAAAGTCGTCATTATCGACGGCAAGATTGGTTATGTCGGTGGCTTCAACGTCGGCACCGAGTATCTCGGCCTGGTCGAGAAGTTCGGATACTGGCGTGACACACACCTCCGCGTCGAAGGGGACGTCGTCTACCATTTGCAACATCGATTCATTCTCGATTGGAACTATTCAGGCAGCAAACGTCATGACCCGGAGAACTCATTCTGTTTCGCACGCCACGACATCAAGGACAAGTCGCCGATGCAAATCGTGACGAGCGGACCGAACTCCGACACGGAACATTTGAAAAACATGATGATCAAGATGATCATGTCGGCGAAACATCGTGTCATCATCCAGACGCCTTATTTCATCCCGGACACGAGCTTCATGGACGCCTGTAAGATGGCACTTTTGTCCGGCGTCAAGATGGACATCATGATTCCAGGAAAGCCCGACCACCCGTTCGTCATGTGGGCGTCGCTATCGTTCCTCGGCGAATTGCTCGACTACGGGGCGAACGTCTATATGTACGGGCAAGGCTTCCTACACGCCAAGACGCTCGTCGTCGATGATGAGATTTCGACCGTCGGGACGACGAACTTGGATGCCCGCAGTTTCCGATTGAACTTTGAAGTGAACGCCGTCATTTATGATCAGCGGGTCGCGCTCGAACTCGCATCACTGTTCGAGTCAGACGTCGCCGTCAGCCGCAAATACACGGTCGACGACTATGCGGCCCGGAAATGGACCGTCCGGATGCGCGAAGGCGTGTCACGATTGCTCAGTCCAATCTTATAAGTTCTGATCACGCTAACTACCCCATCGTATCGGCCAAGTATGCCAACGCGATGGGGTATCTTTATATTCGTAAGTCGAGAGCTATGTACTCACACCAAGCTGTGTCGATTTCTCGTCATATTCTAAAATTTGCTAGCATTTAAAAGAATACTCGCTAGTTTCTTCCCGAATTAGGGTATAAAGTATCAGTACGAACGTCCTACACTACCGCTTCGGCTAGGAAAGGAGGAAGTATGCGTTCACGCATATGTCATACAATGGCTGATCAAGAACGGACTCATCATGACACTCACACCACGAAACCCGATCCTTCCTCATGGGACCAGCTCCCGATCGGCCTGTTCGCATTCAATCGTGACGGGCAGATCGTCAGCTATAACGAATCATTCGTTCATTTACTCGGGATGCTTCCGACCTCGATTGTGATGTTCGAGCGATGTAGTTCTTCTTCGTTCGACTTCTCAGGCGCCATTCGGAACGTCTTGAACGGGGAGACGATTCGCATGGCCGGCTGGTATAAAGCACCAGAACGGCAGGCTCGCTTCATCCAAACGACGATGTCTCCGAGTTTTTCCGCGGACGGACAACTTGACGGCGGCGTCGGCATTTTAGAAGACGCGACCGAGCAACGTCGTTATGAAGAACGCATGGAACACCTGTCCTCACTCGATCCGCTGACAGAGCTATATAACCGGAAGAAAGTCGGGGACGTTCTCTCGTCGACGGCTCAGGAGACGGTCGACACAAGGGCGCCCGCCGCTGTCATCATGCTCGATATCGACTATTTCAAACTTGTCAACGATACGTTCGGCCATCCGACCGGAGACCTCGTCTTACGTTCGATTGCCCAACTGCTCAGGCGCAACATCCGCAAGTCGGACTCGATCGGCCGCTGGGGTGGTGAGGAATTTTTAATCGTCGCCCCGCAGTCAACGCTTGCTGACGGTGTGCAACTCGCCGATAAGCTCCGACAAAAGATTAACGCCGAGCCGTTCGGTCCCGTCCCGCGCGTCACTTGTTCGTTCGGCGTCAGCGCCCTTGAAGATGGGAAGACGGTCGAACAGGCGCTTCAAGATGCCGATGAGGCACTGTATATTGCCAAGAACCGCGGCCGGAATCAAGTGTCGAGCAAGCGATAGTTTTGAAAAAGGATGCGTTCGTGCACCCTTTTTTTGTGGACAGACGATTCCGTCAAGTTGGCTTGCCTTTACAAACTTGAGGTAGATGATGCCAGAGCATTCAATCGGTCATCAGTCAGTGAAACATATTTGTGAAAAAAACAAAAAGGGATGATCGTCTGCCTCGAACAGATTCTCATCCCTTTTTCTCATTCGTATGTTAAAGCGTGATACGAACTCCTTCAACTCTTCTGCCATATGCGCAAGTGAGTTCGCAGATTGCGCAATCTCTTCCATCGAACCGAGTTGGTTCTCCGTCGTCGCCACTTGCTTCGAGGCTACTGAGTTCTCATCGGCGATAGGTCAACTTGCTTGCTGTCCTTGCACGGTCATCCCCCTTATCCATAAAAACGGACGCGACCCCTCAGGCCGCGTCCGTTCATGCGCCGACGATGGCGTCGTGATTCCCTTTCGTCCATCCGTAGGCGACTTCACGGAGGGCAAGTTCCCCGAACAAGCGCTCTTTCGCATCGATGACTTGCCCGTCACGTTGCTCATAGAACGTGCGGTAAGGGTTCAATTCGAGCGCCCAAATGATGAGCCCGTGATTCGACATCGCTTGAATCGCTTGCTCCAGCAATAGCGAACCAATCCCGTTACGCTGATGGTCCTCTAGAATGTAAATCGCATAAATCTCATTCGGATGGTCCGGATATTCGCCCGTCCGTTCTTCCCCGTAAAGAACGAACCCGACGATTTCCTCTTCGACGATGGCGACAAACCCTTCGACTTCTCGTTTCGCGAGGGCGCTGCGGACCTTTTCAGACCACTCGATCGCGTTTGAACCGAGCTTCAAGAGAAAGTCGGCCGGCACAATTCCCCGATAGGTTGTGCGCCATCCGTTCACCCTCACCCGCGCAATCCCGTAAGCGTCTTTTGGCTCGGCTTTCCGTATGAGCATCCGTACCCCCTCCTTAGCGTAAGTTTTACAAGTATTTTACCACAAATCACCCAATCGAAATCAGACTTCTTCCAGATTTGACTGACAATCATTTGACAAAAAACGACCGTAGGAAATCCTACGGCCGTACTGGTCAAGCGACGTCACGCGTTGTTGTAGCTTGCGTCTCCGTCAACGGTTTTTTCAAGAATGACAAGAGCAGTGCTCCAATCAAGGCTCCGGCAAGAATCGCGAGGGCGTAAAGTCCCATGCTCATGACGACGTTTCCAGCTCCTTCAAGGAGTGGGAAGACGAAGATTCCACCGTGTGGCGCTGGCAATTGGATCGCGAAGAAGGCGGACAATCCACCAGCGATGGCTGATCCGAGAATCGCTGACGGCAATACCCGAATCGGGTCGGCCGCTGCAAACGGGATAGCCGCTTCCGTGATGAACGAGGCACCCATGATATATGCTGTCTTCCCGGCTTCACGTTCTTGTTTCGAGAACTTTTGACGGGCGAACACAGTCGAAGCGAATGCGACGAGAAGCGGTGGTACCATCCCACCGGCCATGACAGCTGCCATGATTTCTTGGTTACCGGCAGTGAGTGCAGCTGTACCAAAGACGTAGGCTGTCTTGTTAATCGGACCACCCATATCGACGGCCATCATGCCACCGACGATGATACCAAGCAAGATGGCGTTGGCGCCGCTCAGGCTGTTCATGACATCCATCAACCATGTCATGAAGGCTGCGATTGGTTTATTGACAACAAGTAACATGATCATACCGGAAATAAATGACCCAAGTAACGGATAGAGCAATACCGGTTTAATTCCTTCAAGCGAGGCCGGTAGTTTAGAAAGTGCTTTAACCAAGAAGAGGACGACATATCCGGCAAGGAAACCAGCGATGAGTCCGCCGAGGAATCCGGCGCCACCTTGGCTGGCTAATAAACCAGCGACAAGACCTGGTGCGAGACCTGGACGGTCGGCGATTGACATCGCGATGAAACCCGCAAGAATCGGGACGAGGAAGCTAAAGGCTGCCCCACCGATTGTGTTGAGTTGCGCCGCAAATTCATTGAATGACGGGTCATCCGGATTTGCCGAGTTGATGCCCCAGAAGAAGCTGATGGCGATCAAGAGACCACCAGCGACGACGAGTGGGAGCATCGCGGATACACCGCTCATCAAGTGCTTGTAGATGCCTGTGCGCTGTTCTTTCGTACCACCTGACGAACCGGTTCCCCGATACACCGGTGCGTCTTGTTTGACGGCCCGGTTGATCAACTCTTCTGGCTTCCGGATGCCTTGGGCGACCGGGACTTCGATGACATGTTTTCCGGCGAACCGGTCCATCTCGACGGCTTTATCAGCCGCGACGATGATGGCAGTCGCTTTCGCGATATCGGCCGCTGTCAATTCATTCTTGACACCGGTCGAACCGTTCGTCTCGACTTTGATGTCAACTCCCATCGCCTCTGCTTTTTGCTTCAAGCTATCGGCAGCCATGTACGTGTGCGCGATACCCGTTGGACAAGCCGTGACAGCAAGGATGTAAGGCGCGTCCGCTTGAACCGGTTTCGAAGCAACAGGAGCCGCCTCAGCCGCTTCTTTTTCTTCGATGGCCCGGATGACATCATCTTCTGATGTGGCCGCATAGAGACGTTCTTGGAACGCTGGATCCATAAGGAAGACAGATAATTTCGAGAGTGTTTCCAAGTGTTCGTTATTGGCGTGCTCTCCGGCGGCAATCATGAAGAACAAGCGGCTGTCTTGGCCGTCGAGTGCTTCGTAATCGATGCCTTCCGAGCGCCCGAAGGCGATGGCCGGTTGTTTGACGGCTTTCGTCTTTGCGTGCGGGATGGCGATCCCTTCACCGAGTCCGGTCGTACTTTGTGCTTCACGTGCGAGAATGGCGTCGCGGTAGCCGTTACGGTCCGATAGTTTGCCAGCGCGGTCGAGCACGTCGACGAGTTCTTCGATGACTTCGGCTTTCGAACGGCTGCGGAGATTCAGTTGAATCGTGTCCTTTTTAAGAAGGTCCGTGATGTTCATGTTCTTTCCTCCAATCGAGATAGTGGGGTGACGCTGACTTCGCCGACCAAGCGGTCCACGTCTTCTTTTGTGCACAGCCCGAACGTATATGCAGACGCGCTGCCGGTCGTAACCGCATAGCGGAACGCTTCGGTTGCGTCGTGGTCGAGAATGTTGGCGACGAATCCGGCGACGAGTGAATCGCCTGCGCCGACCGAGTTGACGAGTTTGCCACGCGGTGTGTTCGCCTTATAAGCGCCTGAAGCGTTCACGAGCATGGCACCGTCACCGGCGAATGAGACGATGACGTTTTGAGCACCGCGTTCGACCAACTGCTCCGCATATGGAAGTGCCTGCTCGAATGTCTCGATGTCTGTATCGAACAGTTCACCGAGTTCATGGTGGTTCGGTTTAATCATGAGCGGTTTGAGTGAGAGGACTTCGAGCATCGCTTCCTTCGTCGTATCGACGACGAACTCGGCACCGTTTGCCCGAACCGTCTCAGCGAGCGTGCGGTAGAGTGTATCCGGCAGATTGCCCGGAATGCTTCCGGCGAGGACGACGATGTCGCCTGATTGAACGTGATCGAACTGACGCGTCAACCGTTCAAGTTCCGTGTCCGAGATGACCGGTCCGCTCGCATTCAATTCCGTCTCTTCTTGCGCTCGAATCTTGACGTTGATGCGCGTCTGACCATCGACTTCGACGAAATCGGTTTGGACGCCCTTGTCGGTCAGCGCCTTCTTGATAAAGTCTTTCGTCGTGCCGCCGACGAATCCTAACGCGACTGTGTCGACGTCATATTCACGTAAGACGAACGCGACGTTGATGCCTTTTCCTCCGGCCCGCTGCGTCGTCTCTTGAATCCGGTTGACTTCACCGAGGACGACTTCAGGGAGCGTCACGTAATAATCGATTGAGGGGTTCAGTGTTAACGTGTAAATCATTGGGCGTTCACCACCTTTGTGATTGATTGAAATGAACTGACGCTTGTCGAGTCGCTCCATGTGACGAGTGTAGCCGCTTCGAGCGGAGCCACCCGACTGAACGAACGTTTCCCGAATTTTGAATCGTCCGCCAAAATGTACGCCTCGCGAGCCAGTTCGATTGCTGTTTTTTTGACGAGTGCCTCTTCCGGGTCTGGGGTTGTGTACCCGGCCTCTAGGTCGACGCCATTGATGCCAAGAAAAGCGAGGTCGACCCGATAGTTCATCATGCTCTCCCGAGCGTTATAGCCGACGAGTGCCTGTGTCGACCGTTTCAACTCACCGCCGATCACGAACGTCTTAATATCGAGGTCGAACAAGTCGTTGGCGATCGGTAAACTATTCGTTACGACGATGACGTCTTTTCCATCTAAGAAAGGAACCATCGCTTGCGTCGTCGTCCCGGCATCGAGATAGACGGACATCCCGTCTTCGATGAATGTCGCGGCCTTCCGTGCGATCGCGACTTTTTCATCGACGTGTTGATCTCGTTTCTCCTCGAACGTCGGCTCTTCTTCGTAGCGGGCCACGAGCGTTGCGCCGCCGTGTACCCGATCGAGATAACCTTCGGCTTCGAGGTCGGTCAAATCCCGGCGAATCGTCGACTCCGACGATGCCGTCAACTCGACCAATTCTTTCAATTTGACAATCTTTTGCTCCGACAGACGTTGCAAAATCAGTTGATGTCGTTGCTTCGTTAACATCATATTCCCTCCGTAGCTCTAATATAAAGCGTTTTCATTTAAAAAACAATCATAAACATTCAAAAACATTCATCTTTTTTTACGTTGTCACAATTATAACATAAAAAACGGTCACTTAGTGACCGTTTTTGACAGTTCATTATCGTTTCATCAACCAATCGTTCAATCGGCGGATGAGTTCGGGATGAAGCGGCGCCTCAATGGCGTCCCGATATTCCTTATGCAACGTGAGGAGCGCGTGCGGACTGGTTCGTTCGACGAGCAAGTGGTTCATGTCGTGGATGATGTGGCTGTCGACGTCCCCTTTCGTCCGAATCGAATGGACGTGCTCCGGTGGGACTTGGACGTCGCGGTCGCCGGTCAGGGCGAGCACGGGAACACGCACATGTTCGAGCCGCTCCCGGACGTCATAGGATGCATGCTCGCGAATCCACTTGGCGTTGACGACTTGGCCGCGGTACTTGAAAGCGGCGACATTCGTCCGCAGTGACCGTTCGAGCAGATCGTCTTGGCGCAGACGAATCTTCTTCGGGACGCCGGTCAATCGATAGAACACGCCCTTGAGTCCTTTCACCGAACCGACTTCAGTTGCAAGTGCGTCGGCTTGCAGCAAAAACATCTTCTTCGAGGAATCGTTGAATCCGGCGAGAAGAATCAGTCCGGCCGCGTTCGTCTCGAGCTGGACCGCCGGGGCGATGACGGCCCCTTCGCTGTGGCCGAGCACATACATGTCCCCTGCGTCCGGCTCCTGTTTGATGGCGTTGACGACGGTGATCGCATCTGTCACCAAGTCGTGCAGCCCGACTTTATTGAAATCACCGTCCGATTCACCGATGCCTTGTTTGTCATACCGGTAGACGTTGACACCCATCTTAAAGAGCGCCTCGGCCAGTTTTTTATACGTGCCGAATTGGGATGGTCCAAGATTGCCGTCCCGGTCGCTCGGCCCGCTCCCGCTGAGCAGGACGACCGTCTTACGGGGTTCGCCGTGGGTCATCCACGTACCGGCCAGTTGTCCATAATTCGTTGTCACGTTCAGTTGTCGTTCCATCGTATCGCCTCCCCTTTCATCATACCGAAGTAATGGATCCGTTTCGAGTAAAAGAATAGACCGCCCCATATGTGACGGTCTTACTTCTTATTGGAGAGTTAACCACTCGCTGAGCCATTTAACGTGATCACGCATCGCCTCGTCAGAAAGACGACTGATTGTGTCTTTATCTGTATAAACGTCGTTATGGGCTGTGACAGAATCATTGACGGAGATGACTGGGAACCCGGCTTGCTTGTACTCATCTAAGATTGACACGCCTAGACTCTTCACTTCGACAGGGCCAAAACCAATCCCCTCCATAAACGGATATGTCGTCATCCCACTTGTTTTGAAGAATCGATTCGTCTCCCCTGTACCAAGTATATCAAGTAACATGATGACACGCGGCGTCGTACCTCGATCTTGAAGCATCTGCAAATAGTGCGTACTTGATTCGTATCCATCCCCAGTTCCATTCAAGAAAACGTAACGGACCGTTGCATCCGTCTCTACGTCATCCATCGCTTGAAGCGTATGGTAGAGCACGGATGCACCACCTAACCCAGTGAGAGCGTGATCGCCATACCAGCTTCCCTCAAGTCGGGCCATGACAATCACTTCTTTGTCAGTCGTGCCAGGTTGCGTAAACTCTACGTAAGGAATTTCGTCTGTGAACGGCTCAATCGCAACCGTTTGACCGTCTTGGAAAGACTCGGCTGTTATTCGGTCGACCCCGGCCCCATTCAAGCGAAGTGCAGCTGAAACGTAAGCGAATCCATATTCTTCCGGAGCATCCGGGTGTGGCGTAATGAGATAACCTGCCGCATTCGCTTCGGCTAATTTTGTAAGATAGCGATTCGCCGCCTCGTCATTAAGGACTTCTCCGTAATAATCGATTTCATACGCATCTTCCATTGCTTCATAAGATACGTCGGTCGTCGGTAGGACGATGACTCTTCCAGCCACATCAGGTATCGGGGCATCCCATTCCAAATGAAGCAGTTCCCCTTCAATTGTCTCTTCAAATGGAATTGTCGCGTACCCATCGTAAAATTCATCATCAATCGTTATAGTCGGCCAATTCGTGTTGAGCGGAGCGTAATGAATCTCACGTTTCATATCGACTGAAGTCTCGTCAGAAACACCAATACCTAACGACTCGAACAGTTCGACATTTTCATGGCTTTCTGCGACCCGATCGTATGAAGCAAAATATTCAGCCGTCTCATAAGGACTTGTTGCCGAGGCCGGATTGAAATAAAGAAAAATAGTAAATAGGGCCGACAGTAGGCTGTACATAATGGTCATCTACGTATCTCCATAAAAAAAACTCACCAATAAATGGTTGTATTATCCTATTATATTAAGTGATCTGACAATTGTATATTTATTTTTCAAGAAAAAACGGCCTCCCTCTTAGGAGGGAAACCGTTTAGATATTGTAAGACTTATACGCCTTCGTAAGCAGCGTACATGATTTCTTTCAATTCTTCGACGAGCGGCATTTTCGGGTTAGCCGTCGTACATTGGTCTTCGAACGCGTCGACTGCCATCTTGTCGACTTTCGCGTCGAGGTCCGCTTTCTTGATGCCTTGGGCTTTGAACGAGAGCTTGATGTTCAAGCGCTGACCGAGCTCGATGATCGCTTGGATGAGCGACTCGACGCCTTCTTCCGTCGTGCTTGCTGGAAGTCCGAGATAGCGCGCGATTTCAGCGTAACGCTCGTCGGCGATGAATGACTCATATTTCGGGAACGCCGCGAGTTTCGATGGGCGTGTCGCGTTGTAGCGGATGACGTGCGGCATAAGGATCGCGTTCGTCCGTCCGTGTGGGACATGGAACTCGCCACCGATTTTGTGTGCGATCGAGTGGTTGATACCGAGGAACGCGTTCGCGAACGCCATACCAGCCATTGTCGATGCGTTGTGGACTTTCTGACGCGCTTCGGCGTCATTGCCGTTCTCATACGCTTTCGGGAGGTAATCGAAGATCATCTTCATCGAACGAAGCGCGAGTCCATCCGTATAGTCGTTTGCCATGACCGAAACGTACGCTTCGATGGCATGTGTCAACACGTCCATACCTGTATCGGCCGTGATTGAAGCTGGGACCGTCATGACGAACTCAGGGTCGACGATGGCGACGTCCGGAGTGATCGCGTAGTCGGCAATCGGGTATTTGACGTTGCGTTTCTTATCCGTGATGACCGTGAACGGTGTCACTTCAGAACCCGTACCTGATGTTGTCGGGATCGCGACGAACATCGACTTGTTGCCGAGCGTCGGGAACTTGTACGTCCGTTTGCGGATATCCATGAATTTCTGACGAAGGTTCGAGAACTTCTCTTCTGGGCGTTCGTAGAAGAGCCACATGCCTTTCGCGGCATCCATCGGTGATCCACCACCGAGTGCGATAATCATATCCGGTTGGAAGTGACGCATCGCTTCGGCACCGCGCATGACTGTCTCAACTGACGGGTCTGGCTCGACTTGGTCGAAGATGCGGTACTCGACGCCAGCTGGCAAGTTTTTGACGACTTTATCGGCAAATCCGAGTTTGACCATCATTTCATCCGTGACGATCATCGCCCGTTTTTTCGATGTGAGCGATTGAAGGTATTGGACCGAGTTTTTCTCAAAGTAAATCTTTTCAGGGACTTTAAACCATTGCATGTTCACGCGACGTCTCGCCACCTTTTTCACGTTGAGTAGATGTTTCGCCGTCACGTTCTCAGAGACGGAGTTTTTACCGTACGACCCACAACCGAGTGTGAGTGATGGAGTCATTTCGTTGTAGAGGTCACCGATGCCGCCGTGTGCCGTTGGCGAGTTGACGATGATGCGGCAAGCTTTCATCCGGAGTCCGAACGCGAGGATGGCGTCGTCGTCAGTCGAGTGGATGGCTGCCGTATGACCGAGACCACCGATTTCAAGCATCTTCTCAGCGATGGCGAATCCTTCTTCACGCGATTGAACTTTGTACGCACCGAGCACCGGGCTGAGTTTCTCGTGTGAGAGCAACTCTGTCGCACCGACCGTCTCGAGTTCGGCAATCAAAATTTTCGTGTCGGCTGGGACTGTGAGTCCAGCTCGTTCGGCGATCCAGGCTGCCGGCTTCCCGACGATTTCAGGGTTGACCGCACATGAGTCAGTTTTGATGACGAGTGTCTCTAGTTTCGCCTTCTCTTCTGGTGAGCAGAAGTAGCAACCGAGCGCCGTCATTTCTGCTTTCACTTCTTCGTACACTTCTTGGTCGACGATGATCGCTTGTTCCGATGCACAGATCATGCCGTTGTCGAATGTTTTCGACAAGATGACGTCCGAGATGGCACGTTTCACTTTTGCCGTTTTGTCGATGTAGGCCGGTACGTTACCAGGACCGACACCGAGGGCAGGTTTACCAGTCGAATACGCTGATTTGACCATCGCCGCTCCACCAGTCGCGAGGACCATGGCGACTCCTGGGTGGTTCATGAGCGCTTTCGTCGCGTCGAGTGACGGTTTTTCAACCCATTGAATCAAATGTTCCGGAGCGCCTGCTTCGATGGCTGCGTCACGAAGGATGCGTGCCGCTTCACTTGAACACTGTTGAGCCGATGGGTGGAAACCGAAGATGATCGGGTTACGTGTTTTGATGGCGATGATCGCTTTGAACATCGTCGTTGACGTCGGGTTCGTGACCGGTGTGACCCCGGCGACGACGCCGACAGGTTCGGCGATGTACGTAATACCGTTTTGCTCGTCGTCTTCGATGACGCCGACCGTCTTCTCGCCACGGAGTGAGTTATAAATATATTCTGTCGCAAAGATGTTTTTGATCATTTTATCTTCAAACACACCGCGACCTGTTTCTTCATATGCATGTTTCGCGAGGGCGACGTGTTGTTCGAGACCGGCTAACGCCATTGCCTGAACGATCGCATCGATTTTCTCTTGGTCGAACGTCATCAACGTCTCGAGCGCTGTGTGAGCTCGGGTGACGAGCGTGTCGACCATCTGTTCTGCTGATGTTTCTACTACTGCTTTCTCTTTAACTGCCATGTTGGTTTCCTCCTCATGAATGAGAGCTTATACTGTTGACTTGATGGAGAGCACGGGGCAATCAGTTGGTTTGAGAAGAGTTTGTGCTTTCCTTCACATTCATAGAATACAACGTTTCTCATAGTTTGTGCGTGACAACAATGTGAACTCTTTCACAATATTTTTTTGAAGAATGAGGATAGGTCTTGCTTTTTGATAGGACGCTCAGTAAAATCGTATGCGTTTTCATGAAAAGATGAAGTCTAAAAAATGTAAACGCTTACATGTATTGTGACGCCTGTTTGTCTGATGTGCTGTGCAATTTGTCACGCAACAAGGATTGGTCGTCCACCCCGTCCTCGGTCGTGTATAATGAAGAAAGAACCTAATTAGGAAGTGACATGATTATGCCGAGACAAGACGCAGCCGATCAGTTCGTGAAACTGATCCCATTTATTCGCCGGAAGTTGTTACGCCGTTCCGACCTCCCGCAAATCCCAAACTTGAACTTTTCCCACTTTCATCTCCTCATGTTGATTGAGGATGAAGGTGCCGTGACGAACGGACACATCAGCGAGACGCTATCGATCGCCCCGCCAAACGTGACGCCGCTCATCACGAAGCTCGTCGATGAGGGCTACATCACCCGCGTGCCGGACGAACGCGATCGCCGCGTCATCTGGAATCAACTGACCGAAAAGGGCGAACTCGTCCTCCGCGAGCGTCGCGATTCGTTCCGTCGCCTGTTCGAGGACCGTCTCGCGTTTCTGAACGAGGAAGAGACGGACCGCCTGATTGACAGTTTGAAGACGTTGACGGAGATCGTCGAGAAGATGGATAAAAGCGAGGGATGATTTTTGCTCGTCAACATCCACGTCTTCTTATATAATCGAGGATGAATCAATCGAACAATGGAAAGAGAGATGACATGTAATGGGTCGTAAATGGAACAACATTAAAGAGAAAAAGGCGTCAAAAGACGCCAATACGAGTCGCATCTATGCGAAGTTCGGCCGTGAAATCTACGTAGTCGCCCGTCAAGGGGAACCAGATCCAGAATCAAACCAAGCACTCAAGTTCGTCGTCGAACGAGCGAAAACGTACAACGTCCCGCGCGCAATCATCGACCGTGCTATCGACAAAGCGAAGGGCGGCGACGAAGAGAATTTCGACGAGCTCCGCTATGAAGGATTCGGACCGAACGGCTCGATGCTCATCGTCGACACGCTCACGAACAACGTCAACCGGACAGCGTCCGAAGTCCGCGCCGCTTTCGGTAAAAACGGCGGCAACATGGGTGTCAGCGGGTCGGTCGCTTACATGTTCGACGCGACGGCTGTCATCGGTGTCAACGGCATGTCTGCCGACGATGTACTCGAACTCATGATGGAGCACGACCTCGACGTCCGTGATGTCATCGAAGAAGATGAGACGGTGATCGTCTATGCGGAACCAGAAGCGTTCCATGCCGTCCAGACTGCCTTCAAAGCAGCAGGCATCGAGACGTTTGAAGTCGCCGAGTTGACGATGCTGCCCCAAAACGAGATTACCCTCGACGACGAGTCGAAAGAACAGTTTGAAAAACTACTCGACGTCCTCGAAGACCTCGAAGACGTGCGCCAGGTATACCATAACGTTGAAGGATGACGAACGAGCGATAACTTTTCGGAGTTATCGCTTTTTTTGAACAATCGATTTGACAACCCGAAACACGTATGTTAAATTTCAAAAGTCTTTATCATATTAAAGTGATAACAAGAGAAAGAGTTTTGAATGAAAGGTGTTGGAAATGATGAATGCTGTCTTATTAGCTGTTATCGTATTATTCGCGCTCGCGATCAGTCGCGTGCACATCGTCTTGTCACTCATCCTTGCCGCCGTCGTCGGTGGTCTAGTCGGAGGTCTCGGATTCAATGAGACGTTGACCGCCTTCAGTGACGGGCTCGGCGGAGGTGCGACAATCGCCCTCAGTTACGCGTTGCTCGGCGCCTTCGCCGTCGGTCTATCAAAAACTGGACTCCCAGACATCCTGGCTGAAAAGTTAATCAGCATGTCAGGACGCGACGTCACCGGTAAGAGCGTGGCGCGCGTCAAGGCGTTGTTGCTATCGTTCCTCTTATTACTAGCAATCAGTTCGCAGAACGCTTTACCGATTCACATCGCGTTCATCCCAATCGTCATCCCACCGCTCCTCGTGCTCTTTAACGAGTTGAAGCTCGACCGCCGGCTCGTGGCGACGATCCTCACGTTCGGTCTCGTCACGCCGTATATGTTACTTCCGGTCGGATTCGGCGGGATTTACTTGAATGAGATTTTGCTGCCAAACGTGGAAACGAACGGCATGGCCGTCGGTGATGTCAATATTGTCAGCATCATGGCCATCCCAGCCCTCGGTATGCTCGTCGGTCTCGTCACCGCCTTCTTCCACTACCGGAAGCCGCGGACGTACGATACGATTCAACTCGGGCCTACTGATTACGAGATTCGGACGTTGAGCCCGCTCAAAATCTGGCTCACAGCTGCCGTCGTCCTCGTCGTGCTCGTCGTTCAACTTCAGACCGAATCGATGATCGCATCGGCCGTCTCAGGACTCATCCTGTTGACGCTGCTTCGTCTCATCCCTTGGTCAGAGGCAGACGACATCTTCACGAGCGGGATGCGCATGATGGCTTTCATCGGCTTCGTCATGATCGCAGCAAGCGGTTTTGCCGCCGTCATCCGCGCGACCGGTGCCATCGATCCGCTCGTCAGTGGTGCAAGCGGCATCATGGGCGACTCACAATTTGTCGCCGCGCTCGTCATGCTCCTCGTCGGACTCGTGATCACGCTCGGTATCGGTTCGAGTTTCTCGACGATTCCAATCATCGCGGCCATCTTCGTCCCGCTTTGCATCCAATACGGTTTCTCGGTCGAGGCGACAATCGCCATCATCGGGACGGCCGGTGCACTCGGTGATGCTGGTAGCCCGGCAAGTGACTCGACACTCGGACCGACGAGCGGCTTGAACGCCGACGGTCAACACGACCACTTGCGTGAGACGGTGTGGCCGACGTTCCTCCACTACAATATTCCGCTCATCGTCTTCGGTTTGATCGCCGCCATGGTGTTGTAATCACTTCCGATTGCGCCGAGCGTAAATCGTGCCGAGCAAGACGAGCACGAGTAAAAACCAAACCCCGGTGTACATGAGGATTTCGATAATCATTTCTGACTCCTCCTAAATGTCCATGTAAAAAGGAGCGACATCGCGTCGCTCCTTTTTATGATGAAGTTTTTAGCTGTTGTTGACAAGTGTTCAAGTATCCGTCGACGGTCTCCGCGACTTCGCGGCCTTCCCGGATCGCCCAAACGATCAAACTTTGTCCCCGTCTCGCATCCCCTGCGACAAACACACCCTCGATGTTCGACGTATAGTCATGGTTCGCCTCGATGCCGACTTTCCGAAGTTCACGCTCCGGTCGTTCGAATCCGATGGCGACAAGTACGAGATCAGCTGGATACGTCTCGACCGAACCGTCGACGACGAAGAACGTCGCCTGTCCGTCCGGTTTGACGATTTTCTCCATCCGTTCCGTCTCAATTCCGACGACCCGGTCCCCTTGTTTAATGACCCGGTTCGAACGAATCAAATATGTGCGCGGGTCACGGTCGAAGTGTTCGATTGCTTCCGCATAGGCGTAATCGGTCGACAACGTGTCCGGCTGGAGCGGCCATGGCTTCTCCGGTGCCCGGAACATACCTTTCTCCGGGTGTTTCCCGAACTGTGTCACTGACTTGGCGCCTTGACGGATTGCCGTCGCCACACAGTCCGCGCCCGTGTCCCCGCCACCGATGACGATGACGTCTTTCCCGTTCGCGTCGTATCGGGCGTCGAGCGATTTCCCGCCGAGTACCCGCGTCGATTCCGTCAAATAATCCATCGCCGGCTCGACGCCTGTCGCATCATCTCCATCGATGCCGAGCGTCCGTTGTTTTTGAGCCCCCGTCGCTAGAATGACGGCATCGTATGTGTGACGGAGTGACTCGATGGTCACATCGGTCCCGACGTTGACGCCCGTCTTGAAGCGGATCCCCTCCGCCTCAAGCAGACGGACACGACGCCGGACGACATCTTTCTCGAGCTTCATGTTCGGGATGCCATAGAACAACAGGCCGCCCGCCTCATCCGCTTTCTCATAAATCGTGACCGCATGGCCGAGCTGGTTCAACTGATCGGCCGCCGCGAGCCCGGCCGGCCCGCTGCCGATGATGGCGACACGGCGGCCGGTCCGCTTCATAATGTGACGAGGTTTGACCCAGCCTTCCTCGAAGGCGCGATCGATAATCGTCCGCTCAATCGATTTGATGGCGACCGGGTCCTCACTGATGCCGAGCGTACACGAGCCTTCACACGGAGCCGGACAGACACGACCCGTGAACTCCGGGAAGTTGTTCGTCTCCATCAAGCGCTCATAGGCCCGATACCAGTCCTGATCCGTCACGAGTTTGTTCCACTCGGGAATCAAGTTGTGAATCGGACAGCCGATCGTCTCTTGTCCGATCATGTCCCCGACGTGACAGAACGGGGTGCCGCAATCCATGCAACGCTCGGCTTGTTTGACGATCGGTCCGTCTTCCATCCGTGAAGCGTATTCACTGTAATCATGAATCCGTTCGAGGACGGAACGTTCTGGCAATGTCTCCCGTGGGATATCAATAAATTTATGTCTCATGCTCCCCCTCCTTCAGTCACGACGCGGAATAGTTCGAGGGCGCGGTCGGCGTCACTCAATTCCGGCCGCGTCGCCTCGATGTGACGCATGACGTCAAGTACGTTCGCATAATCACGCGGTACGACTTTGACGAAGCGTTTTCGTTCTTGCTCAAACGCCTCAAGTACGGCTCTCGCTTTCACACTGTCAGTATGGAACTGGTGCATCTCGAGCAACGCGTAAATCTGTTCGGCATCTTCATCGGTCAACTCTCGATCAATCGAGACGAGCTCTTCGTTGACAAGTTGTTCGTACGCCTGGTCCCCGTAAAGGTAGGCGACTCCGCCCGACATCCCGGCCCCAAAGTTACGACCGACCGTACCGAGGACGACGACCGTCCCACCAGTCATGTACTCACAGCCGTGATCGCCGACGCCTTCTGTCACAGCGACCGCACCCGAGTTACGGACGGCAAATCGTTCTCCGGCATGACCGTTGAAGAACGCCATCCCAGACGTCGCGCCGTAGAGACAGACGTTCCCAGCGATGACTTGTTCGCTCTCTTCAAACGGGGCATGTTTCTCGGCGATGACGGCGAGTTTCCCACCGCTCAAGCCTTTCCCGACGTAATCGTTCGCGTCGCCGATGACAGAGATCGTGATCCCGCTCGGCAGGAACGCCCCTAAACTTTGGCCGGCCGATCCGCTGAGGCGAAGTGAAATCGTATCCTCGGCGAGACCGACGTTGCCATGCACTTTCGTCACTTCATGCCCGAGCATCGTCCCGACGGCGCGGTCCGTGTTGCGGACGCGGCCGACGAAGAACGTCGGTTGAAGCGACTTGATCGAGCGTGATACGGCCGGGATCAATTTTCGGTGGTCATACGACTGATAGGCCGGATGCGGCAGCTCTTCTTTTTCCGGCAACGCTGTCGGAATCGATAGCATCGGCGCCAAATCAAGTGTTCTCGCTTTCGGATGTTCTTGTTTCCAGACGCTTTCCTCTAACAAGTCGGTCCGGCCGATGACGTCACGGAGCGATTTCGCACCGAGCGAGGCTAAAATCTCTCGCACGTCTTCGGCGAGGAACGTCATCAAGTTGACGACGTGTTCGGGTTTGCCCATGAACTTTGCGCGCAAGGCCGGGTCTTGTGTGGCGACACCGACCGGACACGTGTCGAGGTGACACGCCCGCATCATGATACAACCGAGCACGACGAGCGGCGCCGTCGCGAACGCGTATTCTTCGGCGCCGAAGATGGCGGCGAGGACGATATCACGCCCGGTCATGAGCTTACCGTCGGTCTCGAGCGTGACGCGGCCCCGGAGTCCGTTCAACGCGAGCGTCTGATGCGTCTCGAGCAGACCGAGCTCCCACGGGAGTCCCGTATGCTTGATTGATGTCCGTGGTGACGCCCCGGTTCCTCCGTCATAGCCACTGATGACAATCGTGTCGGCGTTCGCTTTGGCGACACCGGCCGCAATCGTCCCGACGCCTGACTTCGAGACGAGTTTGACGCTGATTTTCGCGTTCGGGTTGACGTGCTTCAAGTCGAAGATCAGCTGAGCCAAATCTTCAATCGAATAGATGTCGTGGTGCGGCGGTGGCGAGATGAGTCCGACACCTGGGACTGAGCCGCGCACTTCGGCGACCCATGGATATACTTTGTTCCCTGGCAATTGTCCACCCTCACCCGGCTTCGCACCTTGCGCCATCTTGATTTGAATCTCATCGGCGTGATACAAATATTCGGCCGTCACACCGAAACGACCACTTGCGACTTGCTTGATGCGACTGACGCGTTCACTGCCGTCCTCATCAGACGTGAACCGATTCCGGTCCTCCCCGCCTTCCCCGGAGTTGCTCTTGCCGCCGATTTGGTTCATGGCGATGGCGAGCGTCTCGTGGGCTTCTTTCGAAAGGGAACCGAATGACATCGCCCCCGTCTTGAAGCGGCTAACAATCGAGGCGACCGATTCGACTTCGTCGAGCGGGACGGCATCCTGCTGTTTAAACGCGAACAATTGACGCAAGAATTGGCCTGACGATTCGTGGAGTTTGACGTAGGCGTCATAATACCGGCGCTCATTCTCACGGCAGGCACGCTGGAGCAAATGAATCGTCTTCGGGTTAAAGGCGTGCTCTTCCCCATCAGCGCGCCACTGGAAATCGGCTCCGGCCTCGAGCGGTCGTTCCCGCTCGTAGGCAGCTTCATGCTGGCGGCGCGACTCTTCCTCGAGTTCGGTAAAACCGACACCGGACAATTGTGACGTCGTCCCTCGGAAATGACGTTCAATCAAGTCACGGTCAATGCCGACCGCCTCAAAGATTTGTGCCCCGCGATAACTTTGCACAGTCGAGATCCCCATCTTCGACATGATCTTGACGATACCGTCGACCGACGCCGTCTGATAGCGGCGGACCGACTCGTCGAACGAATAGGACAGTTGACCGGCCTCGACCGCCTCGGCAATCGTCGCATAGGCGAGATACGGATAGACGGCGTCAGCGCCGTACCCAATCAAGGCGGCCGCTTGGTGGACTTCTCGTACTTCGCCACTTTCGGCTACAAGACTGCACGACGCGCGAAGGTTGACGCGAAGCAAGTGTTGGTGGACGGCGCTCAAGACGAGGAGCGACGGCATCGCCAACAGGTTTTCGTTCATGTCACGATCCGACAAGACGATGACTTCAGCCCCATCGCGGACGAGCCCTTCGACACGTTCGAACAACGTCTCAAGGGCAGCCTCGAGGTCGTGTTCGTATGTCGTATCGACCCGTTCGACGCGAAGCGTCTCGTTCACTTGTTCGATCGCGGCCCCATCAAGGAACGGATGTTTGAGCCAGACACGACGGGCGTGACCGCGACCGGTGTGGACCGGGTTCGCGAGTGGTCCGAGCCACGTGAACGTGGCCGTGACGATCTTCTCACGCAATGCATCGATTGGTGGGTTCGTGACTTGGGCGAAGTGCTGTTTGAAGTAATGGAACAACGAACGTGGTCGTTCAGACAAGACCGCGACCGGTTGGTCATGACCCATCGAACCAATCGGGTCTTTCTTCTCAAGGATGAGTGGGACGAGATATTGTTCGATATCTTCTTTCGTGTAACCGAACGCCCGCTGTTTCCGGTGCAGGTCGGCGACGAACGGCTCTTCGACCGGAGACTCTTCAAGCTTAGTCATCTGCTTCAACCATTTACCGTACGGCTCGGCGCGCGCGATCGTCTGTTTGATTTCCGCGTCAGGGATGAGGCGTTTCGACTCTAAGTCGATCAATAGGAGCTGGCCTGGACGAAGTCGCTGTTTCGACTTCACGTTCTCGGCTTGTACGGGAATGACGCCGCTCTCAGACGACAAGATGAGTTCGCCATCAAGCGTCTCGATATAACGCATCGGTCGCAGTCCGTTCCGATCCAAGATGGCGCCGATTTGACGGCCGTCCGTGAAAACGACACCAGTCGGTCCATCCCAAGGCTCCATGATCGATGAATGATATTGGTAGAAGTCTTTTTTGAACGGATCTATTTTCACTTCTGCGAACGGCTCAGGGATGAGCATCATCGCCGTATGAGCGATGGAACGTCCGGTCCGTGTGAAGAACTCGAAGGCGTTATCGAGCATCGACGAATCGCTGCCCGTCTCTTGAAGGACTGGGAACAGCTGATTCACGTCCTCGAACAAATCGGTCGATGTCACGCCTTCGCGCGCTCGCATCGCGTCGATATTGCCGCGGAGTGTGTTAATTTCTCCGTTGTGCACAATCATGCGGTTCGGATGGGCCCGCTCCCATGATGGGAACGTGTTCGTCGAGAAGCGAGAATGGACGATACCGAACGTGCTCTTATAGGCCGGCGCCTGCAAATCGAGATAAAATCGCTCAATCTGTTCAGGCGTCAGCATCCCTTTATAGACGATCGTCTTCGTCGATAAACTCGGCATGTATAGATTCAAGTCTTCGGTCTTCTCAATCGTCCGTCTGAGTTGGTAGAGTGTCCGCTCGTTCGAGTCGTAGTCTGCGAATGGGCAAGAAACGAACCATTGATAAATCGTCGGCTGTGTCACCCGGGCGTGTTCCCCAATGGCCAAACTATCGACCGGGACCTCACGCCAGGCGATGGTCGCATAGTCAAACTCATCGGCAATCGCTTCCATCTGCCGTTGCTTTTCTTGCAGCCGTGATTCGTCAGGTTGGAAAAAGACCATCCCGACCGCGTAGCGACCTGGTGTCGGCAAATTCATCGTCTCGAGGAACAGTTCGTGCGGTAGCTCGGTCATGATCCCCGCGCCGTCTCCGGCATCGATGACGCCTTGCCCGCCCCGGTGCTCCAGCTTACAGAGCATCGATAATGATTTACTGACAATGTCGTGTTTCTTCTCTCCGTTTAGGTTGACATATAGCCCAATGCCACATGCGTCTTTTTCGAATCGTGAATCGTACAAGCCTGTTCGCTTCATCGAATCAACCCCTCTCTCTCGATCTTGTTTCGTAAATTTTATTTTGTTCTAAATATTCTGATAAATCAAGGGGCTTGTATACCATTCTGCATAATTCACGTCCATCACCATATCGATGTAAGCGTATTCATTAGCGTTATCAAGCAATTTTTGAAAACATGTTATAATGCATAAAGAATAATTATCCATAAAATATATTGATGTATAGGTTCATAAGAACTCAAATAAACTCACAAAAAAAGCGGTAGTCCTACGAGCTACCGCTTCTGCTTTCGACCTTATTCAACCGTTTTTCGTGAGTGATGCAAAAATGCCCGGGGTTTTTTCCAAATGATCAAGCCGACATATCCGAGAGTGAGCAAAATCAAGGCACTGACGAGGACGACGTAAAGCGTCGCATTGTCAATTCGTGCAAAGATGGCGATGTAGGCCCAGACGAAGACGAGCGGATAGATGAAGTCACGATGCCACCACATGAAGACGAGCGCCAGGACAACACCGACCATGAGCATGAGCGATGTCCAAGCCAGTTCGTCGAGCCCGAGCAACGTGGTGACATTTTCTCGGTTCATGACGACGAACACGTTGACAATCGTCGCGACAGACACCCAGCCGATATAAATCGAGAACGGGAACCGGTCGAGCCAACTTGTCGACGTCCGGAAGGCGATGTAATAGAGCCAGGCGAGCGTCGCGAGAAATGCGACCATGACGACGAGCGAAGCGATGAACCATTCGTTCGTGAACGTGAGCAACCAGAGGCCGTTCAAGATACACGAGACGAGAAAGCCCGCTTTCATCCGATTCGCCTGCCGGTTCGCAACCGACCCTTTCTTCAGTTGCAAGACGAGCCAGACGGCGAGCGCGATATAAATCACGCCCCAAATCGAGAATGCGTAGCCGGCCGGTTTGAAGTAAATATCGATTCGGTCCGACACGGCCGCATTTTCACCGCTCGCGAAGTAGTTGATGACGACCGTCGCCAAAAACGCCAGCCAGTTGATTAAAGGCCATTTTGATAAGTCCATAAGTACGATCCTCCGAAGAAGACCTGACACCTCCTTTATTAGCATAGTTTTCTATACCCATGTGCCAACGCTCATACACATCCGGACTAGCTCCTGAATAACTCGCTGGACACATAATAAAACGACTCCGGCCTTAACCGGAGTCGTGTCGAAGAAGCGGCAGTGTCACCGCATTCGGGATCGTCCACCTAAGTAGATGGGCGACAACATCAATTGTTTAGAAGTCGATCTCGTCCGGGTCGGGACCGAGACGGTCATGTGTCGCCACGGCATCGATTTTCGCCAAGTCGTCCGCATCGAGCGCAAAGTCGAACACTTCGAAGTTCTCTTGAATGCGGTGCGGTGTGACGGATTTCGGAAGCGCGACATTCCCCGTGTCCAAATGCCAGCGAAGCACGACTTGCGCCGGCGTCTTACCGTGTTTCTCCGCGATTTCAGCGAAAGTCGGGATGTCGAGGAACTTCCCTTGCATGAGCGGGCTCCAAGCCTCAACTTGAATGCCCTCGTCTTGGCAATACTCGACGAGGTCCGGTTGCGGCAGTTGCGGGTGCAACTCGATTTGATTGATGAGGGGCGTCATGAGACCCGCTTCTTTCAACGTTTCGAGATGGTGTTCTTTGAAGTTCGACACCCCGATCGCCTTGATTTTACCGGCCTCATAGAGGTCAATCAAATCTTTCCACGCCTCGACGAACCCGTCGACTGGCCAGTGGAGCAGACAAAGATCTAAATAGTCAGTCTCGAGTCGAGCGAGTGATTCGTCGAACGCTTCTTTCGTCCGGCGCTGGCGAATGTCTTCGTTCCAAATCTTCGACGTCAAAAAGATATCTTCACGAGCGACGCCAGATGTTTGAATCCCTTTGGCGACGCCTTCTTCATTCTTATAAACGGCTGCCGTATCGATATGGCGATATCCGACTTTCAGTGCCTCGGCGACGGCCTGTGGCGCCTCCGTCTCGTTGTCGACTTGCCATACCCCAAAGCCGATCATTGGAATTTTGACACCGTTGCGTAACGTTGCGAGTTGCATACAATCATTCCCCTTTCAAAACTGTTCGAGCTGATTGTATCATACCCGTCATTCTATTTCGAAAAACTAAATCGTCAGACTTTATCGGTGTTTCGGAACACAGACTCAGCGATGGGATAGAGAGACATATCGAGCTCGCAGTCCCCTGTCAGAACGAGATCGGCGAGCACTTTCCCGATGAACGGGCCGACCGTCAAACCTGATGACCCGAGACCGTTCGCGACGAGCAACTGCTCCGCTCCCGGTACGCGGCCTAGAATTGGAATCGAGTTCGGCGTGACCGGACGGAAGCCGACACGCGTCTCAATCAGTTCGGCTTCGGCAAGTCCCGGGGCCGATTCTAGCCCTTTCGAAAGCACTTCATGAATCCCGATCGCCGTCGGCCGTGCGTCGAACGCCTTGTCCCGTTCGTGCGTCGAGCCGATGACGATTCGTCCTTCTTCAAATCCGAGCAAATAGCGGCGCCGCGGCGGCATGACGACCGGCCAGTCGGACGCGTCCGTATCAGGCAGCTGTACGTGAACGATTTGTGCCTTCTCCCCAGCGACACGGGCCGTATACCCGATCGGTTCCATCAACTCGGGCAACCACGCCCCGCAGGCGAGTACGATTTCATCCGCCTCAAAGCGGACACCATCACATTCGACGTGATAGCCGTTTTCTTCAACGAGCACGGCCGAACCGTCAATCAAGGTCACACCGCGTTTTACGGCGACCCGTTCGAGCGCCGCTCTTAACTTCTCCCCATCGACGCGTGCCCCTCCTTCGACGAGAAGGGCGTCATATTCGTCCGAGAGCGGCGGGAACAGCGCTCTCGCTTCTTCTGCCGTCATCCGGGTCAAATCGCCGATTTCCGGGGCTTCTTCACGGCGTAGCGCCGTCCGCTCTTGCATCTCGTTCAATTTTTTGTCTTCGTGCAAGGCGAGCGTCCCGACGCGTTTATAGCCGGTCTCCGTCTCACCTTCTCGCTTCAAATCGTCCACGACGGTCGCGTAGTAGTGAGCGCCCCCTTTGGCGAGCGCGTACCACGCCTTGTTCCGGCGCTGGGCGATCCACGGGCAGACGATGCCTGCTGCCGCGTCAGTCGCACGGCCCTTCTCTTTACGGTCGATGACGGTGACGTCGGCTTTCCCGGCCAGATGGTACGCGGTCGAGATGCCGACGATTCCTGATCCAATCACAATCACTTTTTTCATAACAGTAGCGCCATCATCGGTTCGATGACGGCTTCACATCCTTTCCTTTCATAAAAAATCACCGGCCCGAAGGCCGATGATCAGTCGCGCATGGCGAGGCGATACAGTAAATCAAGAATTTCAATATAGAGCCAGATGAGCGTCACAATCAACCCGAACGCCGCGACCCATTCGAGCTCTTTCGGAGCCCGGCTCTCGACTTGACGAGCGATATAGTCGAAATCAAGCACGAGCGCGAGTGAGGCGATGATGACAATTACAAATTGCACGCCGATGGCAAGCGGTGACGAGCCCGTCATGAACGGGAGTCCTGAACCAAAGAAGCTCATCCCGATTTGAACGAGATAAAGCAACATGACCGTAAAGATCGCGGCCGTGACACCGGCGCGGAACTTTTGCGTCACTTTGACGAGACCCGTCGAGTAGACGAACCACATCGCGAACGCGACGATGAACGTCGTCAAGACGGCACGGCCGACGATGCCCGGAAGCATCGCTTCGAAGAAGTACGAGATCAACCCGACGAACACCCCTTCGACAATACCATACAATGGCGCGACGACAGGTGCCGTTCTCGGTTTGAACGTGATGACGAGTGCTAAGACCAAGCCGAGGATGAGCGAGCCGATCATGAGCGGGAACAATAACGCCTCCCCGATTGTCGGCACGAGCATCCACGTCGTCCCGGCGGCTGCCGTGACGAGCAAGAGCAGCGTGAACACTTTCGACCACGTACCGGCTTTCGTCATCGGCGTGGTGCTATAAGCTGTTGTCTCCATTGATTTACGGAGAACTGGATTCGATTTAAGTCTCAACTGTCGTTAACCCCTTTATTCTATTTTCAGTTCTTGGCCATGACTTTAATGAATTCCCGCATATAGTCAGGCAGGTCAGGCGGACGGCGGCTCGAGACGATATGACCGTCGACGACGACCGGCTCATCGTGCCAAATCGCACCCGCGTTTTCCATATCATCTTTAATACCCGGTGTGCTCGTGACGTTGACACCATCAAGAATCTTCGCTGAAATCAATACCCAGCCAGCGTGACAGATTTGACCGATTGGCCGTTTCTCGTCATGCATATAGCGGACGAACCCTTTCACCGAATCGAAGCGGCGCAACAAGTCGGGTGACCAGCCACCTGGGACGAGGATAGCGTCGTATGATGAGATGTCGACGTCATCGAACGCGATGTCCGATTTGGCTGGAACGCCGTACTTACCGATATAGGCGTGATCCGCCTTCTCGCCGGCGAGGATGACGTTTGCACCTTCCTCGCGTAACCGATGGACCGGATACCATAATTCTAAGTCTTCAAAGTCGTCACTGACGATTTGCAAAATATTTTTACCTTGTAATTGCATCGAATCCCTCCCTTTATTTGTCTTTCACAAGTATACCCCATAAGCCACGTGGCGAAAACAGGGACGATCGATGAAACGCACGTCGCTTAACTTGAATCAATTTGCTTGTGTCACGGGCACAATCACATTTCCAGCCTTTCCTCCGGCATCAACGTAACGGTGCTCCGCGACGATGTCCTCGAGCGGATAAACCGAATCGATGACGGCCTTTAATCGGCCGGCTTCAAACAGATCGTTCAGGAAAGTCAAATCCTCTTTCCGTTCACTCGCAGGTCCTTGTCCGGCGACAGAACTGAATTTCCCGTGTTCGGCGACATGTTTCCGGGCCAACCGCTTATCGATTTTCCCGGCCGCATCGAACACGGCAACGTATGTGGTCAGTTTCTTATCATAGCCTGCTTTCGTGTAATCGACCACGACGTCTGCGCCAAGACTTCTGACGAGTTCGAAGTTCCGTTCTCGACAGACTGCCGTTACGTGAGCCCCGTAATAGTTCGCGATTTGAACGGCCATCGAACCGACTGCTCCGGAGGCCCCGTAAATTAATACGGTCTTCGCTTGTTCGATGTTCACTTTACGCAAAAAGTGAAGAGTCGTCGTTCCGCCAAACGGCAAGCTGGCTGCTTCGACAAAACTAGCGTTGTTCGGCATGCGTTCGACACATTTATTCGCTTTGACACACGCATATTCAGCGTAGCCGCCGAACCGCATCCCGGTCAGCGCATAGACACGGTCACCGACCTTGAAGTCTTCAACGCGACTACCCGTCTCGACGATCTCCCCTGCCAAGACGACACCAAGAATCGGTTGGCGCGGCGCCTTGAAACCGACGATGACTCGCATCGGGAGCTTACCTAGAACCGGTACATCAAGAGCCCGTAATCGAAGGTCGCCGGAATGGACGGCAGAGGTGTGAACTTTGATCAACAACTCATCCGATTTTGGCACAGGCTTGTCGACCTCTCGGAGCTGCAACACGTCAGGTGGCCCATATCCGGTACAAATCACTGCTCTCATCGTAACCCTCCTCTTAAGACGTGCAGTAGTTACTAATGAATTCACCGTCTCAATAAAATAAAACTAGATGGAAAAGTCATCTGGTTCCTGGAATGAGTTTTTCATCAAACAAGCTGAGGAATAAGAATGACCGCCAACAGAAAAACGGAAGTGATTTTTACTTTGTTACGATTCAATGCGAAAGGAAGCAGGAATAACCCAAGAAAAGTAATGGCAAGGGCGATAAGTCCATGGATGAAGTACCCTTCAGTGGATGCGATTGGGATGCTGATCACCTGAATGGTTGGATTTAAGAAAAAGCCCATTGTTTCAAAAACAAGATTTCCGATTAGGCCAAGGCTCAGTAAGCATACGGATAATAAGAAAATTAATGATTGCTTCTTCACGATAATCCTCCTTTTGAACGTACATCAATCAACATGACAAGGTAGACTCGTTTGTCTTCTTCATTATAAACAATCACATATTATTTATGGAAAAAATTTCAACCAGTTCGGTTATAATGAGATTGATTCTAATCAATTTATTGAAAGAACTTTCATACGAAGGAGGCTCACTATGAAGACGTGCTACTATCTTGGATGGTTCAACGATTTTTTCCCAACTCATTTGGCAGATGCCTTGTCACGAGACGTGACAAATCGGCAGTCCCTCGTAATGATCAGCTCGGACCCTGCCTCAACTGCGGAAAATGGTGTTATCGAGCTATCGTGGTTACAGGAAGCCGGCATCTTGTTCAACGTGACCTAATCCAATCGATTCAACAAAGCGACGCCATCGTCGTAGGCGCTAGTGCAGGCGCAATCAATATGTCTTTGTCTTGGTTATGCTCGCCAAACATGGGTTATGAGGTTTCAACCCCAACGATTTCACAGGGCGTGGCCCTCAACGATTTTTCGGTGCTCTCCCACTTCGATCTCGAACATCACATGCACATCGTCAAGCAAGAGCTCGCCCTCTTATCCGTAGAATTACCAATCTATTTGTCGAACAAAGATTGTGCACTTCGTGTTCAAGGTGATCAAGTCGATATCTTCGGAGACGTTTATTTGTACGCGAATTGAAACATAACGAAGCTACCTGAGACCACATCTTTCCATACAGATTAGTACTTCCCATTACGATATGGTTTCATGTTAAATCCGAGATAATTATCGCTTGCAAAATCTGTATGTAGAAATCGAAACGTTATGTCGTCAATATATTGTGTTATAATGAGTGCGACTTTTTGTAATTTTTTGAACGAGAAAGGAGACTTCCCACATGAAACAATACCATGATTTATGCACCCATATCCTCGAGAACGGGGTCGTCAAAGAAGACCGCACCGGGACCGGGACGACGAGCGTGTTCGGCTACCAGATGCGTTTCAACCTTCAGGACGGGTTCCCCCTGATCACGACGAAGAAATTACATACGCGCTCCATCATCCATGAACTGCTCTGGTTCATCACCGGCGACACGAACGTCAAATACCTTCAAGACAATGGGGTTCGTATTTGGAACGAGTGGGCCGATGAGGACGGTAATCTCGGTCCTGTCTACGGGGCGCAGTGGCGCTCGTTTCCGAAACCAGACGGCACGACTGTCGACCAGTTCGCGCAAGTAATCGAGCAAATCAAAACGAACCCTGACTCGCGCCGACTCATCGTCTCGGCCTGGAATCCAGGGCAACTTGAAGACATGGCGTTGCCGCCGTGCCATCTCATGTTCCAGTTTTACGTCGCGGACGGAAAATTGTCGTGCCAGCTCTATCAACGAAGCGCTGACACGTTCCTCGGTGTCCCGTTCAATATCGCGTCTTACGCTTTGCTCACGCATATGGTCGCCCATGTGACCGGGCTTGAAGTCGGAGACTTCGTCCATACGCTCGGCGACGCCCACATTTACCATAACCACCTCGAACAAGTGAAGCTGCAATTGACGCGTGAGACCCGACCGCTCCCGACATTGAACATCCTGCGTGACGTGTCATCCATCGAGGACTTCCGGTTTGAAGACTTCGAGATTGTCGGCTATGACCCTCATCCACACATTAAAGGAGAAGTGAGCGTATGATCATCCATGTCGTCGCCATCGGGAGCAATCGGGAAATCGGGAAAGATAACGCCTTGTTGTGGCGCCTGCCCGATGACTTGAAACAGTTCAAAGCTGTCACGACGGGTCAAACGGTCGTCATGGGACGAAAGACGTTTGAATCGATTGGTCGGCCGCTGCCGAACCGACGCAATATCGTCGTCACGTCGGACCGCACCTTCTCAGCTGAAGGTGTCGATGTGTGGCACGACCTCGAGTCGCTTAAAGACGAGACGACAGACCTTTATATCATCGGTGGCGCGACGCTCTATGAGCAGACACTTTCGATAACGGACCGGTTCTTCGTCACCGAGGTCGATGGCACGTTCGAGGCGGACACGTTTTATCCATCCCTTCCGGACGGTCTTATCGTGACGAACGAACAGTTTCATCCGGCCGACGAACGGCATGCCTATAGCTTCACATTCCGTCAATATGACAAAAGGGACATCGACTGAGTCGACGTCCCTTTTTTAATCGGGTAATTTTTCGAGCCATTGCTCGATTTTTTCAGTGATCGTGTCCTGATGGTCCTGCTCGGCCAAGTCATCATACAGCGCCCCGAGCTCGAGCGCGGTTCGTTTCGATACGGCCAAGATATGGCTGTACTTGCCGCGTTGCTCTTTGACGGCTGATAAGGTCCCTCTCGTCTCGTTCGTGCCCGAGTCATCGAGAATAAACATTTCCATATGATCGTTACAGGCGTAACGATCGTATGGGCGATAGATGACCTCGTAGCGACGATGCTGCTTCGGCAAGCGCTCAGCGAGCAAAGCGTACTTCTCAGGACTCATCGTCACGTAAGCGAGCCGTTTCTCCTCGCGGACGGCTGACGAGTAGCGGATGATTCGATTGCGTCCATCGCGCTTCGCCTTGTAGAGCGCCTCATCGGCATAAGCACACCACTCGCCGAGCGTCATACCGGTCTGACAGACCCGTGTATAGCCGATCGATACGGTGACGTGATGTTCATATGTAAATGTCATCTCCTCGATGCGCCTACGGACCCGTTCAAGCACCGCATCGACGACGTGACGCTCCGACACGTTGAGGATGATGAGAAATTCTTCCCCGCCATAACGAATCAATTCGTCACTCGAGCGGATGGCGAGACGGACTTCCTCGGCGACGCGATGCAACACCTCGTCCCCGTAAGCATGACCGAACGTATCGTTCA